>NZ_JBIURV010000021.1:0-170540 GCF_044741025.1 Streptomyces sp. NPDC088246
ATGGTCAGCAGGCTGACCGCGAGCCCGAGCCAAATCGGGCAATACCTCCGCCCGAAACCGCCCGCGGCAGCATGAAACGGTACCGAACACCCTCTGAGATCCGAGGACTGGCTCCCGTCTGCGCGGCCTGCACGAGTCACCGCAGTCCGCCGAGGACGCGATACACCCCGAGGGTGCCCTTGAGGGCTCCGGGCCGGTGTCGTCGAGTGGAACGGCTTTGAGGGGCGCACCATGGAAGGGCGCGAGCACGACATGGGGGCGACCTGGGCAGGAGTCCGCCGGTGGCACGTGGACGGTTGCGGATCTACCTCGGGGCCGCCCCCGGGGTCGGGAAGACGTACACCATGCTCGCCGAGGGGCAGCGGCTGCGTTCACGGGGCGCGGATGTGGTCGTCGGCTTCGTCGAGCCGCACGGGCGTCGGCCGACCGCGGCCATGGCCGACGGTCTGGAGACGATTGCCCGCCGTACGCTGAGCCACCGCGGTGCGCTCTTCACCGAGATGGATCTCGACGCGGTGCTGGCCCGCAGTCCCCAGGTCGCGCTGGTCGACGAGCTGGCCCACTCCAACGTTCCGGGGGCCCGCAACGCCAAGCGATGGCAGGACGTGGAGGAGCTCCTGGCCGCCGGCATCGATGTCGTCACCACGCTCAACGTCCAGCACCTGGAATCCCTCAACGACGTGGTACGGCAGATCACGGGGGTCGCGCAGCGGGAGACCCTGCCCGACGAGGTGGCCCGCCGGGCCGACCAGATCGAACTGGTCGACCTGCCACCGGAGGTGCTCCGCCGCCGCATGGTCCATGGCGACATCTATCCGCCGGACCGCATCGAGTCCGCCCTCACCCACTACTTCCGGGTCGGCAACCTCACCGCCCTGCGCGAAATCGCCCTGCTGTGGCTCGCCGACCGGGTGGAGGAGGGGCTGCAGCGCTACCGCGCGGAACACGGCATCGTCGCTCCCTGGGAGACCCGGGAGCGCATCCTGGTGTCCCTGAGCGGCGGGCCGGAGGGCGAGACCCTCATCCGCCGTGCCGCGCGGATCAGCGCTCGTACCCCCGGCACCGAGTTGCTGGCCCTCCACGTGGTCCCGGAGGACGGGCTCACCGGCGTCGACCCGGCGGTCCTGGACACCCAGCGCACCCTTGTGGAGTCGCTCGGCGGCACCTACCACCAGACCACTGGCGAGGACGTTGTCGACGCCTTGCTCCAGTTCGCCGAGGCGGAGAACGTCACCCAGATCGTGCTGGGCGCGAGTCGGCACGGCCGTCTCGCCTCCCTCCTGAGAGCAGGTGTGGGAGAACGGACGATCAAGGGGTCCGGCCCTATTGACGTGCACATCGTCACCCATAGGGAGGCAGCAGGGTCTGCTGTGGTGAGGATTCCGCATCCGATCCGTGGCACGGGCCCAAGACGGTACTGGGCCGCGCTGGCCGGCGCCGTGATGCTGCTGCCCGTACTGACGGTCCTGCTGACCGCGCTGCGTGGCCATCTCGACCTCTCCAGCGACCTGGTGATCTATCTGCTCGCCGTCGTCGTGGTCGCGCTGGTCGGCGGCCTCTACCCCGCGCTGTTCGCCGCCGTTGCTGCAGCACTGCTCGCCGATTACTACTTCACCGCACCGGTGCACTCGCTGGCCATTGAGCGCCCGGACGAGATCACCGCGCTCGTGGTCTTCATCGCCACAGCCGCTCTCGTCGGCACGGCAGCGGGAACGGCTGCGCAGCGTACGTACCAGGCCGTACGCGCGAAATCGGAGGCGAGGGCGTTGAGCCGTCTGGCCGCCGCCATGATGCGTGGCCAGGATCTGACGGCACTGGTGGAGCAGATCCGGGAGAATTTCGGCCTCAGCGCGATCAGCCTGCTCGAAAGGGATCCGGAAGCATCCCCCGTGCCCCGCTGGTACGTGGTCGCCAGCGCCGGGGAGCGGCCGCCGGAGAAACCCTACGAGGCGGATGTGGAAAGCCCCGTCGACGACAATCTCACGCTGGCTGCTCGCGGCTCGGGACTGAGCACGGAGGACCAGCGCGTTCTCGCCGCATGCGCCGCCGAATTGGGGCTGGCCCATGCCCGGGGGCGGACCGCCGGGCGTTCCGGCGGCACGGACACCTTCGCCGACGCCGAACGCACCCGGGCATCCCTGCTTCTCGCGGCAGGCCGTGATCTGCGTGCTCCGCTGCACACCGCTGAAGCAGCGCTCGTGCGCTTGCGGCGTCGACGCGCCGACGCGCCTGCCCCGGAGGAGGCACAGTTGTTGGACGCTGCCCGCGCGGCGGTGCACCGTGCGGCGCAGTTGGTCACCGATCTCGACGATGTGAGTCGTCTGCACGCCGGGGCACTCGATCTCTACCTCCGCCCGGTCGACCTCAACGAGGTGCTGGGCGCTGCCTTGGACGACCTCGGGCCCGGCGGCCATTCGATCGTTCTGCATCTGCCGGAACAGCTGCCCGACGTGATCGCGGACGCTGCTCTCCTCACCCGCGCCCTGGCCGCACTGGGGGCCGACGCATTGCGTCACAGTCCGCCGGACCGGCCCCCCGTCTTCACCGCCGAGGTCCAGGCCGGCTGCGTGAAGATTCGGGTGAAGGACGGCGTGCCCGTCCGAGGTCCGGAACTGATCGCCGCGGCCTCCCGGGCTCCGGGTACCAGGGCCGACAGCCTGGCTCTGCGGCTGTCGCGCGACTTGGCCGAGGCCATGGACGGGACCCTGGAGACGACCGCTGAGGGCCCCGCCTTCACGGCGATGCTCACTCTTCCGAGTTCCGCGCCCGGCGGCAGCGCGACATCGGGCCGCGTCGAGTGAATCCCTGCACTCCACCGTCATCCCATCGGCGCACAGGACGGCAGGGCATTCTCGAAGTCAACTGATATAGCGTCAGAAATGAATCAACCTCGTATTCCGGATCAACCCCCTATTCCAACCGGGAAGGCTGAACAAGCCTGCCCCTGATGACTCTGCGGGGTGCCTCGCGCATGTCGGACGTCGCGTACATCGGCCTCACGGTAGTGGTGTTCGTCCTCATCGGCCTGGCCGCCAAGGGGGTCGGACGCCTGTGAGCGTGGAAAACATCGTCGGCTTGATCGTTGCCGCGTGCCTCGTCATCTACCTGGTCATCTGCCTGATCTTCCCCGAGAAGTTCTAGGAGAAGGTCCGGATGAACGACACTCTCGCGGGATGGCTCCAGGTACTCGCCCTGGTGGTCGCGCTAGGTCTCTCGTTCCGCCCGCTGGGCGGCTACATGGCCCGCGTCCTGACCACCGATCACCATTGGCGGGCCGAGCGCCTGATCTACCGGGCAGGCGGAGTGAACGGCGACGCCGACCAGAAGTGGTCCGTCTACCTGCGCAGCATCCTGGCCTTCGCCGCAGTATCGGTCCTGTTCCTGTACGCATTTCTGCGCCTGCAGAACCATCTCTTGCTGTCCCTGGGAATGAAGCCGGTCACCACGGACCAGTCGTTCAACACCGCGGCATCCTTCGTCACCAATACCAACTGGCAGTCGTACTCCGGCGAGTCGACCATGGGCCACTTGGTCCAGATGGCGGGCCTCGCGGTGCAGAACTTCGTCTCCGCGGCCGTGGGTATCGCCGTCGTGGCCGCGCTGATCCGGGGTTTCAGCAGGAAGCAGACCGATCGCGTCGGGAATTTCTGGGTGGACCTGACGCGGATTGTGCTGCGCGTTCTGCTGCCCCTTGCGTTTGTCTTCGCGATCGTTCTGGTGGCCGCCGGTTCCGTTCAGAATTTCCATGGAATCCACGACATCACCACCATCGCGGGCGGGCACCAGGGCGTGACCGGTGGCCCCGTCGCCTCCCAGGAGTCCATCAAGGAACTTGGCACCAACGGCGGCGGTTTCTACAACGCGAACTCTGCACACCCCTTCGAGAACCCCAACGCCTTCACCAACCTGATCGAGATCTACCTCATGCTGGTCATCGCGTTCTCGCTGCCGCGGACTTTTGGGACGATGGTCGGCGACAACCGACAGGGCTACGCGATTGTTGCCGTGATGGCATTGATCTGGGCCGCATCGGTCGCCATCGTGACCGCCAACGAACTGCACAGCGTCAGCAGCACGGCCGGTCACGCGGCCGGCGGAATGATGGAGGGCAAGGAGACGCGGTTCGGGATCTGGGCCTCGGCCCTGTTCGCCGTGTCCACCACCCTTACGTCGTGCGGAGCGGTCAACTCCTTCCACGACTCGTACACGCCGGGCGGCGGCGGAATGACGATCTTCAACATGATGCTGGGGGAGATCGCGCCCGGCGGCACCGGCTCCGGGCTCTACGGGATCCTGATCCTGGCGATCGTCGCGGTCTTCGTCGCCGGACTGATGGTCGGCCGTACGCCCGAGTACCTGGGCAAGAAGCTCCGGGGCCGGGAGATGAAGTTCGCCTCGCTCTACATCCTGACCACGCCCGCACTCGCGCTGGTCGGTGCGGGGCTCGCGATGGCATTCCCGGGTGAAAGGGCCGCCATGCTCAATTCCGGACCGCACGGCTTCTCCGAGGTCCTGTACGCCTTCGCGTCGGCTGCGAACAACAACGGCTCGGCGTTCGCGGGGCTGAGCGTGAACACCGTCTGGTACAACACCACACTCGGTGTGGTCATGCTCGTCGGCCGGTTCCTGCCGATGGTGTTCGTCCTGGCACTCGCCGGCTCGCTCGCCGGGCAGCAGCCGGTTCCGGTCACCGCGGGCACCCTGCCCACTCACCGGCCGCAGTTCGTCGGGCTGTTGACCGGAGTGATCCTCATCGTTGTCGGTCTGACGTACTTTCCCGCGCTCGCACTCGGCCCCCTTGCGGAGGGTCTGCACTGATGTCCACGACCACCACTCCCGTTCCCACCCCACCGGGCGCAGGGCGTCAGCAGTACCGGGTCTCGGGCGGACTGCTCGATCCCAAGCAGCTTCTGACGTCCTTCCCCGACGCTCTGCGCAAGCTGGATCCGCGCTCGATGGTCCACAACCCCGTCATGTTCGTGGTGGAGGTCGGGGCGGTGCTGACCACACTGTCGGCCATCAGGGCGCCCAGCGTCTTCGCCTGGGTGATCACGGCATGGCTCTGGCTGACGTCGGTCTTCGCCAACCTTGCCGAAGCCGTGGCCGAGGGACGCGGCAAGGCCCAGGCGGAGACCCTGCGCCGCACCAAGACGACGACGAAGGCCCGCCGTCTCACCGGCTGGCGGCCGGGCGCGACCGACGCCGCCGAGGAGGAAGTTCCGGGCGCCGACCTTCGTCTGGGCGATCACGTCGTCGTCGAGGCCGGGCAGACCATCCCCGGCGACGGCGATGTGATCGAGGGCATCGCGAGCGTCGACGAATCGGCCATCACGGGCGAGTCGGCGCCGGTGATCCGCGAATCGGGCGGCGACCGGTCGGCGGTCACGGGCGGCACCAAGGTGCTCTCGGACCGGATCGTTGTGAAAATCACCTCGAAGCCGGGGGAGACCTTCATCGACCGGATGATCGCCCTCGTGGAGGGGGCCGCGCGGCAGAAGACGCCGAACGAGATCGCGCTCAACATCCTGCTGGCATCCCTCACGATCATCTTTCTGATCGCGGTGGCGACCCTGCAGCCCTTCGCCATCTTCGCGGGGGCCGAGCAGCCCATCGTCATCCTCGCGGCCCTCGTGGTGGCCTTGATCCCTACGACGATCGGCGCGCTGCTGTCGGCGATCGGCATCGCGGGCATGGACCGGCTCGTGCAGCGCAACGTACTGGCGATGTCCGGACGCGCGGTGGAGGCCGCGGGCGACGTCAATACCCTCCTGCTCGACAAGACCGGCACCATCACCCTCGGCAACCGCCAGGCCGCCGAGTTCCTGCCGGTGGACGGGGTGAGCATCGAGGAGCTCGCGGACGCCTCCCAGCTGTCGTCGATCGCCGACGAGACGCCTGAAGGCCGCTCGATCGTCGTCCTCGCCAAGCAGCAGTACGCGCTTCGTGGCCGTAGCGAAGGAGAACTGGACCGGGCACAGTTCGTACCTTTCACCGCTCAGAGCCGGATGAGCGGTGTCGACCTCAACGATCCTCAGGAAACCCTGTCTTTGCGCAAGGGAGCGGCGACGGCAGTGATGCGCTGGGTCCGTGACAACGGCGGCCACCCCACGGCAGAGGTCGGCGGCATCGTCGACGGAATCTCTGCGAGCGGCGGCACCCCGCTGGTCGTCGGCGAGGTGTCCCGGCGCGGCGGTACGCCGACCGCCCGCGTCCTGGGCGTCATCCACCTCAAGGACGTAGTCAAGGAGGGCATGCGGGAGCGGTTCGACGAGCTGCGCCGCATGGGCATCAGAACCGTCATGATCACGGGTGACAACCCGCTGACCGCGCGCGCCATCGCGCAGGAGGCGGGCGTCGACGACTTCCTCGCCGAGGCCACGCCCGAGGACAAGATGGCCCTGATCCGCCGCGAACAACACGGCGGCAAGCTGGTCGCGATGACCGGCGACGGTACGAACGACGCGCCCGCGCTCGCCCAGGCGGACGTCGGCGTGGCGATGAACACCGGTACCTCGGCCGCGAAGGAGGCCGGGAACATGGTGGACCTGGACTCCAACCCGACCAAGCTGATCGAGATCGTCGAGATCGGCAAGCAGCTGCTGATGACCCGCGGCGCGCTGACGACGTTCTCGATCGCCAACGACGTGGCGAAGTACTTCGCGATCATTCCGGCGATGTTCGCCATGGTCTACCCGGGCCTGGACAAGCTCAACATCATGCGCCTGCACAGCCCGACCTCGGCGATCGCCTCCGCGATCGTCTTCAACGCGCTGATCATCATCGCGCTGATCCCGCTGGCGCTGCGCGGCGTGCGCTACCGGCCGTCCTCCGCCGCGACACTGCTCAGCCGCAACATCTGGATGTACGGGCTCGGCGGGCTGGTACTGCCCTTTGTGGGCATCAAGCTGCTCGACCTCTTCATTCAGTTCCTCCCCGGCCTGCGCTGACAGACGGCCCGACGAGAGAAGAAGGCGATCCCACGGTGCGCACCCACCTTCCCCCCGTACTCCAGCACCATCTGACCGCCTTGCGGATGCTGCTGGCGTTCACCGTGATCACCGGCATCGCCTATCCACTGCTCGTCACCGGCATCGCCCAGGCCGGTCTCTCCCACCAGGCCAACGGTTCCCTGCTGACGACGAACGGCACGCCTGTGGCCTCCAGCCTGATCGGCCAGAACTTCGCCCTGCCGAAGAAGAATCCCCAGGACGCGAGGGAGCCGCTGCGCCCCGACCCCAAGTGGTTCCAGCCCCGCCCGTCCGCCGGCGGCTACGACCCCACGATCTCCGGCGCCTCCAACCTGGGCCCGAACAACACCGACCTGATCGAGACCGTCAGGGACCGCCGTGCTGCCGTCGCCGCCTTCGACGGGGTCCCGCCCACGTCCGTCCCCGCGGACGCCGTCACCGCCAGCGGCTCCGGGCTCGACCCGGCGATCTCCCCGGCGTACGCCTACGAACAGGTCGACCGTGTCGCGAAGGCCCGCCGCCTCGACCCCGTCGAGGTCAAGAGGCTGGTCGCCCACCACGTCCAGGGACGTGTTCTCGGATTTCTGGGTCAGGAACGCGTCAATGTCGTCGAACTCAACCACGATCTGGCCAGGCTGATGTGACCAGAATGTGGGGGTGCCGAGGCGTGACGGGTCCGTGCCGTCAAGCGTGGGCGTGGCCGGACGTGTCGAGTTCCGCCCCGACCTGGTTGGCCAGGTCACCGTGACCAGACGCGCGGTGACCCGGGCGACCTGGTCGCCATCCCGGTCGCGGGCGCCTACCACCTCTCCATGGCGTCCAGTTGCAACGCGGTCGGCCGCCCGCCGGTGGCCGCCGTCCACGACGGCCGCGCGCGGCTGCTGGTCCGCCGCGAATCCCTCGCCGACATCAACAGCCGCGACGTCGGTCTCTGAACCGCGCGCCCCGAACCCCACAGCCGGCAAGGCGTGCGATGGACCCGGTCCGAGTGACGATGGCGGTCGGCCGCGGCGGGCGCATCAGCTCGGCACCCGGCACCGCCCCGAGCCAGGCTGCCGTCTCGTGACCGGCGACCAGGCAGGGCAGGCAGCAGGGACACTCAGGGCGCGAGTGCCGGCGATGCGGCCTCCCATGCAAACCCGTCCGGGTCGGTGAAAGGCCCGGCATCGCCACCGATCGTGATGCGGTGCGCTCCGGTGCCGTCGGGAGAGATACCGGCGTCCTTGGCAAGGGCGCGGCGCCTGTACAGCGCCAGCTTGACGGGATTCGACCCAGCAGCGAACTCGACGTACATGCCGCCGAAGCTCTTCGCCACGGCGAGGCCTCGGCCGACGTAGAACCGCTTGCTCGCGGTCACGTCCGCGACTCCCAGCAGGAGCACGATCTCGTCGAACTGCCGGGTGGCCGGGCCGGTGTCCTTCTTCGCCGAGGTCGCGACCTTCCAGACCGTCCCGTCCGGGGCTTGTACGACGCCGCCGTAGCCCCAGAGCGACTTCGCGGCAGGCTTCAGCGGCGTGGCGCCGGCGTCGAGGGCGGCGTCGATGAGGCCGTTGACGGTGGCCGGCTGGGACACCGTGAGCGACAGCGTGAACCCGCGGAAGCCGGTCGTCGGTGCCTGCGAGGCCCGCAGGCGCACCTGTGTGTCCAAACCGAAGGCCGTGGTGTAGAAGTGGTTGGCGGCCGTGGGGTCGGCCACGTCGAGGGTGACGGATTCGATGGATGCCATGGCCATCACGCTAGTTGCGGCTCGGCGACCGGCGCTTCTCGATTCCTGACCGGTCTTGTCACTTGTTTTGCCACACACGGTGGCATCCCGGCCGCAGCGCCCGTTGCGCGGCGCCGGTAGTCGCTGGGCGGCATGCCGACCAGCTCGGTGAAACGGGTGCTGAAGGTGCCCAGGGATGAGCAGCCGACCGCGAAGCAGACCTCGGTGACGCTGAGGTCGCCACGACGCAGCAGTGCTGCCGCGCGCTCGATACGACGCGTCATAAGGTATGAGTACGGCGACTCGCCGTAGGCCAGCCGGAACTGGCGGCTGAGGTGGCCGGCGGACATGTTCACGCCGCGGGCGAGCGCCTCGACGTTCAGCGGCTGCGCGTACTCCCGGTCGATCCTGTCGCGGACGCGGCGCAGTCGCGCAAGGTCGCTCAGGCGCTGCGCCGTGGTGCGTGCGCGCCCCCACGAGGGGTGACACATGAGAGAACTCCTTTTCATCGATGACCACGAGCACCTGGGTTGCATGCCGGGGCAGGCGGCGAGGTGCTGACCGGCTTGCCGGAGTCGTCGAGCCGGTCGAGCAACTGCTCGACGTCGGTGGGATGGAGGCCGTGGTCGGCTCGGCGGGGATGTGGACGCCGCCCTTGTGGGCGGCCGGCGTGCGCGCCTCGGCCTCGGCGGCCGACCGCGAGCACCTGTGCGATGGTGCGGTCGCCGAGGGGTGGTCGAGGACAGCGGCCCGGAAGCGCCGGCCGCCGCATTCTTCGCAGGTGGTCGCGACGCCGGCCATCATGGCCGAATCGATGACCGGACGGCTCAGCGAAGCTCCTGGATGCGGACCAGGTTGCCCGCGGGATCGCGGAAGGCGCAGTCGCGGATGCCGTACGGCTGCTCGGTCGGCTCCTGGACGACCTCGGCGTCGCCGGCCTGCAGCTTCTCGAAAGTACTGTCGAGGTCCCGGGTGGCCAGCAGGATCCAGCCGTAGGTGCCCTTGGCCATCATCTCGGCGATGATGCGGCGCTCGTCCTCGGTGACCCCGGGGTCGGCGGCCGGCGGCGCCAGGAGGATGGACGTGCCGGGCCGGTCGGCGGGGCCGACCGTGATCCAGCGCATCTTGCCCTGTCCGACGTCGCTGCGGACCTCGAAGCCGAGGGCGTCGCGGTAGAAGGCCAGGGACGCGTCCGGGTCGTCGTGCGGGAGGAAACTCGTGTGAATGGTGATGTCCATGACGGTCAGACTAGATGCGGCTTCGTGACCCGCGCTTCTCGATTCCTGATCGATCCGGCCACCTGTTTCGCCACACACGGTCGCATCCCCGCCGTCGCGCGCGGCCATCCCTCTTGCCGGGGTGCGCGGGCCGCCGTGCCGGGGCTGGGCGCTTTGCGGCGGGGCCCGGGAGGCTGTCCGACTTGCTTTTCAGACGGACGGGTTGTCCTGGTAGGTGAAGGAGTTCCAGGAGGTGCTGCCGCCGGCGGTGGTGACCGAGATGGTGATGTTCTGGCCTGCCGATTGTGGTGGGGCGATGGCACTGATCTGGGTGTCGGAGATGACGGAGAAGTCGGCGGGGACGTTCTCGAAGGTGACCTGTTGCGTGGTGGCGAGTCGGATGCCCGTGAGGGTTACGGGGGTACCGCCGCTGGTCGATGCGGTGTTGGGGGTGACGTTGGTGATGGTCGGCTGGGGCCAGTAGGTGTAATCGGGGCCGGCCGCAATTCCACCGGGGGTGGTCACGGTGACCGGGACCGTGCCCGGGTTCTGGGCGGAGGCGACGGTGACGGTGAGCTGGGTGTCCGTGGCGGACTGGATGGTGGCGGGGTTGGGGCCGAAGGAGGCGGAGATCGCGCCGGCGAGGTTGAAGCCGGTGATGACGGCGGTGTTGCCGCCGTCGGAGGGGCCTTCGGTGGGGCTGACGTCATTGACCTGGGGGGCTGGGAAGTAGATGAAGTCCCCCAGGAAGCCGGTGCCGCCGGGGGTGGTGACTGTCACGGGGACCGCTCCGGCCCCGGCAGGGTTGACGACGGTGATCGAGGTCGCGGTGTTGGTAAGGATGGTGGCGCTGGCGGTGCCGAAGTGGACGGCGGTGGCGTTGGCGAGGTTGTGGCCGTTGGCGGTCACGATGGTGCCGCCCGCGGTGCTTCCCTCGTTGGGGATCAGGGTCAGCGGGATGACGCTGAGTGTGCCTGCGTCGGTGTTGGTCACGTAGAGGCGGGAGTCGTCCGGGGTGACGGCGACGCCGGTTGGTCCTTCCCCGACGCGCAGGTTCCCGGCGAGCGTATTGGTGGCGGTGTTGATCACGCTGACGGTGTTGGAGCCGTAGTTCGCCACGTAGACGTGGGCGCCGTTCTGGCTGACGGTTACGAAACGCGGCTGGTCCCCCACCACAATGCTGCCAGTAATGGTGTTCGTCGCGATGTCGACCACGGCAACGGTGTCGCTGCCATCATTGCTGACGTAGCCGTGGGCGCCGTCCGGGGTGATCCCCACAACAGCGGGTCCGTCAAGCCCGGTGATGGTGGTGGCAACGGTGTTGGTGGCGGTGTCGATCACGCTGATGGTGTTGCTGGCGAGGTTGCCCACGTAGACATGGGCTCCATCCGGCGTGACCGTCACACCGGTCGGCCCATTGCCCACCGCGATGGTCGCGATGACGGTGTTGGTGGCGGTGTCGATCACACTGACCGTGCTCGCGTTCTGGTTCGCCACATAGACGCGGGCCCCGTCCGGGGTGACCGACACACCCGTGGCTCCCGCCCCCACCGCGACGCTCGCGGTGACGGTGTTCGTCGCTGTGTCGATCACGCTGAGCAGTGCAGCGTCGGCCACGCTCACGTAGACGTGGGCCCCGTCAGGTGCCATCGCCACGAGCGTGGGCCCCGCGCCTGTGGCGATGGTTGCGGTGACGGTGTTGGTGGCGGTGTCGATCACGCTGACCGCGTTCGACGACCTGTTGGCCACATAGGCGCGTGTCCCGCCGGGCGTGAGAGCCACCCCCAGGGGATTGCCACCAACAGGAATCACGGCGGCGAAGAACGCGGTCAGTGAGAAACGCTTCTCACTCTGCGGAATTGAGCGGACATCGGTCAGGACAGACATGGCATACCCCTTGTTCGCGATGCGGGATGCCGCCCATGTCTCGTGCAGGCGAGAGCCGCATCGCCGTGTGAATCGGACGATGGAGACCAACTCGCCTTTGGGCCGGAGACGATGAGTCGATTCAGAATTACCCTGACAGTCGAGACTTTCAACACATACTCCCAAAGTGTGATGATCGGTCAAATAGTTCGGAGGTCATCAGGTGTACATGCAGGCGCCTGGAGTGGTGGTGTCGTCAGGGACGAGTGGATCAGGCGGTTGACCAGGCCTCGGTCGTAGGCATCGCTGCCGCGGACGCTGTGGCTGTGCGTGCTGCTCACCGCTGTGATCGGCTGGGACCTCTCGCTGACTGTCCCCGTCGCAATCGCGATATGGGCCGGAGCGGCTCCGGGAGGCTTTTGGGCATGTGGGCCGGATCGAAGACAACTTCCAGGTGACGGCCAGTCACCGCCCCGCTGAGTAGGTCCGAAGCGCGGTGCCGGGATTGCTCCCGGTCCGCTTCTCCGGACCTCTCGCTGAACCCGCGGCGCCTCTCAACGCAACGGGCTCTCCACGGTTTCTGCCGTCAGACGGGGTTCGCAGGCTGCCATGGGTTGGGGATCGTGCCGGCCCGGTATCGGTAACGGCTGACCGTGACCGATGCGATCCGGAACAGCTCGACCCCGTCCGCCGCGATCGGAAGCCACCGCCCGTTGGGAGTGGTGAACCGGCGGCGGACGTCGCCCCAACTCCACCGGTGACGTGCCCGCAGCATGCGGATCAGACGCCACCACACGAAGCCACCCTCAGCTCTCGGGTACGCCGGGCGACAGCCGTACCGTCACCGTCTTGGGCCGTTGGTACTCCTGGAGCGCCAGCGTGCTCAGGTCCGTGCCGTGGCCGGACGAGCCACGCCCGCCGTGCGGGAGCTCCGCCGTCTGCACCAGATGGCAGTTGAGCCAGGCCTCGCCCGCGTCGAGGCGGGCCGCAAGATCGAGCCCTGTGCTGAGACCGGTCGTCCAGACACTGGCCGCCAGGGCCTGGGGGACGCTGTTCGCCAGGCCCAGGGCCGCCTCCACGGTGTCCGCGTGCTGGACCGTGAGGAGCGGGCCGAAGACTTCCTCGGTGACCGTCGGGTCGTCGTGCGGGAGATCCGCGAGGAGAAGGGCCGCGCGCCAGTGGCCGTGCTCCGCGCCGGGCGGGGCTGCGATGTCGGCCGCCAGCTGTCGCTTCGCCGATGAGGAGGCGACGAGGGAGTCGTAACGCGCCACCTGGTCCGGGTTGTTCAGCGGGCCGAAGTCGCGGCCTGCCAGCCGAGCACCCATCGCCTTCGTCAGGTGGGCCACCGTCGACTCGTAGTTCTCGGTGAGAGTGATGACCCTGGCCGGCGCCGCGCAGCTCTGGCCCGCGTTGTACGTGGCCGCTTCCGCGAGCGACGCATACGTGTCCGCCGGGGCGTCCGGGAGAACGACGGCCGGGGCGTTGCCGCCCAGCTCCAGGCTGATCCGGCGCGTGCCCGCCCGCGCCGCCACATCCAGGCCCGCCCGGCCGCTGCCCGTGAACGCGACCATGTCCACCGGGGACTCCACCAGCAGCCGACCCGTCCGCCGGTCTCCCGGAAGCGACTGGAGCACGCCCTCGCCCAGGGTCCGCGCGGCGTGCTCCGCCAGCAGTTCCAGCGTGTCCGGAGTGGTCTCCGCAGGCTTCACCACCACCGTGTTGCCCGCGGCGAGTGCCGGGGCGCAGCGCCAGGCCGCCATCATCAGCGGGTAGTTCCAGGGGACGATCACCCCGACCACGCCCATCGGCTCCCAGCGCACCCAGCTCTCGTGCCCGGACACCAGCCGGCCCGCCGCCGGGGCCGTCCGGGTCCGTGCCGCCGTCGCGTAGAAGCGGAACAGATCCGCCACCTGCTCGATCTCGCCCGCCGTCTCCGTATCCGGCTTGCCCGTTCCGGCCCGCTCACGAGCCGCGTACTCTGCCGCGCTGGCCTCGATCAGCGTCGCCAGCCGGTCCAGGCGCCGCGCCCGGTCCCTGGGGGTCAGGGCGCGCCACGTGCCCAGCGCCGTACGGGCCGCTGCCACGGTCACAGCCACCTCGGGCTCGCGGGAGACGGGCGCCGTGCCGCGGGAACGGCCCGTGCGAGGGTCGGTGAGTTCAGTGTTCATCGTTGCTTCCCGCTCGTCGCTTCCTGCTGCTCGTTCCTCACAACGCGTACGATCGCAGCCACAGTTCCAGCGTCAGCACCAGCCACAGCTTGCCGCCCTGACGGGGCAGAAGCGTGCCCTCGCCCTTCATCCAGGTGCGGACCGTGTCCGGGCGGAACAGGCCTCGGCCGGCCGACTGCCGGCTCAGCAGCAGATCGTTCCCGAGATCGCGCAGAGGACCCGTCAGCCACTGCTGCACCGGCACCCGCATCCCGCTCTTCGGGCGGTCGACGACCGTGTCGGGCAGGAGGTCGCGCACGGCCTCCTTGAGGATCCACTTTTCCACCGAGCCACGGAGTTTGTACGTCGGCGGCGTCGCGAACGCGTGGTCGACGACCCGGCGGTCGAAGAGCGGTGCCCGGCCTTCGATGCCCTGCGACGCCGTCAGGCGCTCCACCTTTGTCAGGATGTGGTGCGCGCCCTTGGTCCGCAGGTTGCAGTGCAGAAGCTGGTTGAGGAGATGGCCCATGCGGTGCGGACTGTCGGCGCCCGGAGTCAGATACGGCTCCACGAACCGCTGGGGGCGCGGGGCGTCCCGCAGCGCGTCGAGCGTCTGCGCGGTCAGCAGCGTCGGGAGGTCCGTCCAGCACTTGCGGTACGAGCGCAGATACGCCGTCGCCCGGTCCTCGTCCCAGGGCGCCCCCGGTTCACGGTGCATCTCCTGCACCAGCATCGGGAGGTTCTTCGGGCCGCCGAACACGGGGTCGCCTCCCTCGCCGTTGAGCACCACCGAGGCGCCGTCCGCGGCCACGGCCTCCGCGAGCAACAGGTTCGGGACCGTCAACGGATCGCCCACCGGACTGTCCAGGAGCGCAGCTGCCTCCGCGAGCCGTGAGGCGACCGTCTTTCCCGACACGTTCAGAACCCGGTGGCGGGTACGGCAGTGGGCGGCCACCAGGCCCGAGTAGCCCAGCTCGTTGGGGAGTTCGTCGCCGAAGCTGATCGAGTATGTGTGCACCGGATGGCTGTGGAGCTTCGCCGCCAGCGCGGTGACGAGGGAGCTGTCGATCCCGCCGGAAAGAAGGACCGCAGCCGGCTCCGCCTCCGGGAGCCTGTCGCCCGTCGCCCGCTCCAGGAGCGCCCGCAGGGCCAGGACATGCTCCGTCGGATCCTGCGGCACCGGCTGCGCGATGTGCTCGCGGGGCTCCCAGTGCACTGCTTCGGTGACCGTGCCGTCCTGCGACAGCCGCAGCACCCGCCCTGGCAGGACCTCCCGCACGCCGGTCAGGAGCGTCTCCTCGCCAGGCAGATAGGCGAAGGTGAGGAACGCACGGACCGCGGACAGATTCATCGATGTGCCGAGCGCGGGCCAGCGCCGCAGCGCCCTCAGCGAGGTCGAGGCCGCCCAGGCTCCTTCGGCGCGGGCGTAGAAGAGAGTCCGGGCGCCCACCTGGTCGCGGATCAGGATCAGGTCCGTACCGTCCAGCACGGCCAGCACGAACATGCCCTCGGCGAGCGCCACCCCCGCGTCGCCGAGCCGCGCCCAGCAGCGCAACAGCAGTTCACCGTCGGAGCACCGGGCGGGTACGCGGGTCCCCTCGGCGTGCAACGCGGACAGGAGGGCAGGGCGGTTATGGAGGGTGACCTCGCCCACCGCCGTCAGGCCGCATGCCGTGAACGGGCCTTCGGCCCGGCCGGGTTCGCCCGAGATCAGTCCCAGATCAGCCCCGGCGACGTCGACGGCTGCGCGGCGGGTCCCGGCCGCACCCATCGCCTCGACATGGGCCCGGGCCTGCCGGGTGGTCGGGGCCAGGCAGACGCAGAAGCGTGCCATGGACGGCTCCTTTCCTTTGTGTTCCCTGGTCCGTACTGCTACCGCCGCCGCTACGGCTTCCGGTGGTGTCGATGCGGCCGGCTCAGCCGAAGTCGTCGTCGCTCCAGGCGTCGTCGTCGTTGTCCCAGCCCGCGTCCCAGTCATCCGTCCCGTTGTCACCGGAATCGCTGCTCCCGCCTCCGCCGGAGTCGCCCGAGGACGACGACTGGCTCTGTGCCTGCTGCTGGCGGAGCTCTTCTTCCTCCTCCGGGCTCATGCTCAGCGGCGGCAGCTGGGCGGCGGTGATGGCGAGGCCCGCCACTCCCAGGCCCGCGAGCATGACGCCCATCCTGCCGCCGAACGATGTCCGGTTGACCATCACCGTCTCGCCGCGGCCCCACAGGGTGCGGCCGTATCGGATGTCGCGGGCATACATCACCGTGCCATCGGCGAGGGTGCGCTTGATGATGCGGTTGCCGAGGAGTTCGTCGGTGCCGGAGGCGTTCCGGTTGTCGTGCCAGCGCACGAGGGCGCGGTGGGATCCCTCGCGTTGGCGCCACTCCTCCCGGCCGTCCTCGTAGCGCCGGTGGACACTGCCGTCGGCGAGCAGTTCGTCAAAGTAGCCGATCTCTTGAGGTCGGATCATCGTGTGCGTTCCTCGGGTCTGTGGGGCGGTCGTGGCCGCGGGAGCCAGGGCCCGCTCGGACGGGTCACCCCGCGGTTCGCGGGCGGGTGACGCGGTGGATCACGAGGCGGGCCAGGTCAGGAAACCCGTGGTACGCAGCTCGCGCAGTTCGGTCCGCATGGAGTTCCGGGGCGGTCGGGGTCCCCGTGTGAGACGCAGCACCGTACGCACCAGGCGGGGCGGTGACACCGCCGCGATCTGCGCGAACCGTCCCCGCGCCAGCCACGCGGCCTCCTGGGGCCGCAGCGCCGGAGGCCAGGGGCCGAGAGGCGGAGCCGGCGCCGGGCCGCGGCCGGTGGGAAGTCGCAGGGCCGCCGCGTGACGGGGTACGAGTCCGATCGACGCCACCCGTATGCCCGGGACGTGGCCGAGAGCGGCCCTGATCCGCGCCGGGAGCTCGATGCCCTCAGGGCTCGCATCGTGCAGCACATGGACCGTCGCGCCCTCCGCCCGCTCCAGCGCCGCGACGAGGCGAGGGGCGGGCGGCAGAGCATCGACCGCCGCGAGGACGGGGCAGGCCGCCTCCAGATGCACATGGTTGGCCAGCAGCATGCGGGCGATCGAGCGGTCCTGGCAGACGAGAAGGCGGGGCAGCCCGTAGGCGTAGACGTCGGGTTCGGAGGAACCGGGCGTGGCCGGGGGCCGTGGCGGCGCCGATGGTACCGGCGGGAGCAGGCCCTCCACGGTCTCCCTGCCCCGCGCCTCCAGGGCGCGCGTGAACGTGCGCAGGCGCAGGGGAGGGGCCGGGGTCCGCGGTACGCGGGTGAGCAGGGTCGCGGCCGGGCTCAGGACGCGGCAGGTCTCGTAGTAGAGCTGCCGTTCCGTGAACCTGATGCCGCCGGGGCCCGCGGCGCGGGCGGCGGCCCCGGTGATCGCGAGATCGAGGAGGCGGGCGCCCGGCCCGCGGCCGGTTCGGGGAGCCGGGGCGATGGAGGTCCCGTTTCCGGGAGCCTGGGGGCGTCGCGTGGTCATGCGGAACTGGTGCCTTCCTTCTTGGACGCGCCGGTGCCGGGTCGGCCGGTGTCCCGCGCCCGTGGGGTCTGCGGTGCCGGCGGCCAGGTGAGGAAGCCGTTGGTGTGGGCGTGCCGGGGGCCGGGCGGCGGGGCGGCCAGGGGCCGTTCCACCGCCCGGCCACCGGCAGAGCCACGAGCCAGCGGATCCGGGTCGGCACACGCGTAGTTGCGGGTGCGGGACGGGTACCAGAGCTGGGTGAGGGTGATCTTCAGGCGGCCGTGGTCGGTGGCGCGCCCCGCGATGCGCCGGATGCGGATGTGGTGCATGCCCGTGCCGTGGACCGCAGGGTCGAGTGCGAAGCGCTTCCCGCAGCGCGCGCACACCCGGCCGGTGCGCTCCTTGCCCGTGAGCGAGGCGGCGCAGGCGGGGCAGATCACTGCTCACCCGCCCGGTCCTGGGCTGTCGGGCCGGGCCAGGTCATGAAGCCCACGGACGCGGCGCGGCGCCGTTCCGGATCGACGTTGCGGCTGACCTGTTCGGCGATCCGGGTGACGGCGGCGAGAAGCCGGGCGGGAGGCATGCCGACGAGCGGGAACCGCCAGCCCTTTCCCAGCCACTTCAGCTCCTCCTCGGTGAACTCGCCGAGCGCGGTGAGCCGCGCCATGGTCTCCCGGTCGGGCCGACCGCCGCGGTCGCGGCAGGGCACGGCCTGGGCGAGACCGCGGACGGTGCGCAGCGGCAGTCCGGCGTCGATCACCGTGCGTTGCCCCAGACTCTCGCGGACACGCCGGACGAGAAGCTCCCCGTGCGCGTCGGCGTCGTGGAGCACGATCACCGGGCCCTGCGTGGGCAGGGCGCGGACCGCGTCGAGATCCTTGGCCGGCGCGATTCCGTAACGGGCGGGCAGGCCATCGGCGATCAGGAACGCTGTGATGGAGCGGTCGGGGCACAGGAGTACGGCACCGGGCCGAGCGTCGGAAGGTGTACGAGCTCCGGCCCGAGAGGGAACGGGAGGGGTGTCGTCGACCACCCCGGGCGGCAGCCCGCCGTACACGTTCCGCCAGGGCGCCAGCGCCTCCGAACGGAACGCCGCACGGCTCATGACCGGGAAGCCCCGGCTCACACCGGCGGCTCGTGCGAAGGCGAACCCCGCGGAGACGAGCAACAGGGCGCCCGAGACGAGGGCGAGGTACGCGATCTGGGTGAAGATGGCGAAGACGCCGACGAACAGGCCCGCGCCGAGCGAGGCACCCGCACACCCCGGCGCGAACCGGCTCTCCTTGAGGCGCTTGCGAGAGAGCGCGTACCACAACTGGTCCGGCGCCACTGCGATCCTGCCCTCCTCCGTCACCTTGGCGAGGATCCTGCGCACCCGCATGTCACTGAGGCCGAGGGAGTTGGTCTTGGGGTCGAGCGCGTACGTGCGCCTGCAGTGGGAGCAGGTGTTGTTGGGACGCTCCTTGCGGAGCAAGTTCTTCTCGCAGTGCGGACAGATCACCGGCGGGCCTCCAGTGCGGTCGCCACACGGCGCAGTCGTTTGGCCAGACGCTCGCGGACGGTGGTGGTGGCGATGCCCCGGTCCTGCTGAAGGTGCTCGATGTCGCGCAGGGCGGCGGCGAGTGCGCGGTAATCGGTGGCGGTGGCCACGGCCACCTGGCCGGCCGGCAGGGTGTCGTCCGAGGCGCGGCGCTCCGCCTCCCCGGCGGTTATCGCGTAGTCCTCATGGTCGATCCCGTAACCGGTGTTGGCTGCGAGGATCGTCAGCGGATCGGTGCCCCTGTTCGCGAAGGAGTGGGGCATCATCTCCGGAATCCGTATCAACATCCCGGGAGTCAGCGGGACTTCGGTGACCCGGCCGCGATCCGCGTCGTGGAGGCCGCACGCCGCATGGCCCAGGCTGAGGACGAAGTGTTCACCGCCGTGGGCATGCGGGGTGAAGGCGCTGCGCGGCCCCACGACACCGAGTTTGACCGTGGCGTTCGAAGGACGTTCGGGGGAGGTTGCCGCGTCGCCCACCAGGTAGTGGGCGAACTGCCCGTCATCAATGAAGCGGAGGAAATGCCGCTCGGGCCCCAGCTCGCGGGCGCCCTCGCGGTCGGCCAGCTCGATGCCTCCGTCCGGCCTCAGGTGGTACAGCTCCACACCCTCGGGGAGCGTGGCCCACGCTCCGCCCGGCATGGCGTCGGATATGCCGTCATACGGTCTCCCGGACATCGCGCCTCCCCCTGTGTTCCTGTGCGCGGCGCGCGCTTCGCAAGCGCATCGTATGGCCTTGATTCACAACAAGGGGAGCCTCTGGAGCGACTCTTGGGCAACGTGCGCAGGAATGGTGGGTAAACGCGCGTCGGGCGGACGGCAGTGCACGCGGGGTGTGGACCACGGTCGTTTGGGCGCCGTGCTGTCACTTCCGGGTGGGTGCGGGCCGGTGTGCGCAGCGGTGCGTCAGGGCGATGACGGGTCAGGACGTGGGTGCCGACCGGACCGGTTGTCTCCAAGAGGGCGCACATGCCCGTGGGGTCGATGAAGGAGTGGGATCGGGACTCCGTCGTCGTCTCGGGGAGGTCGGAGAGGCGCGTGGTGGTGGTCACTCAGCAGGGCTCGGTGCTCACCGAGTCGTGCCGTACGTGCCAGAGTTCGCGTCCGCGCTCGCGCCGCGCAGGCCGGGGTCCTGGAGCGAGGCGAAGGCGATGCTGCGGGCAGATGCGGTCGGTGTTGTGGCACAGGCGGCGGTCGGCGGGCAATGCTCAGCACATCGTCGGCGGCCCGTTCATTCCGAGGCGAGGAGAACGCCAGGGGCAGCGGGCCTGAAGGGCGGCCCGGCGGCCGATGCGGAGGTCACGCTGGGGCATGGGGTGCACCTTGTTCGTGGTCCGGTCAGGTCGAGCGGGTGGCGTAGCCGGTGAGCAGGGCGCTCAGGACGTCGGTCAGCCTGGGTTCGACATCGACGACGGAGTGGGACAACTCGGGGTCGGTCTCGTAGAAGGTGCGCAGTTGGGTGCCGGGGGCGGCCATCTGCCACAGGGCTCCGGCCATCGAGGTGGCGGTCGTCACGACGGTGCGCGCCTGGTCGGCGTTGAGCGGAGTGATCGCGCAGAGCGTGTCGCCGATGTTCGCGACCTCCGCGATGGCGCCCTTCTTGAACGTTCGGACGGTGTCGGTGGAGACGTTGCGTTCCAGGTTCAGCGGGGTGTGGGCCAGCAGGTCGCAGAACAGCGGGCGGGCCACCAGCGTCCGGGCCAGCGTGCCGGCGATCGAGCGGGCGGTCTGGTCCCACTTCTGTCCGCAGGCATCGGGGCAGGGCGTGATGGCCTCGAGGCGGCTGCGTACCTCGGTGGACCAGTCGTGCCATGCGGTGCCGGCCAGGCGCAGGAAGATGTCCTCGCGCGTCTCGAAGTAGCGCAGCATCGCGGACTTGTGCATGCCGACCTCGTCGGCGATGGCGGTCATGGTTACCTCCCTGACCCCTCTGGTCGTGGCGAGGTGTGCCGCTGCCGCGAGGATCTCGCCCTCGCGGGCGGCTTTGGCCTCTGGGCTGCGGGCGCGCAGGAAATCGGCTTTGGTCATGACTGCAACCTAACAAAACCAGGTTGCAGTAATACCGCAACGGCGTTGCGATAGTGAGCGATGGCGTGGAGAGTTACCGAAACCAGGTTGCATTAATAACGCAACCGTGTTTCGGTAGAAGTGTGAACGCACACACCCACACATGGTTCATCGCCGGTTCCTCGCGCGGCTTCGGCCGCAACCTGGCGATCGCCGCGCTCGAGGCCGGCGACAACGTCGTCGCCACGGCACGCAAGCCGGCGCAGCTGGACGACCTCGTGCAGCAGTACGGAGACCGCGTCCTGCCCGTTGCCCTCGACGTCACCGACCGGTCGGCCGCCGTGGCCGGCCTGCAGGCGGCACTCGACCGGTTCGGCAGGGTCGACGTGGTGGTCAACAACGCCGGATACGCCAACGCGTCGGCCGTCGAGATCACGCCCGAGGACGACTTCCGCCGGCAGTTCGACACCAATTTCTGGGGGGTCTACAACGTCTCGACAGCGGCGCTCCCGGTCCTGCGGGCGCAGGGCGGCGGCACGATCGTGCAGTTCTCCTCCATCGGCGGCCGCGTCGGCGGCACGCCCGGCCTCGGCTCCTACCAGGCGGCCAAGTTCGCAGTGGACGGCTTCACCCGGGTGCTTGCGGCCGAGACCGCGCCGTTCGGCATCAAGTACCTGGTCGTCGAACCGGGCGGGTTCGCCACCGACTGGGCCGGCTCCTCGATGCAGACCCCGGACGTGACGCCGGAGTACGACGCGACGGTCGGCGAGATGGTGCGCCTGTTCAGCGGCGCGACCGCCCAGGGCGACCCGAAGCGGGCCGGCGAGATCCTGGTCCGCGTCGTCAAGCACCCCACCCCGCCCACGCACCTCGTCATCGGGGCCGGCGCCGTCCAGATGGCGCAGAACTACTCGCGCAGCCAGCTGGAGGAAGCGGCCACCTGGGAAGCGGTGAGCCGGTCGGCCGACTTCGACCAGGACCCGGTCGAACTCCCCGCCCCCACGCAGGAGGCGGGGGCCCGGTCATGACGCAGTTCACCGACAAGGTGGTGTTCGTCACCGGCGGTGGGAGCGGCATGGGCGCGGCGATGGCTCGGCTGCTCGCCGGTGCGGTGGCGCAGGCGCGCCACCGGCATCGGCTTCGCCTCGCGACTGGAGCGCAGGGCCGCTTCGAGTACGGGTGAGAGCGTGCCGCCCAGCGCGACAACGCCGGCGGGGTGGAGCGGGCGCCGGTGGCAGCCACCTGGCCGGTCAACCACTGCACGGCCTGACCGGCAGCCCGGACGTTCTCGGCGTGCAAGGCCTCGACCGCTGCCGTGATCGCCGCGGCAGCAGCAGCCGCGTCGTCGGGAGCGAAGTGGCTGTGAAGGTCAAGGCGCCGGGTGTCCGGTACGCGCCACGATCCCGCGGGCAGAGGTCGGTGCGGTGGCGCTCCAGCCGATCGAGGACCTCCGGTCCGGCCACGGCGTGCAGGTCGCTGGGCTTCGCAGAGGGATGTCATCCCCCATTCGTTCACGCGGCGGTGTGCGAGGTCCAGGCTTCCGCCGACCTCTGAGATATCCTTTGACCTGCAGTTTTGAGGCCTTGCCGGGGGCGAGGGCGGGGTGTCGATGGCAGTAGCACGACGTCCCGCGGTCTCTCGCGTCCGACGTAAAAAGGTGGAAAGGCGGGTAAACCAACGCGGTGCATACGGCATCCTCTCAAGCGTGATGAGCCTGACGGGGACACCCTTCTTCCTGGCCACGATCGCGCTGGCCGTGGTCACCGTGCTGCTTCCCCTGGTGCTGTGGGGTCGGGTACGCGGCCCCGCCGTGGTGCGCGGCGCGGTCCGCCTGGTGATGGTCGTCCTCGCGCAGGCGGCAGCCGTGCTGAGCGTCTTCGTGATGGTCAACAACACCAACGGCCTGTACGACAGCTGGGCCGACCTGCTCGGCACCGGACACCACATCGTCGCCGCGCCCGATCTCGGGCGCGACGGACTCGGGGATCACAGGCACCTGGCGAACGAGTCGAAGGCCGTACAGGACTTCAGCCTGACGCACGACGCCCGGATGGGCCGGGGCGTCCGCGTCACCCAGCTGAGCGGTCGGGTGTCCGGGGTGCGCGGAGAGGTGTACGTATGGCTGCCGCCGCAGTACGGCCAACCGGCCTTCCGACACCGGAAGTTTCCTGTGGTCGAGCTCCTCGGCGGCTTCCCCGGATCGGCGAAGGCGTGGTTCGGCAGCCTGCAGGTGCAGTCGCAGCTGGAAGCCGGGATGCGGAGTGGGGAGATTGCCCCGTTCATCCTCGTGGAGCCGCGGACCAACCTGCTGGCGGGTCAGGACACCGGGTGCGCCAATGTGCCGGGCGTCGTGGACGCCGAGTCCTGGCTGAGCGTGGACGTCCGGCAGATGGTGACCGATACCTTCCGCGCGCAGAGCCGTGCGAGCGGCTGGGCGGTGGCCGGGTACTCGGCCGGGGCACACTGCGCCGTGAAGATGGCGCTCTCCCACCCCGACCGGTACCGGGCCGCCGTGGGCCTCTCCGGCTACAACGACCCGGCCGCCGAGCGGGTTTCCCTCACGGGCCGGGACCCGGAGCTGCGGCGGGTCAACAACCCGCTGTGGATCCTGCGCCACGCCGCCACCCCGCCGTGCGTCGCGCTCTACCTCTCGGGCGGGCGCAATGACGGCTACCGTGATGGCCTCGCGCTGCGGCGGGCGGCAGCGCCTCCGACGCGGGTGGTGGTGGCCGAGGTGAGCGGGCCCCACACCATCGGGCTGTGGAAACGTCAGGTGCGGCACGTCTTCCGCTGGCTGACGGCCGAACTGTCGCCCTGCACGGGGCGGACCGCTCCCCCGACCGGCATCTGATCGATGGGGGCAGGCCGGACCGGGGCGCCCGGGTACGGCGCGCGGTTCATCTGCGGTGAGCCCTGTCGGTAAGCGCGTGTACGTCCTGCGCCCCGCCTGCCTGGCCATCCAGACGTATCGGCGTGCGCATGGCCGCAAGGGGATCGAGTCCAGCGAACGACTGGGACGCCGCAGGTGGGGCGTCGAGCGAACCATGTCGGCGAAAATCGCTCGCACATCCCGGTCAGCGGCCGAGTCGTCGTGGGGTGTCGAGCGGCCGAGTGTCCCAGGCCGCCGACGGAAACGGTCCTGAAGCCACACCCGACACCCCTGGGTGAGCCAACCCTGCGCATGGCTCGCCCAGCCGGGGCAAGAAGGGAGGACGGTCTTGGCTCATGCGGTGGTTGCCCCGGATGAGGGGAGGGGCGTTCTGCGGTAGGGGTGGCCGCAGAACGACCTGCCGGCGACGCCTGGCGCATTGTCCGCACCGCGTGCAGATCCCCGCTCAGTGATCAGACGAGGCTGACCTCGACCGGGAGCTTCTTGATGCCGTTGACGAAGTTGGAGCGAACACGGGGGACGTCGCCCGCGAGGCGGATGCCGGACAGGCGCGGGATCAGTTCCTCGAACATGATGCGGATCTCGGTGCGGGCGAGCAGGTTGCCCAGGCACAGGTGCGGGCTGCCCTTGCCGAAGGTGACGTGGTCGTTGTCGGTGCGCGTGACATCGAAGTCGTACGGGTTGTCGAAGACCTTCTCGTCGCGATTGCCGGAGGCGTACCACATGACGACCTTGTCACCCTCCTTGACTCGCTTGTCCCCGAGTTCGACGTCCCGGGTGGCGGTGCGGCGGAAATGGTAGACGGGCGAGGCCCAGCGCAGGAACTCCTCGACCGCGGTGGGGATGAGGGAGGGGTCGGCCTGGAGCCTGCCGAGCTGTTCGGGGTGCTGGATGAGGGCCAGCATGGAGTGGGTGATGGTGTGCCGGGTCGTTTCGTTGCCGGCGACGACCAGGAGCAGGAAGTAGTTGTCGAAGTCCTGGTCGGAGAGGGGGATCCCGTCGCGCGGGGTCTCGTTGACGAGCTTCGAGATCAGGTCGGTGCCGTTGCCGCCGCGGCGTCGGCGGGCGAGTTCTCGGCCGTACTCGAAGACTTCCAGCGAGGCTGGGGAGCGGAAGGGCAGGTCGCGGTACTTCTCGCTCTCCTTGCTGTGCAGGAGGACGTCGGCGTAGTCGGGGTCGGTGTTGCCGATGATGCGGTTGCCCCAGTCGATGAGCTGCTGGTTGTCCTCCGGCGGCACGTCCAGCAGTCGGGCGAGGACGTTGATGGGGAAGTCGGCGGAGACATCGGCGACGAAGTCGAAGGTGCCCTTGGCGAGGGCCGTGTCGAGGGTCTTGGCGGTCAGGCCGCGCAGGAAGTCCGCGTAGCTGTTGATGACGCCCTGGCCGAACTGGCGCTGCAGCAGGCTGCGCATGGCGCGGTGGCGTACGCCGTCCAGCTCCAGTATGGAAGCGCGCTTCTTGATCTGGTCCTCGTCGACCTCTTCGAGGTTGACGAACTTGGTGGAGGTGAAGGTCTCGGCGTCGCGGTCGACGCGGGCGATGTCCTCGTGCCGGGTGACGGCCCAGAAGCCGGAGTTGGGAGACTCTTCCGGCTGCCAGTGGACGGGGTCCTCGTGGCGCAGGGTGTGGAACATGCGCCAGGGAGTGACGCCATCGGTGAAGTTGTCGAGGTCGGCGAGGTCGACGTCCTTGAGCGCCAGCGGTTCGGTCATGGCTTCGCGGACGGTCCTGTCCGGGGCGGGGAGGTGGGTGGTCATGGTGGTTCGTCTCCTTGACGTCAGGGGTGGCAGGCCATGGGCCGGGGTCATGGGTCACATGTGGTACGCGTACTCGGCGAACTCCCAGTCGGTGACATGTCGTTGGAAGCGGTCTGCCTCGTCCTGCTTGTAGGAGAGGAATGAGGCGGCGAAGTCCTTGCCGAGGACCTCCGTGAGCGCGGTGTCCGCCTCGAACGCGTCGAGGGCTGCGGGCAGTGAGGTGGGGAGCATCGCGGCCTTGGCGGTGTCGTAGCCATAGCCCTCAAGGGGCGCGGGCGGCTCTTCGGCGGCCTGGATGCCCAGGAGTGCGGCGGCGAGCGTTCCGGCGATGGCCAGGTACGGGTTGGCGCCGGCGTCGCCCAGGCGCAGTTCCAGCCGGGAGCCGGAGCCGCGCTCGGGCGGGATGCGCACCATGGCACTGCGGTTGTCCAGGCCCCAGTCGATCAGCCAGGGGGCAAGTGTGTCGGGGCCGAAGCGTTTGTACGAGTTCACGGTCGGGTTGAGGAGCGCGGCGAGTGCCGGGGCATGGGCGAGAATGCCCGCGACGGCGTGGCGCGCGGTGGCGGACAGGCCGTGCGGGCCCGCCGGGTCGTCGAAGGCGTTGCGGCCCGCCTCGTCCCGGCAGGACAGGTGGAGGTGGAAGCCGGAGCCGCCCGCGCCGTTGAACGGCTTGGCCATGAAGGTGGCGAGGCGGCCCTCCTTGCGGGCCAGTTCCTTGACCGCGGTCTTGAGGCGGAAGGCGCGGTCGGCGGCGTCCATCGCCTCCGAGTGATCGAGATTGATCTCGAACTGCGCACCGTCGAACTCGTGGTTGCCGTTGGTGACGCCGATGTCGAGGTCGCGCAGCAGGCGAAGGGTGCGCAGCAGGTGGTTGTCGGGGTCGGCGCGCAGGCCCGCCGTATAGACGACGCCGGCCACCTCCGAGTAGCGGCGCCAGCCGCTCGGTGATGCCGGGTCGGGCTCGCAGAGGAAGTACTCCAGCTCCGGGCCGACGACAGGGCGCAGACCGTGCTCCGAACATCGTGAGAGGACCGCACGCAGCAGATCGCGGGGTGATTCGGGGGCGGGGGCGCCGGTGGCCGGGTCGGTGACGTCGCCCAGGCAGGTTGCGACGCCCGGCTCCCAGGGCAGGGCCCTCAGCGTGGTCAGGTCGGGGCGTACGGAGATGTCGGGCAGGCCCGCATCGAGACCGCCGGTGACCGGGACGACGTCGCCGTGCGGGGTGGTGTGGTAGACGGCGCGGCAGAAGGCGAGGCCATGGGCGCAGGCCGAGGGCAGGTGGTCGAGCAGGACGTCGCGGGCGCGGTCGGTGCCGATGAGATCGGGGTAGGTCACCCGGATCACGTCTATGCCCTGCGTGGCGAGCCGGTCCATGTGCTGCCGGAGTTGTGGGGTGTCAGATGCGCTCACCGATGTCTCCTCGGACGGATGATGGGGCGCCTCCCGGCCCCAGGGCGTGGGGGAGGGCGGCGTGGTGAGGACGACGGCGTCCGGGGCGCAGGGTGGGAGCGGCGCACTCCAGGCCTATCGTTTGGCATCAAACGGTATGGATGGCCGTCACTTCTCCGCAAGGGGTTCGACTCAGAAATTTATCCATCCGGATAACTCTTGACCAGGCCTCGCCGGGTTCTTATGTTGTTTGAAGCCAAACGAGTTGGGGTCGGCTCTCCGCACCCCTTGGCTCGGGGCCCGGCCCGAGGGCCGGGCCCCTCTCTCTCCCACTCCACACCGGCTCGATGCCCCTCATCCCCAGGAGGACCGGCCATGAAGGTCGTCGTCGACATGGACAAGTGCCAGGATCACGGTCAGTGCGTTTTCGCGGCCCCCGACGTCTTCCAGCTGGACGACAACGGACGGCTCGCCTACGTCAGCGACCCCGACGACGCGTTGCGCGAAGAAGTCGAGGACGCCGCCGACGTCTGCCCTCTGCAGGCGATCCGGATCGAGGCCTGACGTGGCGGCAACGAAGCCCGGCCCGGGGGCCGGCCCGTCAGCGGGCCGCATCGTCGTTGCCGGCGCCTCCATGGGCGGGCTGCGCGCCGCCGAACAGCTGCGCGCGGCCGGCTGGACCGGGGCGGTCACGCTCATCGGCGACGAACCCCGCATGCCGTACAACCGGCCTCCGCTGTCCAAGGAGGTGCTGGCCGGCCGGGCACCCTTCGAGTCCCTCGCCTTCACGCCGAAGGCGAGCGTCGACGATGTCGAGTGGCGCCTCGGCGCCACGGTGGTCCAGGCCCGCCTCGACGATCGCGTCGTCGTCCTCGACGACGGCGAGGAACTCCGCTTCGACGGCTTGGTCGCCGCCACCGGCATGCGGCCCCGGCGGCTGCGCTGCGAAGGACCCTCCGGACCGGGCAGCGGGCGCCACACGGTGCGTACGCTCGCTGATGCGCAGGCGCTGCGTGACGAGCTGACCCTGCCGGGTGCGCGGGTAGTCGTGGTGGGCGCCGGGTTCATCGGCTGCGAGGTGGCCGCCACCGCCATCGGCCTCGGTGTTGCGGAAGTGACCGTGGTCGACCCCGAACCGCTTCCCATGCTGCGCCCGCTGGGCGAACTCCTGGCCCGTGCGCTGCACCGGCGGCACGAGGAGCGCGGGGTGCGCTTCGCTCTCGGCACGGGCGTGAAGGACTTCGAGGGAGAGGGCCGCGTCACCGGCGTCGTCCTGAGTGACGGGACCGTCCTGCCGGCCGATGTGGTCGTGGAGTCCGTCGGATCCCTCGCCAACACCGAATGGCTTCAGGGCAACGGCCTCGACCTGTCCGACGGAGTCCTCACGGACGAGCAGCTGCGGGTCGGCGGCCTCCCGTACGTCGTCGCCGTCGGGGACGTCGCCCGCTTCCCCAACGCCCGCTACGACGGGGTGCCGCGCCGCGTCGAGCACTGGTCCGTCCCCGGCGACACCGCCCGACACGCGGCGAAGACCCTGGTCGCCCACCTCGCCGGAAACGAAGCGGACTCGGCGCCCTTCGCGCCGCTGCCCACATTCTGGAGCGACCAGCACGAGTTCCGGCTCCAGTCCTTCGGCGCCCCCGCCCTCGGCGTCGGCGACGTTCGCGTACTCGACGGCGATCCGGAGGGCGACGTCCTCGTCGGCTACCACGCCGACGGCCGCCTCGTCGGTGTCGTCGCCCTCGGCGGTCACGCCGCCACCGCCGGCGCCGCCCGCTACCGCGCCCAGCTGATGAAGCAGCCCGCCCTCACCGTGTAAGGAACGCCATGACCAGCCTCCGTGGTTACTTCCACCCCAAGACGGCGAGCGGTGCCTCGTCGCTGATCCCCTCTCCGCCGTGGCTCTACTCCGGTGACCTGCTCACCGTCGAGTACCGCACCGACCCCGCGCGTGTGCGTGAACTCCTGCCCGCTCCACTTGAGCTGGCAAACGAGGATCCGGGTGCCGTCGCGTTGATCTGGGCCGACTGGCAGTCCTGTTCCGCCTCGGGCGAGGAGCTTCTGGACCCGGTGCGCTCCCAGTACAAGGAGGCGTTCGCGGTCGTCCGCTGCTCCTATCGGGGGCGGACCTACTCGCGCTGTGTCCACATCTGGGTGGACAAGGACTTCGCGATCGCCCGTGGGCTCCACCAGGGTTACCCGAAGAAGCTCGGATCGATCCACCAGACCCGCCCGCATCCGTACGGGCCCGCCCCGCGGATCGAGGCCGGGGCGCGCTTCGGTGCGACGCTGGCGGCGGCCGACCGGCGCCTGGCCCAGGCCCTGGTGACCCTGCGCGAACCGTCCGGGACGAACGGGTTCGTCAACGGTCACCCGATGGCTCACCACCGCTGGCTGCCCTCCATCGAGAAGGGCGAGGGCTTGGCGCTCGACGAGCTGATCGAGACCGGTGCGGCTTCCTTCGAGGCCGGGCCAGCATGGGTCGGCGATGCCGAGCTGGAGCTGTTCGAGGCGCCCACGGAGGAGCTGGCGCGCCTGGAGATCAGGGAGCCGATAGCGGCGTACTACCGGCAGGTCGGGGTCGTCTGGGACGGGGGTCGCCTCCTGGAGTCCGGCACCTCCGGCACCGAGTAACACCCGTACACCATTGAGTAGTTGGAGACCCGACATGACCGAACACATCACCCCTGTCGCCGGGGTGGCCGTCGACGCGCGGCACTGGATCGGCGGCGAGCGTGTGGCGTCCGCGGCGACGTTCACCGACGTCTCTCCGATCGACGGCGCCGTACTCGGTGAGATCGCCCGCGGCGGGCAGGCGGAGGCCGATGCCGCCGTCGCCGCAGCCCTCGCCGCCTTCCCCGCCTGGGCCGCCACTCCGCGCACCGAGCGTGCCCGCATTTTGCACGCCGTCGCCGACGGCGTCGACAAGCGCATCGAAGAGCTGGCCGTCGTCGAAACCCACGACAACGGCGCCCTGCTGCGCTCCCACCGCCGGGGCGTCATGCCCCGCGTCGCCCACAACTTCCGGTTCTTCGCCGACTGGCTGTTGAACCTCGAACACGAGGACTTCGAGACGCGCGGCCACACCAACCATGTCTCCTGGGACCCGGCCGGCCCCTGCGTGCTGATCACGCCATGGAACGCCCCGCTCATGCTGGCCACTTGGAAGGTCGCACCCGCGCTGGCCGCGGGGAACACGGTGATCCTCAAGCCCGCCGAGTGGTCCCCCCTCACCGCCTCGCTGCTCGCCGACATCGCTGCCGAGGCGGGGCTGCCGCCCGGGGTCCTGAACGTCGTCCAGGGGTACGGCGCCGAGGCGGGAAGCGCCCTCGTCGCGCACCCGGACGTACGGCGCATCAGCTTCACCGGATCCGTGCCCACCGCGAAGACCATCGCCGCCTCCGCCGCCGCGAACCTGGTCCCGGCGAGCTTCGAACTCGGAGGAAAGTCACCGCTGCTGGTGTTCGCCGATGCCGACATCGAGCTCGCGACCGACCTGGCGGTGGAGCAGTACGACAACGCGGGACAGGTCTGCCTGGCCGCGACGCGGCTCCTCGTCGAGGAGTCGGTCGCGGACGAGTTCACGCGCCGTTTCGTCGAGAAGGCCGCCCGGCTCACGCAGGGCGACCCGCGCGACGAGGCCACCGACATCGGCCCCAACATCCACCCCCGCCAGCTGGAGAAGATCGACGGCTTCGTGCGGCGCGCCCTCGCGGCCGGGGCCCGCGCCGTCATGGGCGGCGCACCGGGCGAAGGCCAGTACTACCGTCCCACCCTCCTCGCCGATGTCGCCCAGGACAGCGAGATCGTGCAGGAAGAGGTCTTCGGTCCCGTCCTCACCCTCCAGACCTTCACCACCGAGGAAGAGGCGGTCCGCCTCGCCAACGACACCCGTTTCGGGCTCGCCGCCACCGTCGCGACCGGCGACCAGGAACGTGCCGGGCGGGTCACGGCGCAGCTCGTGGCGGGCACGGTGTGGGTCAACTGCTTCTTCGTACGCGACCTGCAGGCGCCGTTCGGCGGCTCCCGTCACTCCGGCGTCGGACGCGAGGGCGGCACATGGAGCTTCGACTTCTACTGCGACGTCAAGAACACCGTCACCGCACCGAAGGGATGGGCCGACTGATGGGCCGACAGAAGGGCGAGATCGTCGGCGCGGGTCTGCTCGCGCACGTCCCCACCATCGTCCTGCCCCACGAGACGCGTCTGGAGCTCAACGAGGGCAAGGAGATCACCCTCGTCACCGGCCTCGAACAGCTCCGCAAGGACGTCTTCGAGACCGCCGACTACGACACCGTCGTCGTCCTCGACTCGCACTGGGCCACCACCGTCGAGTTCGTCGTCACCGCGCAGGACCGGCGGGCCGGCCTCTTCACCTCGGAGGAGCTGCCGCGCGGTATGTGCCGCATGCCGTACGACTTCCCCGGTGACCCCGAACTCGCCCACAACATCACCCGGTTCGCCGACAAGCACGGCACCTGGATCACGGCGATCGACGACGCGTACCTGCCGATCTACTACGCCACCATCAACCTGTGGAAGTTCCTCGGCGAGGGCCTTCCCGACAAGCGGTGGGTGACCATCGGTGTCTGCCAGACCGGCGACATGGAGGACCATCTGCGCCTGGGCCGGGCGCTGGCGGACGGCATCGCGGCGACCCCCGGCCGCAACGTGCTCCTCGTCGCCTCGGGTGCCCTGTCGCACACCTTCTGGCCGCTGCGCGAACTGCGCGACCACGAGTCCAGCGACCCCTCCCACATCTTCACCGCCGGGGCGCGCGAGGCGGACCGGGAGCGCATCGCCTGGTTCAAGCAGGGCCGCCACGACAAGGTCCTGCAGACCATGCCGGAGTTCTCCGAGTTCAGGCCGGAAGCCAGGTTCTTCCACTACCTGATGATGGCGGGTGCGCTCGGTGAGGAGAAGTGCACGGCCAGGGGCCGTCAGTACGGGGAGTACGAGAACTCCATCGGCACCGGCCAGGTACACCTCTGGTTCGACCGCCCGGCCGGTGGCTGGACCGCCCCACGCACCCATGGCCGCCCACCTCGCCCCGACCTCGTCCACCACCACTCCGACCCTCAGGGGGACTGACACCATGCCCGAGTACCGCCGCATCCTCCTCGACGGCGCCGCCGTCGACACCATCCGTGACGGAACCGAACTCGTCGCGGGCGACGGCCGCCGCGTGAAGACCGACGAAGCCCAGCACCTCCCGCCAATCGTCCCCTCCAAGATCGTCGCCGTGCACCTCAACCACCGCAGCAGGGTCGACGAGTTCCGGATCAGGCTGACGCCGACCCCCACCTACTTCCACAAGCCGACCTCCGCCCTCAACTCCCACAAGGGCGCCGTCGTCCGTCCCGAGGGCTGCAAGTGGCTCAACTACGAGGGCGAGGTCGCCATCGTCATCGGCAGGACCTGCCGCAACATCTCGCAGGAGGATGCGGGGGAGTACATCGCGGGCTACACCGTCGCCAACGACTACGGCCTGCACGACTTCCGCGACACCGACGCCGGTTCCATGCTGCGGGTGAAGGGCTCCGACACCCTGTGCCCGCTCGGCCCCGGCCTGGTGACCGACTGGGACTTCCGCGGGAAGTACCTGCGTACGTACGTCAACGGCGAGGTCGCCCAGGACGGTTCGACGGACGAGATGGAGTGGGACATGCACTATCTCGTCGCCGACATCGCCCGCACCATCACCCTTCACCCGGGCGACGTCCTGCTGTCCGGCACACCGGCCAACTCCCGCCCCGTGCAGCCGGGAGACATCGTCGAGGTGGAGGTCGAGGGCCTCGGCCGCCTCACCAACCACATCGTCACCGGTCCGACCCCGATCCGCAGCGACGTGGGCGCCCAGCCCACCGAGTCCGAGGAGGTCCTGTCCACAGCCCTCGGCGGTGACTGGGAGTTCCGCGGCATCCGGGCCCCGAAGCGCTGAGGCCGCCATGCACCGCGCCGCACCGGGTCTGCCGCGTCGGGCGCCCCGTGCGGCGCCCGGGCCCGAGTGCCCCCGGGTAGGGTCACCGGCATGACCGAATCCGCCGAGAGCGCCGACGCCGAAAGCGGGAGCAGGGGCGGCCGCTCCCGCAAGCGGGTGGACTACGGAGCGGGCCGTGAAGCCCTCCTTGCCGCCGCCGTGCGCGTCGTCGCCCGCGGCGGTCTGCGCAAGCTCACCTACCGCGCGGTCGCCGAGGAGGCCGGGGTCACCCACGGCCTGGTCGTCCACCACTTCGGCTCCCGCGACGCGCTCATCGAAGCGGCTCTGGCTCACACCGTGCGTACCAGCCTGAACACCAGCGCGGTGGAACCCGGTACCGGCAGGACGGAGGACTTCTCGACCGGGCTCTCGCAGATGGTCACCGCCGATCCGGGCATTCAGGCGTTCCAGTACGAGCTGCTTCTCGAAGCGCGCCGCAGACCGGAGCTGCTGCCGCCGCTGCGCGCGCTGTACGAGGAGTACTTCGGCGCCACCGAGCGTGAACTGTCCCGCATGCTGCCGGGCGGGGCGGGCCGGCCACTGACACGACTCGTCTTCGCCGCCCTGGACGGTCTCGTACTGCATCAGCTGACCATGGGTGAGCCGGAGGTCACCGATGCGGCCCTTGAGGAGCTGCGCTCCCTGCTGAGGCTGTTGGCCGACACGAGGACCTCGCCCGGCCGGGAGGGGGATCCGGCACCGTAGCCGCCCCGGTGAGCGGCCGTGCGGACGGCCCATGGATGCATGAACCCGGCCCTGGGCGCACGCCGCCCAGGGCCGGGTCCGGCTCCGGGCGGGCAAGGAACGACTGGATGCCGTCCTCGACGAGGTGGAGCTCGGCGTGCCGAGTCCGGTCGTATACGGCCGAGGTGTACGAGGCCGACGCGGACATGCCCCCGGCTGCGGAGTTCCGGGGTGCGGCGGACGTCTGCCGGCCGGCAGCCCTCGCCGTGCACGAGCAGCCGCAGTGGCTCCCGCCTGCGGATATCGGCTCGGTTACGGATGCGTGAGCAACCCGCAGGGGTCCGGGAATCGTCGTGCAACCCCTTGCCAAACGGATAGTTCAAGCCCACTATGAGGCAACTCGTTTGGCCTGAAACGAAAACCTACTCCCTCTCTGGCAGGTGATCCGAGTGGAAAGTCGGACGGTCGCGGTGCAGCAGCCCGCGCAGGACGCCCCCACCGCAGGCAAGCTCAAGCCCAACGCCCTCGGCGTGTTGGGCATCCTCTTCTTCGTGCTGTCCGCGCAGGCGCCGCTGACGGGCATTGCCGGGGCCGTGCCGATCGCCGTCGCCCTCGGCAACGGCCCGGGAACCCCGGCCGCATACGCCGTGGCCGGGGTGGTGATCCTGCTGTTCTCCGTGGGGTTCGTCGCCATGGGCCGCCATGTTGTCGACGCCGGCGCCTTCTACACATACATCGGCAAGGGGCTCGGCCGGACCGCCGGCACCGGAAGCGCCGGCGTCGCGCTCTTCGCCTACTGCACCATTCAGGCCGCGATGTACGGCCTGTACGGCTCCCTGGTGAGTGGCCTGGTCACCCACTACACGGGCCTTGACGCGCCGTGGTGGGTCTGGGCCCTGGTCACCATGGTCGTCGTGCAGGTGCTCGGCGCCGCGGGCATCGAGATGGGGGCCAAGGTCCTCGGGGTCTTCGTCCTCGCGGAGTTCAGCATTCTGCTCGTCTTCGGTCTGGTCACCCTCTTCAAGGGAGGTGGCCCCCAAGGGCTCGGGTTCGGCGACAGCTTCTCGCCGGGGGCGGCCCTCAAGGGTGCTCCCGGAGTGGCGCTGATGTTCGCCGTGGCATCGATGTTCGGCTTCGAGGCCACCGCGATCTACGGGGAGGAGGCACGGGAACCACGCAAGACCGTCCCCCGCGCCACCTATCTCTCCGTCGTCGTCATCACCGGTTTCTTCGCCTTCACCTCCTGGATGCTGGTCTCCGCCCACGGTGCCTCGCACGCCGCAGAGGCTGCCGGGAAGGCCCTCGAAGGCGGCGACGCCACCGCCTTCGTCTTCGCGCCGGTCACCGCGCAGTTCGGCTCCTGGGTGGGTGAGGTCCTGCCGATCCTGCTCGCCACCTCGCTCTTCGCGGGCATCCTCGCCTTCCACAACTCCGCCAACCGCTACCTGTTCTCGCTCGGTCGCGACGGACTGCTGCCGCGCTCTCTCTGTGCCCTCAACCGACGCCACTCGCCGTGGGCGGCGGGCGGCGCGCAGACCGCGATCGCGGTCGTCCTGGTCGTGCCGTTCGCGCTCGCGGGCAAGGACCCCGTGCTGACCCTCTTCTCCTGGTTCAGCGGGGTGGCCGTGCTCGGCATGATGCTCCTGTACTTCCTGACCTCGGTCTCGGTGGTCGTCTTCTTCCGCCGCGAACGTCTCGATACCCGGCCCTGGAACACGCTGATCGCCCCGTCACTCGGCGCGCTCGGCATCGCGGGTGCCATCTGGCTGATTCTGGCCAACTTCACGACGCTCATCGGCGGCGACCCGGCCACGGCGTCATGGCTGGCGCTGACTGTGCCGGTGGTCCTTGCGCTGGGTGCGGTAGCGGCGCGGGTGGTCGTTGGCAGGCAGCCGGTCACCGACTGATCCCCTGCTCCGGCTTGCGGCGCACACCGAGGACGCCCCCCCGGTGTGCGCGGTCCGGGTGGCGGCCGACTGGGGAGAACCCATGAGTACTGGATGCATGCGGCGGATCTGTCCGGCCCGGCCGGCAGTGGCGGCCGTATCCCGGCTGTGCGGGCTTTCCGTCCGGGCCGCGGGGCCGCCGCCGGTCACGGTCGCGGCGGTGGCCCTGCCCCGGTCCGCATGACGCGTATGCGTACGCATACGTCCACGTCAGTCGGTCGCGTGCGCCACCTCGTCAAGGAAGCTGTCCACCAGCCGCCGCGCACGGGCATGCGCCGCTGGTTCCATCGCCTCGGTCCGCGCGAGGAGTCCGCGTGGGTCGACGCCGTGGCGTACGCACTGCTCATCGCCGCCGAGGTCGAGCCAGTCGCGGACCATCCGCGGGGTGATCTCCGGATGGAACTGCACGCCCAGGCTGCGCCCGTAGCGGAATGCCTGTGGCCCCACGTCGGTGCGGGCCAGTTCTTCGGCGCCGGGCGGCAGGACACAGCGGTCGAAGTGCCACTGGAACCAAGGGCCTTGTGGGATCACGGAAGGGGTGTTCGTCATGATGGCGGTCCAGCCGATCTCCGGGCGCGGTGCCGCCTCGACCGAGCCGCCGAGAGCGGCGGCCAGAGCCTGGGCGCCGAAACAGATGCCCAGCACCGGTATGCCGAGGCGGTGGGCCTCGCGCAGCAGTCCGAGCTCGCCGCTGATCCAGCTGCCGACGGCTGCCTCGTCGTACACCGACCAGGGGGCGCCGAACGAGACGATCAGGTCCGAGTCGGCTGCGTCGGGGAAGGTGAAGTCCACGCCCGGCGCGCGGTGGTGGGCTTCGGGGACGACCGTCACGCCGGTGAGTTCGTAGCCGCGTTCGGCGAGGCGGTCCCCGACCGGGCCCGGTTCGGTGACGTGCTCGTGCAGGACGACGAGTGCGCGCACAGTGCGTTCTCCTTCCCTGACGGATCCTCCCTTGTGGAGGCCTCCTCGGGATCATATCGTTTGGAATCAAATAAGCTAAGCCTGAGCTGGAGGTCCCCCATGCTGGATGTCACCCACGACGAGTGGTTGAGCCGCGCGAAGGAGCTGGTGCCGCAGCTGAGCGGCGCGCATCACATCGACGGCATGGACGAGCCCGGGGGAGGGGGGAGTTACGCAGCTGTCTCACCCCGCGACGGCCAGGTGCTCGCCGAGGTGGCCGACGCCACCGCCACCGAGGTGGACGCGGCCGTGGCGGCCGCGCGCCGGGCCTTCGACTCCGGCCCCTGGCCGCGCCTGGCGCCCACGGACCGCGGCCGCGTCCTGCTGCGGATCGCCGACCTGCTCCAGGAGCAGCGTGAGAGGCTCGCGCTCACCATCAGCCTGGAGATGGGCAAGCCCGTGACGGACGCGTACGACATCGAACTGCGCGCTGCGATCAACACCTTCCGCTGGTACGGGCAGTTGGCCGACAAGCTCACCGATGAGTCGCCGCACACGGCTCCGGACGCTCTCGCCCTGATCACCCGTGAACCGGCCGGGGTGGTCGGCGCGGTCGTGCCGTGGAACTTCCCGCTCACCCTCGCCTCGTGGAAGGTCGCCCCCGCACTCGCGGCGGGCTGCACCGTCGTACTGAAGCCGTCGGAGTCCTCGCCACTGTCCGCGCTGCTGCTCGGCCGCCTCGCCACCGAGGCAGGGCTCCCGCCGGGCGTCCTCAACGTCGTGACCGGCGACGGACCGACCGCCGGGCGTGCCCTGGGCCTGCACCCGGACGTGGACGTGCTGGCCTTCACCGGGTCCACGGCGGTCGGCCGCCACTTCCTGCGCTACGCCGCCGCCTCCAACCTCAAGCGGGTCTGGCTGGAGCTGGGCGGAAAGTCACCCAACATCATCCTCCCGGACGCCCCCGACCTGGACGGGGCCGCTTCCACCGCCGCCTGGGGCATCTTCTTCAATCAAGGCGAGATGTGCACCGCGCCCTCCCGACTCCTCGTGCACTCCTCGATCGCCGAACGCGTCACCGAGGCCGTCGTGGAGCGGGCCCGCACCCTGCGTGTCGGCGATCCGCTCGACCCGGCCACCGAGATGGGCGCCATGGTCGGCGAGGCCCATCTCGGCCGCGTACTGGACCACATCGCCACCGGCCTCGACGGCGGTGCGCGGCTGCGCGTCGGCGGCGGCCGTACTCTGGCCGAGAGCGGCGGCAGCTATCTGCAGCCGACGGTCTTCGACCAGGTCGACCCGGGCGCGCGGCTGGCCCGCGAGGAGATCTTCGGGCCTGTCCTGTCCGTCCTCGCCTTCGACGACCTCGACGAGGCGGTCGCTCTTGCCAACGCGACCGAGTACGGGCTTGCCGCCGGACTGTGGACCAGTGACCTGAGCACGGCCCACAAGGTGTCGCGTGCGTTGAAGGCCGGGACTGTGTGGGTGAACTGCTACGAGGAGGGTGATCTGACCGTCCCCTTCGGCGGAATGAAGCAGTCCGGCAACGGCCGCGACAAGTCCGCGCACGCCCTGGAGAAGTACACCGAACTCAAGACCACCTGGATTCAGCTGTGAGCCACGCGACCCCGCGTCCCTTGATCGCGGTCCCCGCCCGTTTCTCCGCCACCACATCCGCCCTGCGTTACACCGCTGAGGTCACTGCCCGCGCCCTGGTCGAGGCTGTCTGGCGGGCAGGCGGCGAACCCGCCGCCATCCACCCGTGTGCGCCCGACGGCGCCGCGGACCCCGCCGAAGTCGCCGCTCGCCTCGCCCGGTTCGACGGCGTCCTCCTGCCGGGCGGTGGCGACCTCGCCCCGCACCGCTACGGCGAAACGGACTTCCACGCCAGCGTCTACGACGTCGACGACGTCCAGGACGGCTTCGATATCGAAGTCGCCCGCCAGGCCCTGGACTCGAGGCTTCCGCTGCTTGCCGTCTGCCGCGGTCTCCAGGTGGTCAACACTGCACGCGGCGGCACCCTGTACCAGGACATGGGCGGCCCCGGGCGTGAGCACCGCCATGTCGTGCACCCGGTGGCCGTGCAACGCGGCACGCTCCTGGAACAGGCCACCGGCGCGGAGAAGATGGAGGCCTCCTGTTACCACCATCAGCACGTCGACCGCCTTGGCGAAGGCCTCACGGTCGCCGCCCGCGCAGCCGACGGCACCGTGGAGGCACTTGAACTCCCCGGGCTACAGGGCTGGTTCACCGCTGTCCAGTGGCACCCCGAGGACACTGCCCACCAGGACCCCGCTCAGCAGGGGCTCTTCGACGCTCTTGTACGCGCCGCCCGCCGGAGGCGCTGAGCGCCGCGCGGCATACGGCACACATGGCGAGGGTCGCAGCGGCCGGACTGTCCGGGCCTTCGTACGTGTCCCCCGGTGGACCTGGCGCCAGGCTTGCCCGGCCGGCATCGGGCCGAACGGGCGGCCGACCGTGCTGCCGCATCCGATGACGCGGAACCCCGCCCCGGTGATGGGTACGTGGTTGCAGCGCAGCAGGTCCTGCCTAACGGCCCGAGACCGTACCTGCTGGTGGCTCAAGCTTTCGGGCGGCGCCCGCTGCGGCGTCGCGCGGGCTCAGCCCCGTCGAGCAGGGCGAGGCGTCGTTCCTCACCGTGCTCCTCGACCTGGAGCACGACCCGCCGCAGCCCCTGCGCGACATTCCGGCATTCCTCGTCGCTGAGCTGCCCGGCGACGAACGCCTCCTCCTCATTGAACTGCGGAAACACCCGCTGCATCAGGGTCTCGCCCTCGTCGGTGAGCCGGAGCAGCACCAGCCTTCCGTCGGTGGGGTGGCTGTCGCGCTCGACCAGCCCCCGGGCCTCCAGTGTCCGTGCGACCCCCGTCAGCGTGCCCTTGGAAATGCCCGCCTCCTCTGCCACGTGGCGGGTCTCCGACTCCCCCCAGATCCAGATCACCCAGAGCACGACGAAGGCGGTCCAGGTCAGATCCGAGCCGCGCAGCACGGAGTTCTCCAGGTGCTGGCGGACAGCCGAGGCGGCGCGGTAGATGTTGGCCACCACGGCCATCTGCTCATGACGGATCGGTACACCGCCGAGCTTGGCCTCTACCAGCTTCTCGGCTTCGCTGATGGATCGCTGGCCGGTCACGGCACACTCCTTCGACGCCCGGGCGGCGCCATGGATCGACGGCATCGTTCGGATTCGAATTGTACGTGGGACAGGACCCGCAGGCGGTTCGTATGTGGCACGAGCGGGCAGGGCCGGCGGGTGCTGTCCCGAGAGCAACAGTCAGCATCACCTGTCCACCGGCGGATGCCGCCCACAGCGTCGCCGCGCCGCGGACGCGCACATGGCCACGCGCTGCAGGCGGCCGGTGAGCGTCCGCAGGTGTGCCCCCATCTCGGCCGGCTCCTGGATCTCGAACTCGAAGCCGAACGCGGCGATCCACACCACGAGATGGTCCAGGCGCTGGGAACCGTTGCGCAGGATGCGGGTGCGGTCATCGACCGGCTCCATCACCCCCGGGGACGGGGCACTTGGCCGGCCATCTGTCGAGCCGCCCTGCGCCGCCACGGCCCTGTGCGGCCGCCACGCCGACACGGTCATCGCCGGCCGGGTGCGGCTCATCCTCAGCGAGGCCGCTGCAGGGTCGGTAGCCGGATGCGCCGGGTGCTTAACGAGGTACGGAGCAAAGGGAGTTGGGGGACTGGTAGGAAAGTTTACTGTTCGCTAGCATTCCGGGCGGTGGCTTGGCGCGGTGTCTGACCCCCGTAGGCATGACGCGCTCAGTGAGAGCTCTGGCCCGGCCACCATGATGCCGCCTCCTGCCCGCACGAGGGTCGGGGTGCGAGGTCACGCACCAATGCCCAGCTCTCGCCACCCCCAAGGCCAGGAGTCCAGGGATGTACCTGAACGGTTCAGCTCCGCTCTTCACGCCCACGCGGCGCCGTACGGTAGGCGTGGTCATCGCCGCCGTACTCCTCCTCGTCGGAAGTCTGTTGCTCGCCTACCCCGACCGGGCCGACGCCGCCGCCGACCCCCTTATTTCGCAGGGCAAGCCCGCCACCGCCTCCTCCAGCGAAGCTTCCGGCCTCGGCCCGCAGAACGCCTTCGACGGCGACCCGGCCACCCGCTGGGCGAGCGCCGAGGTCGAGGACCCGCAGTGGATACGTGTCGACCTCGGTGCCACCGCCAACGTCACGCGGGTGGAGCTGAGTTGGGAGGCCGCGTACGCCAAGGCGTACCGGATCGAGATCTCCGCCGACGGCACCACTTGGACCCGGCTCGCCAACGAGACGGCCGGGAACGGCGGCACCGACGACTGGTCCGCCCTCTCCGGCAAGGGCCGCTACCTGCGCGTGTACGGCAGCGCGCGCGGTACTGCCTACGGCTACTCGCTGCACGAGGTCGAGGTGTACGGCATTCTCGACGGCGCGCCCCCGCAAACCGGTGCCTTCACCGTGGTCGCCGCCGGTGACATCGCCGCTCAGTGCACCGCCTCCGACAGTGACTGTGCCCACCCCAAGACTGCCGCACTGGCCCAGAAGCTCAATCCGAAGTTCTATCTGACGATGGGCGACAGTCAGTACGACGACGCCCGGATCGCCGACTTCCGCGCCTACTACGACAAGACCTGGGGTGCCTTCAAGGACAAGACGCATCCGGTACCGGGCAACCACGAGACGTACGATCCGGCCGGGTCGCTCGTCGGCTACAAGACGTATTTCGGGGCGATCGCATACCCCCAGGGCAAGAGCTACTACAGCTTCGACGAGGGCAATTGGCACTTCATCGCCCTCGACTCCAACTCCTTCGACCAGAGCGCCCAGATCGACTGGCTCAAGGCCGACCTCGCCAGGAACAGCAAGGCGTGCATCGCCGCCTACTGGCACCACCCGCTGTACTCCTCGGGCGGGCACGGCAACGACCCGGTCAGCAGGCCGGTCTGGAAGATCCTGTACGGGGCCAAGGCCGACCTTGTGCTCAACGGGCACGACCACCACTACGAGCGGTTCGCCCCACAGAGCCCCGACGGGAAGGCCACCACCGACGGAATCACCGAGATCGTCGGCGGCATGGGTGGCGCCGAGCCATACCCCATCGAGAACGTCCAGCCCAACAGCCAGAAGCGGATCAGCGGTGAATACGGCGTCCTGAAAATGGACTTCACCGACTCCGGCTACAGCTGGAGTTACGTCGGCACCGACGGCAAGACCAAGGACACCAGCCCGAAGTACGCCTGCCACTGATGTATCTGGCGACCACAGGCCGCCGGGACGCGCCGGCCCCGCCCCGCACCGGCGGGGCGGGGCGACGCGTCCCCGGCACCGTCCTGGCACTCGGCACGGTCAGCCTCGTCACCGACATTTCCTCCGAGATGGTCACCGCGGTGCTGCCGCTCTACCTCGTCCTCGGACTCGGTCTCTCACCTCTCCAATTCGGATTCCTGGACGGCTTGTTCAATGGCGCCGCCTCCGTCGTGCGGCTGCTCGGCGGGCACGCCGCCGACCGCGGCGGCCGGCACAAACGGGTCGCGGGCATCGGCTACGTCCTCTCCGCCTGCTCCCGGCTCGGCCTGCTGCTCGCGGGCGGTGCCACCGCCGGGATCGCGACCGCCCTGGCCACTGACCGGGTCGGCAAGGGCATCCGAACGGCGCCCCGTGACGCGCTGATCACCCTGAGCAGCCGACCCGAGGCGCTCGGCCGGTCCTTCGGCGTGCACCGGGCGATGGACACCACGGGTGCCCTGCTCGGCCCGCTCGCCGCGTTCGCCCTGCTCTGGGCGACCGCCGACGCCTACGACGCGGTGTTCGTCGTCAGCTTCTGCGTCGGCCTGCTCGGGGTACTGATCCTCGTCCTGTACGTTCCCGGGGATCACCCGGCACCACCCACGAAATCGACTCCCCGTACACGAAAGACATTTGGGGCACTGCGTGATCCCGCCTTCCGGCGGATTCTCGGAGCCGCCGCCCTGCTGGGTGCCGCCACCGTCGGTGACGCCTTCGTCTACCTCCTGCTCCAGCGCTGCCTCGGCCTCTCCGTCGGCTGGTTCCCGCTGCTGCCGCTGGGCGCGGCGGCGTGCTATTTGCTGCTCGCGGTCCCGGCGGGCCGGATCGCGGACCGGTTCGGCCGACGGCTGCCGTTCCTGTACGGACATGTCGCGCTACTCGGCGTGTACGCCACGCTCCTCGCCCCGACCGGCGGCCCGGCCCCGCTTCTCCTTGTGCCCGTCCTCGTGCTGCTGGGCGTCTTCTACGCCACCACCGACGGGGTGCTGATGGCCCTGGCCGGACCAGTGCTGCCCGCCGACGGCAGGGCGGGGGGACTTGCCCTGCTCCAGACCGGTCAGGCGTTGGCCCGGATGCTCGCTGCCGCGGGCTTCGGCGCGGCGTGGACGGTGTGGGGGCCACGCCCCGCGCTGTGGGCGGCGATATCGGCTCTGCTCGCTGCGCTCGCGGGCGGCTGGGCACTGCTGCCGCGCGACCAGTCCGGCACCCCGGCCTCCGGGGGGCCGGGAGCCCCGATTCCCGAAAGGCGGACCGCATGAGTGCCAGGTTCAAAAGACCCGCGACCCCGCTCGGCCCACGGGCCCGTATCGCCGTGGTGGTGGCCGCGGTGCTACTCCTCGCGGGCGGCTCCGTCTGGTACGCCCTGCGCGCGGAACAGCGGTCGGAGGGGCAACGAGCCGACGCGGACGTCTCGTTCACTCTCGGTGGGCCCGCGCTGTACTTCCGGGACACGGTCACGGGACGCGTCGCGCATCAGCCGCTCGCCGGAACCCCCGGCGCCCGCACCACCGGCGGCCCGGCCTGTGACCGGTTCTACGCCTCAGGCGGTACCGCGCTCTGCCTGCGCGCCGAGCCCGGGGTGCTGCCGAAGACATACGCAATCGTTCTCGACCGGCAGTTGCGCGAGGTGCGCCGGATCACCGTGCCGGGCGTTCCCACTCGTGCCCGCGTCTCCGCCTCCGGGCGGATGCTGTCCTGGACAGTGTTCGCCACCGGTGACTCCTACGCCACCACCGCCTTCTCCACGCGGACCGCCGTCCTCGACCTGCGCACCGGCTACCTCATCAAGTCCATGGAGGAGATCCCCCTCACCATCGACGGTGTCCGCCACCACGCTCCCGACGTCAACTACTGGGGGGTGACCTTCGCCCGCGACGACAACCGCTTCTACGCGACCGTCTCCACCAAGGGCCGCACCTACCTTGTCGAGGGGAACATGAGGGACTGGTCGGCGAAGGCACTGCGGCAGAATGCCGAGTGCCCCTCGCTGTCGCCCGATAACACCCGGATCGCCTTTAAGAAGAAGGTTTCCGACGACCCGGCCGCGCCCTGGCGGCTGTATGTCCTCGACCTGCGGACCATGCGTGAGACGCCGCTCGCCGAGACACGCAGCGTCGACGACCAGGCTGCCTGGCTGGACGACGGCACGGTCGCCTACGCGCTGCCGGGCGCGGCCGGCCGGGCGAGCGACATCTGGACCGTCCCCGCAGACGGCACCGGGGCACCCCGCGTGGCCGCGGCGGGCGGATCGTCACCGGTGGCGGTGGGCTGAGCGAGACGGCCCGGGCCGGAAGCATCCCACCCGGCAGGGCTGCCGTCGTCCCTGCCGAGCGGTACACCGGAGTCGTGGTTTCGAGGGCCGGCGGACTCCAGCTCGGAGGCTGTTTTCTCCATTCTGCATCTACCGACCATTACTGCTTCAGGACCATTTCAGAGCGCTGTTCCGCTCTGACGTGCACCGCCCCGCTCGGATCGAGGTGAGTCTCTTCTTCGTGATCTACATGCCGAATGCGGTCGCGAGCCGTTGCCGCCTGACAGGCCGCCGCAACGGCGTGAGGCGTTAACAACCGTGATAGAAGAGGGTGTTATGAAACACGAGGAATACAACGCAGACCAATTCCACAGCGCTGTTCCGCACTCAGCCCGCGTCTGGAACTACTGGATCGGCGGCGAGGACCACTACCCAGCGGACCGGGAGCTGGGAGATCAAGTAATCGCGAGCTACCCCCAGACGCGGGAACTTGCCCTGGCGTCACGGACCTTTCAGGCGCGTGCGGTGCGGTATCTGGCCGAAGCGGGAATATCCCAGTTCCTTGACATCGGGACCGGGCTTCCCGTGCAAAACAGCACGCATGAGGTCGCGCAGAGCGTCGAGCCGAAGGCTCGCATCGTGTACGTCGACAACGACCCGCTCGTATTGGCACACGCCCGCGCCTTGCTGACAAGTGCACCAGACGGGATGACTGACTACGTGCACGCGGACATGCTGGAAGCCAAGCAGGTGCTCCAGGAAGCGGCGCGCACCCTGGACATGACACGGCCCGTGGCCGTGATGGTGCTGTCCACACTGGGACACCTCCAGCCCCAGGCCGGCATCGACCTCATGCACCAGTACATGGCCGGCACAGTGACAGGCAGCTGTCTGGTCCTCTGCGACACGGTCGCCACGCCCCAGACGCTGGCTGCGCAGCAGGCTTACGCGGCGGGCGACACTCCGCCATACCTGGTGCGCCAGCCGGAGGAGATCCTCGCGAGCGCCGACGGGATGGAGTTGGTCGAGCCCGGATTCGGGTCGATCACCCTCTGGCGAGCGGACGAAGAGGACCTCGAACCGGTCGACCAGTGGGGATTCGTCGCGCGCAAGGTGTAGAAGTCGGCGACTGCACCGGTCGATGCACTGAGCCCACGTTCGCATGTGGCTGTCCGAAGCGGTCACTGCATGCTTCAGCGCGCACACGGCGTCGCTCGGCGACCCCCGCCCGGTGCGTGCCGTCGTAGGCCGAGCCGGTGTTCCGGCACGCACAGGATCTTGGCCATGGCGGCGGCTCCTGATCCTTTGTTGCGGGAAGGAGCCGTTCACGGTCCTCACCCGGGCCGCGCGTGGTCGAGGCGGACGCATCTATGTGCCGATAGACGGCAACTATGCGCGCTCTCAGTGCTGTTGACCGAGGTGGGTGGCCACAAGGCCGTCGAGGGCCGCCCGTACGCGTACGGTGCGTGCGACTAGACCCACGCACGGCCCCGGCGTCGGCCCGGTCACCGCCGACCGCAGCCCCCAACATGTGTGGCCAGGCGTGGGAGATGACGCAGAACCAGCGACCCCCGGCCAGGTGTGCGTACGGGCCGGCGCGACGGAGTCGGTCTCGATGGCGAGGGTGACGGTGGCGCCTTGAAGCTGTCGCTGCTCGTCTCCGCCTGGGCGCTCGGCCTCTCCCTCGTCCTCCTCGTCCTCGGCGTCCCGCCGGCCTGGCTGCTGGCCCGCATCGACTTCCCCGGCAAGGCATTCGTCCGCTCCCTCGTCCTCCTGCCGATGGCCTGCTGCCCACTGTCGGCGGCGTCGCCCCCCTCCTCGCCTTCGGCCGCCGCGGCCGCGGGCGAGGATCCCGATCAGTGGCAGCATCAGGACGGCGATGGCCAGCAGTGCGGGGATCGCCAAGGCGACAGGTGCGCGGGGCGCGGCTGCGGAGGCGTCTCATCGAAGATCCCTGATGCGCGAAGTACCTGTGAGGGCCGCCCGGTCCGGGGGAGCGGGCGGCCCTCACAGGTGGAAACCGGCTACGGCTGTTGGAAGCCGGCGTCCTGGAGGATCTTCTGGGCGTCAGGGGTGGACAGCCACTTCACGAACGCGGTCGCGGCCTCGGTGTTCTTGGAGGTCTTCAGGGTCGCCGCTTGACGGCGGTGACGATGCCGGGGAAGGCGTTGCGGGCCGGCGCGTACGACGCGTCGTCTTCGTCGTGCCGCCCCGGGCCACCTCGATGGAGAACGCGGCCGGGTCCCGGCCGTCGATGAGGCGGCGCCCGCTCTCCTCGCGGTGGGTCGCGACCCGCCCGGCATCCGCCCAGCGGCGGGCTGTGTCGGGACTGACACCGAGCAGACGTGCGGCCTGTCCGATCGTGTAGGACTGCATATGCGACAGATTGGGGGATGTAGGCTCGCAATCACAATCTGTAATGCGAAACTCCATAGCAGATGCGTGGTTATTCGGAGGAAGACCCAAAGCTCCTGTGGGCGGGACTCGCCGTCCCGAGGTGCAGGTCGCGAACCCGTCTCCGGTTCGCCAGGCGGCTCGCCGGGATCGCCCTCGCGCCTGCGGCAGCTGTTCCGGTCGGCAATGTGACGGATGTCTACAGTGAAGACATCGGGTCAGGAAATATCTGGTATTCCACCCCGGATTGGAGGCGCTTCTTCATGAGCCTGAGCATCCGCAATCAGATCCCCGGAATCGTCACCGCCGTCAAGGCCGGCGAGGTGATGGCCACCGTGAAGGTCCGTTTGACGGGCGGTCAGGAGATCACGGCCGCGATCACGCTCGAAGCCGTCAGAGAACTCGGTTTCGCCGAGGGGTCCTCGGTGCGCACGCTGATCAAGTCCACAGAGGTGTCTGTGTCCACGGCTGCCGTCGAGGGGCTGAGCATCCGCAACCAGATTCCCGGCACTGTCACCGATGTCGTCATCGGGGGTGCCATGGCGAGCGTCAAGATCTCCGTCGAGGGCGGCGAGCTGACTGCCGCGATCACCAAGGACGCGGTCGCCGATCTGCAGCTCGCGTCCGGGGCGTCCGTCGTCGCGCTGATCAAGTCGACGGAGATTTCCCTGGCTACGGTCTGATCTTCGGGCGGGAGGAGATTTCGTTCTCATCGGGAGCTGTCCACGCCCCGACCCATAATTGTGTGATGGCGCTGATGTAGCGGGCGCCGCAGCGGTCGGCGGGAACCACGAGCTGGCTACCGACCGCGTCCAGTTCCTGATTGTCCATCCGCGTGGCGAGCAGGACAGGGACGTTGCCGAAGTCGGCGTCGATCTCCGCCCAGGACAGCACCGTGTGGTGGCCGTCACCGCTGGTGACAGCCAGCAGGAAACGGGAACGGTCCTTGCGTCGTTGCGGGTCGAAGGCAGGGCCGGCATTCAGGATCACCTCGCGCAGCAGTGGACCTTCGAAGCTGTGGCGCTGCAGGCCGCTGGTGGCACAGTCGAAGGCAACCTCGGTTCGGTGCTGCTCCCATCCTTCCCGCAGGTCCCGCACCGTCAGTGTGGCCGGCCGGTCGACATCCCCGCGCAGGGCGAGAGAAGTGGTACGTACACGAGGTGTGCGGGGTGGCGGGCTGAGTCGGTTCATCGGATTCCCCAGGTCGGACGGCCCGCAGGGCGGCTGCCAGAAGATATGCCCCGCCATCTGCTCATGGAATCGCAACTATGAGGCAATATCCGTTTGCAGCCTCGCTTTTGTGAGGCCCTGTCGAGATGCTCTGTGGCATCCTCCGGTCAACCGCTCACGGATCGCCCGGCCCGGGCACGTGCGTGCGCCGGGTAGCTTCTGGGGTACCTCGGGCTGCGGTTTCCCTGCTGTGGTCTGTCCCGTTGGGCCGAATGAGTGGGGTCCGCGGCAAGGAAGGGCGGGGCATGCGGCAGGAGTGGTCACCGGAAGACGTGGTGGCGTGCTGGACGCTGGTGGACGGCGACTGGGCCCTGGTGGCCAACAAGAGCGGCCCGAGGCGGCTCGGCTCCGCCCGGACTCTGAAGTTCTTCGAGCAGGAGGGCCGGTTCCCGGAGTTCGTCGAGGAGATTCCGCAGGCCACGGTCGAGTACGTCGCGGAACTGGTGAGGGTGCCGTCCGCGGAGTTCACGAAGTACGCGTTCACCGGCCGGACCGAGGCTCAGCAGCAGCATCCTGATGGCCACCCTGCCGCCGTCGTGGTTGTGGCCGCGGACTACGCCGGGCAGCCACTGTTCCACTGTGTCGTCCGGACTCAGCCTGCCTTCGGCCGCCAGTTGCAGCATCACGGTGGCCACGAACGTCTTGCTGATGCTGCCGATGCGGAACCGGTCTTCCGGTGAGCGCTTGCGGCCGGTTGCGGTGTCGGCCGCCCCTGCTGTGCCGAACCACCGCTGATCGCCGTCGCAGATCTCGGCAAGGATGCCGGGAAGGCCGCCTTGAGCCACCACCTGGTCGAGTACGCGCTGGATCGCTGGGTGACCGTCGACCACTGAGATCGGTGCAGGTGCAGACACGGTGCCCGCGGCCTTGGCCGCTGAGGCGCCCGGCTGGCCGCCGTCTGTGTGAGCGGAGTGTTGGTGCATGCGGGGACCTCTCCTTGTCGGTGGGCTGAGCCGGACATGGCCGCGCGGACCCGGTGTCAGCCGTCCCTGATGGTCAGTCGTCCTCGTTGCTGAGTGCCTGCCGTACGTGGTCCACCAATTCGGCCTGATCGACGTCAGCCAGGGCGAGAGCGCGTGGCACGGTGCCGACCTGAGCCTGCAGGATCCCGAGCAGCAGATGCGTCGGCCGCAGTTCCTTCTTGCGGACGGAGGAGAAGCTTCGTTGCAGCGCGAGCTTGGCGGACGCGCCCATCTTGGGTTGCTCGGAAGCATGGCTCGGCCGGGGAAGGTCATAGGTCGCCGGAGACACTCCGATTGTGCGCAGGCTGTGCTCGAACTCCCGGTCCAGTGCGTCGCGGACGGCTCTGTGATCGAGTCCGGCCGAGGCCAGGATCTGATGTGCGACGGCCCCCTGCTCGGCGGCGATCGACAACAGGAGATGGTGGGCCTCGATCGTCGCCGATCCATCCTCGCGGGCTTCGTGTGTCGCCCGCACGATGACCGCGTGCAGATACTTGTCAAACGCGGTCATCGGCGCGCCTCTTCAGCTTGACTCCGGCGGTGATGAGCCTCTTGGCGTGCTTCTTGTGGACGGCTTGGCGTGTGACACCGAGCGCCTCGGCTACCTGCGGCCAGCTCCAGCCTGCTCGCATGGCCTGCTCGACTGCGGCGTCCTCCAGTTGATCAGCAAGGCGCCGCAACGCCGCGACGGCCGCCAGGGCGTCAGCTGACTCTTGGGGAACGGGACTCTCAGCGGCAGGCATGCAAGCAAGTAACCATAGTTGACTATTGGAGGTAGTCAATGCGAGTTGCTCATCGTTGTGGCAGGGGTGGTGGGCGATGCCGGGCACCCGTGATCACGGGCCGGGGTGTCGAGAGATGAACGTCTGCCGACACTCGTCCCCGTGATCACGAACCCGCAGATGGGCGGTGTCGGCAACCCGCGTCGGAAATCAACGTCGGAGAACGGTGCTTGGGGTAGTTTCCGACAGTGCATATCGGCTACTGCCGCATCTCGGCGGCCGACCAGAGCCCTGATCAGCAGATCGACGCCCTGCTGCGGGCCGGCGTCGACCGCGACAACATCCACGTCGACACCGCGAGCGGCGCGAAGGCGTCCCGCCCGAAGCCCGACCTCGTCATGCAACTGCTGTGCGAGGGCGACACTCTGAAGGTCACCCGCCTCGACCGGCGCTCCCGCCCCGTGCTGCACGTTATCGAACAGGGCATCGACACCTCCACCATGGAGGGTCGGGCCCGGGACGGGCACCGACGGGGACTGCCGCAGGCGCCGTCTGAGCTGCTGAGTGAGATCACCCGCGGCGCGTTGGAGCGGGTGCTCTCCTCGCGGTTGCCGCGCGAACTCGACTTGACCGCCGCCGATCTGCCGCGGGCGACCGTCGACACTGTGCTCCACGGGGCGATCCGCTCAGCACACCCCGGCATCGACGTTGAACAACTCCGGGCGGTCATGCCGACGGCCCGCGATGATGAACAGGAGGTGGGTCCGTGACCGGGGCAACCGGCAGGGTGGCGTTGGTGACGGGGGCCAGCAGCGGAATCGGTGCGGCCACCGCGCGCCTTCTGGCCGCGCGAGGGATGCGCGTGGTGGTCAACTACCTCCGCAGCGGCACGGCAGCCGAAGAGGTCGTGGCCGGCATCGAGGCCGCAGGCGGCCAGGCCATGGCCGTGCAGGCCGACGTGCGCGAGGCAGCGGCGGTCGAGAGCATGATTGAGCAGGTCCAGGCGGCATGGGGCGGCATCGACGTGCTCGTGCACAACGCGCTCACCCCGTATGTGATCAAGCCGTTCCAGGACATGACGTGGGAAGAACTGGGCGGCAAGCTCGACGACGAGATGCGTGCGGCGTTCGCGGTCACCAAAGCCGTCCTGCCTGCCATGACCGAACAGGGCTGGGGACGCATCATCTATCTCGGTACCGGGCTCGGCCGTCGGCCCCGGGAGGGCATGATCGCACTGGGCACGGCCAAGGCCGCACTGGCGCAGTTCGCCCGGTACCTCGCCCAGGAACTGGGCCCGCGGGGCATCACGGTCAACATCGTCGAGCCCGGCCCGGTGGAGGACACCCGCATGGCGCATGTGCTGGACGAGGAGCACAAGCAGCGGCAGGTGGCCGCTACCCCCCTGGGCCGCCTGGCACACCCGGGCGACGTCGCCCAAGCGGTCGCCTTCTATGCCGGCGAGGACAACGCCTTCATGACCGGCACCACGGCCGCGGTCAACGGTGGGATGGCCATGTACTGACGCCCCGCTGTCCTCCGTATACGGGGCCATACCGCCCCGGTGCAGCCGACGGCCGGACCGCATCCGGCACACCGTCACCTCAGCACCATGGGCCGCAGCGGCCGGGCCCGCGGCACGCGCGGGCGCACGGCGGTGACACGATCAAGGGAAACCGTTCATGTACACGATCGATCTCGCCTACGTCGGGCGGGGCCTGCACGAGGAACTGGTCGCCTACATTGCCGACCAGCAGGGCTACTACGCCGACGAGGGAGTCCACGTCGCGCTGCGCGACGGCTGCTCCTGGGACGAGGAGCGGCTGCGCCACGGCGCCACCATCGGGCTCGGCCGGGCGCTGCTGTCCCGACTGGTCAACGGCATCCCCTGGGTCGCACTCAACGTCAACACCCACCGCCCGCTGTTCTGGTTCCTCGCCCGCCCCGGCCTGACCTCCCTGGCCGACCTGGCCGGCCGACGGCTGGCGGTGCACGCCCCCCACACCGCACCCGGGTGCTTCGCCCGGATCGTACTGCGCCAGGCCGGCCTCGACCCGGACCGCGACATCCACACCATCGTCCGCCCACCCGGCGACTACGGCATGGACCTGCGCCGGCTGCACGACGGCAGGATCGACGCCGCCCTGGTCGGCAGCACCATGGCACCGGAGGCGATGGCCGCCGAGCACGGCTGGCAGGTGCTGGCCTGGGTCGGCGACCACTTCCAGATCCCCACCGTGGGTGTGGCCGTCGACCCCACCTGCATCCACCCGGACGGCCCCGCGGTCCAGGCCGTCGTACGAGCCCACCGGCGCGCCCTGCAGGTGATCCACAACGAACCCGACACCACGGTGCGGCACATCCAGACGTTCCTCGGCCGACACACCGCAGACGAAGCCCGAGCCCACTTCGAGACGTTCATCGCACCGTATTTCACCACCGACGGCCAAGCCGACCTCGCCGTCGGCGCCACCGCGATCACCGCGGTCGCCGCCGAACTCGGCGTTCCCGCCACCGTCACCGCAGCCGAGTTCTACCGCACCGCAACCAGCACACCCTAGGAGCCCGGCGACGCCGAGGCGCCGCCGTTATCCAGGCAATTCAGAGCCTCATAAGGCGTATATGGGGCGCCAATCATCGAAAGAAGGCGCGTGCCATGAAGTTCGCAGTCATTGGCGGAACCGGGCTGATCGGGTCACGGGTCGTGGAGAACCTCAACGCGGCCGGGCACCAAGCCGTACCGCACTCCCTGTCCACAGGCGTGGACATCATCACTGGCCAGGGGCTGGAGGCGGCCGTGGCGGGCGCCGACGTCGTCATCAACCTGACGAATTCCCCGACCTTCGACGACGCCTCGCTCGCCTTCTTCCAGACCTCGATGGACAACCTTCTTGCCGCGAGCGAGGAGGGCGGGGTCAGGCACTTCGTCATCCTCTCGATCGTCGGCGCAGACCAAGTGCCCGATCTGGATTACTACCGGGCGAAGGTGCTTCAGGAAGACATCCTCAAGGCCGGGCCGATCCCGTATTCCATCGTCCGCGCCACGCAGTTCATGGAGTTCATGGACGCGACCCTGTCCATGACCACCTACGGCGACATCGTCCGCCTGCCACGCACGCCCATCCAGCCGATCGCCGCCGCGGATGTCTCCGCCATTGTCGCCGAAGTCGCCGCAGGCAGCCCTCTGAACGGTGTCGTCAACATCGCAGGACCCGACGTCCATCCCCTCGACGAACTCGGTCGTCTCACGCTGACCGCCAAGAGCGACGGGCGCTCTGTCGTCACCGATGACACCGCCGGCATGTTCGCCGCCGTCCACGGCGACGTCCTCACCGCCCGAAGCGATGCCCGCATTGCCACCACCCGCTACACCGACTGGCTCTCCTGAACCAGCCCCTCCAGCGGAATCACCGAGTGGGTCGGACAGGACGGATCGCTCACCAGGACAGACACGGCCGGGACACCTTCGGGCGTCCCGGCTGCTTCATGAACAAGGGGCTTTCAGAACACGGCACCGGCATTCCCGCCCTCGCAGCTCGCCAGGGGATCGGGCGCTATCGGAGCACCGATCAGTGGCGTCCGAACCGCACGCAGCACCTCAAGACCGCCCACGAAGAGACGCCCGCGGCCGCTGGGCCGGCCTCCTGCTCCACGCGCTCCCTCAGCGATCAGCCGGGTGATGACCCGTGCCACGGGCAACGTCAGGTCCGACGCGAAGGTGAAGTCCTCGACCTGCTTCTCGACGCTGTCCATGCCGGTCCGAGGCCCCGCTGACAACCACCGCTCTGGTCAGCGGGGCAGGGCCTATGAGATGCCCGACAAGGCTTCTCGTAAACGGTCCTTTACCCGAGCAAGATCGATCAGAGGCCGGGAGACCCCCGAAGGCCCCGGATCGGTTCGCACAACTCGTTCTCACTCAGAACCGGGTCGCACCCTTTTCTGAGAACTGCATCGTGCGAAGAACCGGGGTCATGACGGACCCTCAAGAGCCTTCGCCGCCAGACACGGACGACGTCGAGCGCCACCCCTGACTGCGGTGCGGTGCGATGCCGAGCCCGGCTCGCCGTGCGGCTCGCGCGGCGGCGCGGTCGCCGGCACCCACACCTCAGGATCAACCAAGAGATGTATTGGTTACTTGGCCTGGCATTTACGATGACTCGATTCGCAGCCACCTCGTGAATATGACCACGAGCGCCGATGGAACGTTGCTGCGCGCCGCACTCCACGCCTGCGGCCTGCCGGGCGTGGGCCCATACCAGGTCGTCGCGGCACGGTTCACTTACGATGAGGACGGACGCGGAGCAGCCGAGCCCTGGCCGAAGCCCTGCGCCACCACCCCGACCAGCCGTTCGCTGTCAGCCTGCTCGCGGAAAGGGAGGCCGCGGCCGTCGTCCACGGCAAACCGGGCGAGGGAGGAAACCAGCTGGACACTGCTGCACGCGTGCCACCCCAGAGCGGCGCTCCACGACGGTGTGGGGGCAGTAGCCACTGGGCCTGAGGGCCTCCATGGCAGTCTCGTGCAGGCCCGCTATGCCCTGAACGCGCCCCGCACGACAGCACCTGCGGCAACCCGGCTGTCCTCGGTGGACGACCTCACCACCCTGAACGCGATCCTTGCCGACGTGCGCGAGGTCCGCAGCGCCCGCACCCTGGGACCGCTGATGGACAGGCACAGCGCCTGGCAGCAGGTGCTGCTGGAGACCCTTGAAGTCTTTCCCGCGCACAACGGCTCCTGAGTACGCACCACCGAAGCCCTGCGCCTGCACGTCAACACGGTGCACTACCGTGTCCGGCGCATCGAGCTGCTCACCGGCCGGGACCTGTCGCGCCTCGACCACGAACTCGACCTGCAGGCTGCACTGCTGTGCCGCTGACCGAAGTGGTCCCGGTTCAGTTCTGGCTGCCCAGCCGATCGATGTGCACGTTCGTCGACTTCACCCGCGCCGTTGCCATGACCCCGACCTCAAGGCCGAGCTCGTCTACTGACTCGCGGCTGATCAGCGACACCAGCCGGTGCGGCCCGGACTGGATCTCCACCTGAGCCACGATGTCGTCGACCTTTACGGCGGTGACGATCCCGGCGAATGAGTTCCGCACCGACGTCAGCACCTCACCGGGCACCGGATGCAGACCTGCGGCGCGCTCTTTGGCGAATGCCGCCAGACTCACACCGTGGATCACCCGGTTCCCCGACCCGCCCCTGTCCATCGCGAGGAGGCCACCGTCGGCCCAACGGCGAACGGTCTCGGGACTCACAGCCAACAGCTCCGCTGCCTGGCCAATGCTGTACGAAGGCACCTGGGCACTGTAGGCCAATGCGGGGTTCACCAGCGCACCGGCTCTGCTTGCCAGGCCGGACGCCAGCCGCTCCCCTCGCGTATGAGCCCGCGTCGCCCACCGTCCGGACCAGCGACGCCACCGACGCGCCGACGCCGGTGGATGTGCCTCCCGGCCACCCTCGCGAAGACTCCTGCGCAACCCGAACGACAGATCGCGCCGGCAGCACAGTTGCTACCCGGGGCAAGAGCTCCACGCCGGACGCCGAGTCGAACGAGCCGCCCAGGCCTCAAAATCATCTCGCGGCGAGTTTCTGGTGTATCCGGGTCATGCCCCGTAGCGGCTTGAGCTGCGCATGAACGGCTGGAGATCCTCGGCGCGGGGCTCAGGGATTTCCGGCAGCGACGGCGAGTTCGCAGCCTTCGAGCCACCGCCGTCGCCACCCCCGCTCCCTGTCCGACAGATCTCACGCCCCCGTGCCGACCCTACCGAGCGGGCACCTGCGGAGTTCCCCCGACCACTTTGAGGTACGGCGAATCCCGGCCAGATCGGCATGTGTGTCAGCTCCACCTGGGAAGAGGGAAAGCGACTTGTCCCTTGAAAGTCAGTGCCGCCCTCTACGGTGGAGAACCGAATGCCTACGCGGTGGCAGGGGAGAGGGGAGAGGTGTGCGCAGGGTTCCGCCGGAGATGTTCCGTTTCACCACGGGGGAGAGGTCCGACCTCTACGGTGCCGTGCTGGACGCCTTCGGCGCGGCCGGCGAGCACCTGGAGACGGCGCTGGGGCTCGACGACGTGCGCGGGCGGCTGCGGACGGTGGGGTGGCTGGCCGCGGTCGAGGACGAGGAACTGCACGACGTACTGAAGAAGCTCGTGGAGTGGAAGCTCCTGGACCGGGTCCACAACCATGCCGAGAACTACCGCACGGCCGAGGAGTACGAGCGGCGCAACCTGCACTACTCGCTGACCCGCCGGGGCGAGGCCGCGCTGGCCGGAGTGCGGCACGCGCTGGAGGTGCTCGCCTCGACAGGGGCGCTCCAGACGGCCGTACTGGAGGCGATTGCCGACCGGCTCGACGAGCTGTGCCTGCTTTCCGCTGAACCTGTCTCGGCCGATCGCCGGATCTTCACGACGCTGCGCGAGCTGGAAGGGCACCTGGAGGCTCTGGTGGAGAACACCAAGGCGTTCAACGCCGAGCTGCAGCGGCTGCTGCGCGCCGAGGGCGCCGATCTGGAGGTCTTCCGGGAGGTGAAGGCCGCCACCGTCGCGTATCTCCAGGAGTTCCTGGTCAACCTGGACCGGCGCGGGCAGGCCGTCGCAGCCGCCGTCGTCCGGGTGGAGGATCGCGGTGTCTTCCTCCTGCGCGAGCGGGCCCTGCGCGGCGCCGAGCTGCCACCGGTGGCCGGCGAGGACCCCGCGCCCGGCTGGCTGGAGAGCCGGCGGGCCCGCTGGGCCGGTCTGCGGGCGTGGTTCCTGCCGGACGACGCGGCCCGTCCTCGCATCGAGCAGCTGCACGACATCGCCCGTCGGGCCATCCTCTCCCTCCTGCAGGTCCTGGAGCGGATCAACGAGTCGCGGCGCCGCTCCTCCAGCGCTGTACAGGACTTCCGCGAGCTGGCGCGCTGGTTCGCCGCCGCCCCCGGAGAGGAGGACCTGCACCGGCTGTGGGCGGCAGCCTTCGGCCTGGGCTCGGCGCGCCACGCCCATCTCGCCCACTTTGACCCGGAACTGATTCCCCCGGCGCTGTCGTGGTCCCAAGCGCCGCCGGTCGAGGTGTCGGCGCTGCTGCGCACCAGTGGACGGACCGAGCGGTTCACCCGTACGGCCAAGGTGCGGGACGTTGCCGCTGTCAAGGCGGCGCGGGCCGAGCGGGCCCGTGCCCAACGGGCGGAGCTCGCGCTGGCCTGGCGGGACCTGGCGACAGACGGGCCCGTGCGGCTGTCCTCCTTCGGTGAACTGGATCCAGCGGTCTTCGAGCGGCTGCTTGAGCTGCTGGGCCGTGCCCTGTCCGTCGGCCCGGACACCACCGGGCTGCGGCGCGCGACCACCGGGGACGGCCGGGTGGAGATCACGCTCTCCCCGCCGCCCGACCACCGCACCGCCGTGCTGCGTACCGCGAAGGGCGTGCTGGCCGGGCCGGACTACGTCGTCCGTATCACGGCGGCGGACGGGGCCGGGGCATTCCCGGCCCCACGGAGCTCCGTGCGAGGGGAGGTGGCGGGATGAGTACGCTCGCCAACCAACTGGCGGCCGCCGAAAGGGAGGAGGTGGCCCGGGGCATCCGACTGCTGCTCGCCCGTCCGCTGCTCACCGAGGCGGCCGACCCGACGGGCTTCGAGCTCGTGCGCCGCCGCCGCGAGCCGCTGGCCAAATGGTTCGACTACACCTGCGGCTGGAACCTGGTGGTGGAGCCCAGGCGCGGATACGCACGCCTTGCCAAGATCCGAGCCCGCGCCGACGCCTCCCGTCCCGCCCGCAGGTCGCGTTCCGGCCGGGCTCCGTTCGACCGTCGGCGTTACGTCCTGCTGTGCGTGGTCGCGGCTGAGCTGCTGTCCATGCCGATGACGACCATTGGACTGCTCGCCGACCGTGTCGTCCAGGCCACGGCGGCCGATCAGGCACTGCCCGGGTTCGACCCGGTGCACCGGCCGGAGCGGATGGCATTCGTGGACGTCCTCAAATTGCTGGAGTCGTACGGCGTGCTTCGCGCGGTGGACGGTGCCACGGAGGCGTACGTCGAGTCGGCCGAGGCCAAGGTCCTCTACGGCGTGGACACCACCCTGCTGATGCGGCTGCCCGTCGCGCCCGTCGGCGCCTCTGGACTGGCCGTACCGCCGGACGAGGTGCCCGCCCGCTTCGAGGACCTCCTCACCGGCATCGTGCGGGAGCGGCGCTACGGCGGCGCGTCCGAGCCGGTCGGCGCGGCCGGTGGCGGGACGATCGAGGAGAAGGCGCCGAGCGCGACCGCCGCCACGGAACCCCAGCGCAATCTGTGGCTGCGCCACTCGGTGCTGCGCCGCCTGTTCGACGACCCCGTCGTGTACCGCGCGGACCTCACCGAGGACGAACTGGCCTACGTCACCTCCCTGACCGGCCGCCAGATCCTGCGCCGGTCGGTCGAACAGGCCGGTTTCTTCCTGGAGGAACGCGTCGAAGGTTTCCTGCTCGTCGACCCGGACGCGATCGCGACCGACGTCCGCTTCCCCGACGACACCTCCACCGCCCGGGTTGCCGCACTGCTCCTGCTCGAACCGGTCTGTGCCGCGCCCGCCGGGCTGTTCCCCGAACAACTCGCCGAGGCCGGCGCGGACCTGCTGCGCCGCTTCCCCCGCTGGGCGAAGGCGTACCAGTCCCAGGACGGCGCGGCCCGACTGGCCGACGACGCCGTGCGCGTACTGCGGGACACCGGGCTGATCCACCAGGTCGGGGGCCGCGTCGTCGCACGCCCGGCCGCTCACCGCTACCGCGTCGCCGAGGCCACGAGCGCGGACGCGGGCACGAGAGCAGGACAGAGGAAGAGCGTGAAACGGCGCGACGTGACGGACACCGCGGTCCCGCACGGCGGTCCGCACGAAGGAGACGAGCAGTGAGCGTGACAGAGCTTCCCGCGCCGCGACGCCACGAGCGTGCCGCACCCGCGGAGTCGGCGGAGGCGGCCGGCCCGGACGCACAAGCGCGACGGAGCCGCTGGCAGCCACACCGCGCCGGCATTCTCAACGTCTGGCGGTACTACGACGAAACCTTCACCTTCCACCAGGGCCGCCTGCTGCTGCGCGGCCAGAACGGCTCGGGCAAGTCCAAGGCCCTGGAACTCCTGCTGCCCTTCCTCTTCGACGCCAGCCTGCGCCCCAACCGCCTCTCCACGTTCGGCGGCTCGGAACGCACCATGCACTGGAACCTGCTGGGCGAGGGCGCCTCCGGCAAGACCCGGGTCGGATACGTGTGGCTGGAGTTCCGCCGTACCGGTGACGACGGCGAGGACCGCTGGTTCGGCTGCGGGGCGCGTCTGCAGGCGAGTGTCCACACCAGCGGCGTGCACACCGCCTACTTCACCACCGGCTCCCGGATCGCCCGCCCCGGCGGCCTGTCCCTCGTCAACGAGGCCGGACAGCCCCTGACCCGCGCCGCCCTCGCGGAGGCCCTGCGCGACCATGGTGACGTCCACGCCTCGGCCGCCGACTACCGCACAGCAGTCCGGCGCGAACTCTTCGCCGGCATGGGGGAACAGCGCTACGAATCACTCCTGTCCGCCCTTCTTCAGCTGCGCCAGCCCAAACTGTCCGAACGGCTCGACCCCTCCCTGCTCTCCACTCTTCTCTCCCGCGCCCTGCCCCCACTGGGCGAGGGCGAGATCGCCGAACTTGCCGAGGGCTTCGAGCGGCTGGACCGCCAGCGCGAGCACCTCAAGCGGCTCGACGACGAGGTGGCGGCGGCCGAGACCGTCGCGTCCCGGCAACGCGGTTACGCGCGCCGGGTCCTGCGCGCCGCCTCGGCCACGCTGATCTCGGCCACCACGGAGATGGACAACCTCACCCGCATCGCCCGTCTCAGCGCCGAGGAACACGCCAAGGCCCAGGAGGAGCGGGAAGTGGCCGAAGTGCGGCGCGAGGAGCAGGCCAGGCGCGCGCACGCCCTGGAGGAGACCATCGAGGGCCTGCGCGACAGTGACGCGTACCGGCACGGCGAGGAGCTCGACCGGCTCCGCCGCCGTGTCGAGGAGACGGCGGCCGACGCCCGACGGCAGCGCGCCACCGCCCGCACCGGACGGAACCGGGCGGAGGAGGACCGACGGCGTGCCGACGAGGCCGCGGGCCATGCCCATGCGCTCGACGAGCACGCCCGCGAAGCCGCCGAGGGGGCGCACAGGTCGGCACGGGCAGCGGGTCTGGAGTCCGTCCACCACGAAGCGAACGCGCTGCTCGACGCCGTACGCCCGCCGTCTGGTACGGCAGTTCCCAGAACGGGCACCGGCCCGTCCCAGGCCCTGCCCGCTTCCGGCGAAACGGGCGAGAACCGGGCCCGGCAGGCGCGCCGGCTGCTGCGGGGCGCGGTCACAGCCCGGCGGCAGCAGGTCGATCTCGTCATGGAGGCGATGGGCGGGCACGACCGGGCGGTCCGGGACCGGGTCGCCGCCGAGGAAGCGCTCGAACAGACCCGCGCCCGCCTCGCGGAGGCCATCGCAGGGCGCGACGAAGCGGTCCACGCCTGGGACGACGCCCTCTCCGTACAGGCGGGGCGGCTGCGCGTCTGGGCCGAGGGGTGCACGGAACTCCGGATCGCCGACCCGGAGGAGCTGTCGGCCCGCGCGGCGTCCGAGACGGAGGTGGCAGCTCTGGTGGAAGCCGGCGCGCGCCCGGTGGAGCAGGAGATCGCGGAACACGAGGCCACCGGCCGAGCCGCGCGACGAAACTTGCTGAACGAGCGCGACGGGCTGGCGAGGGAAACGGAACGGCTGCGTCAGGAGACCGACCTCCCGCCCTCGGCGCCGTTCACCCGCACCGCGGACCGCGCCGTGATGGCGGGCGCGCCGCTGTACCGGCTGGTCGCCTTCCGCGAGGACGTGCCGCTCGCCGTGCAGGCCGCAGTGGAGGCGGCGCTGGAGGCGTCGGGCCTGCTGGACGCCTGGGTCGGCCCGGACGGCGGACTCACGATGCCCGGCCACGACACCCGCGTCGAGGCCGCGCTGGCCCTGCCTGCCCCGGGGCCGAGCCTGCTGGAGGTACTGCGGCCCGAAGAAGGCATCCCGGTCCCGGCGGAGACGGTCACCCGCCTGCTCGCCGGCGTCGCCTACGGTGCGTGGCTTCCCGGCCGGCATCCGGCCGCCGTGTCCGCCGACGGTGCCTGGCGCCTCGCGTTCGCCACGGGTACCTGGAGCAAGCCGGAGCCCGCCCACATCGGCGCCCTCGCCCGGCAGCGCGCACGACACCGCCGGATCGGCGAACTGACCGACCGGATCGCCGGAACGCACGCCTCCCTCGCCGCCCTCGACGACCGGCTGCGCGCCCTCGCGGCCCGACGCGACCGGCTGGACGATGAGCGGGCGGCCCGCCCCGACCATCGCGAGCTCGATCAACGGCGCCGCGCCTGGGACCGCGCCGAGGACCAGGTGGCGGCCCGGGACGACGCCGTACGCGACGCGGCCGAGCGCCTGGAGCGGACCGAGACCGAGGTCGCGGCCGCGTTGCGCGTGCTCAGCCGCCGGGCGGCTGAGCACGGCCTGCCCACGGACAGCGGCCGACTGCGCGAACTGTCCCGCGCCATCGACACGTTCCGGGACACCGCCGATCTCTGGGTGGACGCCCGGCTGGGCGCGATGGCGGTCGCCGACCGGGCGCGTCAGCTCGCGGCGCAGGCGGACCGCTCGTACCGGGACGCCGAGGAGCAGAACACGGCCGCGACCGCCGCCGAGACCGAGGCCGAGGGGGTGAGGGTACGCCTGGAGGCGGTGGAGGCCACCGTCGGTGAGGACTACCGGCAGGTGGTCGCGCGCGTCGCTGAGGCACGGTCCGCACTGCACCGGTGCCGTGACGAGGCCGAGCGGACGGGCGAACTCCTGCTCCGTCTGGAGGGGCGTATCGGAGAACTGCGGGCCGTCAGCGAACGCGACGCCGAGGGGCGGGAGCATGCGGTCGACGCCCGGGACGGTGCGGCGCGCCGGTTCCGGCATCTGTGCCTGACCGGGCTTGCCGAGGACGCCGGCATCGTTCTGGAGCTCGGTGCCGAGGGCGGTGCGAAGGCCATACTGGAGGCGGCCCGTGCGGCCGCGGCCACCTGGTCCGGTGTTCCGCACGCACCGCGCAACCTGGGCGACGCCGCCACCCGTCTCTCCGAAGCGGTCCACGAGGCCCGTCGGCACCTCGGAGCCCGGGCCGACCTCGACCTGGAGCCGGACGAAGACATCCAGCTCTTCACCGCCACCCTGGACGGCGTACGCGTCGGGGCGACGGGCCTGTTCAGCGAGCTGACGCAGGAGCGGGACCGCAGCCGGGACGACATCACCGGCGCCGAGCGCCGCCTGTTCGACCAGATCCTCACCGGTGACATCCGCCGCCACCTTGCCGCCCGGATCCGCCAGGCCGGTGAACTCGTCGACCGTATGAACGGCCACTTGGAACGCGTCCGTACCGCCTCCCGCGTCGCCGTCCAGCTCGTGTGGCAGATCCGCCCGGATCTCCCCGAGGGCACCCGCACCGCCCGCGAGCTGCTACTCAAGGATCCGGGCCGGGTCACCGACACCGACCGGGAGGCCCTGCACGCCTTCTTCCGCGCGCGGATCGAGGAGGCCAAGAGCAGCGACACGGCCGCGAGCTGGGAGGAACAACTCGGCGAGGTGCTCGACTACACCGCCTGGCACCAGTTCACCGTCCGCCTGGACCGTGCGAACGGGGCCGGCTGGCAGCCGCTGACCAAGAAGCTGCACGGTGCGCTGTCCGGCGGCGAGAAGGCCATCGCCCTGCATCTGCCGCTGTTCGCCGCGGTCTCGGCCCACTATGAAGCCGTGCCCCAGGCGCCCCGGCCGATCCTGCTGGACGAGGTCTTCGTTGGCGTCGACACCGTCAACCGCGGCCAGGTCTTCGCGCTGCTCACCGCTCTCGACCTGGACCTCATGCTCACTTCCGACCACGAGTGGTGCACCTACGGAGAGCTACCCGGCATCGCCGTCCACCAACTTCTCACCGGCACGGACGACGACGCCGTCACCAGCGCCCGCTTCGTGTGGAACGGCATCGACCTGGAGGCGGAATGACACGTACGGGACCGACCCCGGGGGAGCGCACCCTGCGCCGCCCCGAGCTGCGCCCCCTGTGGCAGACGGTCCACGACCGCCTCTCCTCCGGCCGGCCCGTCACCCGCGTGCGCCTCGGACCGCTCGACGACGCCCAGCGTGAAGCTCTCGCCGACCTCCTCGGTCTGGGCCGCCTGCCGGATGTCCGGCCCTCCGTCGCCCTGGCCCGCCTGGAGGTGGCAGTCACCGAGCTCTGCGGCCGTACGGTACGCGAAACCGTCACCGACCTGGTGGGTCCGCTGGCCGACCGCGCGACCGAGCGGCGCCGTCAGGAAGACGAACGAGCCGGACTCTGGGCCTGGCTGGATGCCCACGACATCGTGCGGGCCCAGCCCGCGCTCGCCGACTGGGCCGCCTCCTGCCGGGCCGCCGGACTGGTTGGCGGCTCACCGGGACGCACACGCGCCTTGCTCACCGACACGCTTGCGGTACTGGCGGCGCTTCCCGCCCACGCGGAGCCGCTGCCGGTCTTCGCCGCACGGGTGGTGAGAGGTGATTCCCACGCGCTCGACGACGGCACCCGCCTGTCCTCCCTCGTCCTGCGCGCCCTGGCGGCCCTCCATGACACCGACCCGCCGCAGTCCGCCGCGGACCGGCGCGCCGGGTGGACCCGGGCGGGCGTTGCCGACGACGAACTGTCCGCCACCGTGCTCACCGCCGGACTGCTACCGGGCGGCGACGGGCCGCTCGCCCGAGTGGCACGCGTGTGCGCCGAGGCCGGTCAGGCCGCCAGTCTGACCCTGGCCCAGGTACGCGCCCCGGGCGGGCTCACGCTCGGCACCCGGCCCGCCGCCGTCGTCCACGTCGTGGAGAACCCCAGCGTCATGGCCCTCGCGCTGCGGCGGTTCGGACCGTCTTGCCCGCCCCTCGTCTGCACGTCCGGCTGGCCCAACAGCGCGGCCATCCATCTTCTCCGCCTGTTCGCGGACCACGGTGCGATCCTCCGCTACCACGGCGACTTCGACGGTGAGGGCATCCGCATCGCCGCCTATGTGCTCGACAAGACACCGGCCCAACCGTGGCGCATGACAGCGGCGGACTACCGCGCCGCCGTCGCCCGCCTGACTGGAGGACCTCCACCCGGCCGCCTCACCGAGGCGCCCTGGGATCCGGAGCTGACCGTGGCCATGGCCGGCCACGGCATCACCGTTGTCGAGGAACTGGTTGCGGACGTTCTTCTGGATGACCTGGAGGATGTCGGTCGTGCGGACATGGCCTGAGGGAAATGACCGCGAGCCGCGGATGTCATTGCCGGTGATGGTGTTGAGGTCGGTGCAGACGACCCCGTCGAAGCCGTACCGGCCGCGCAGCAGGCCGGTGATGACGTCCCGGTTGAAATTGGCGCCGTCCTCGGACAGGCCCGTCCCCGAGGGGATCGCGTACGCGGGCCTGATCTGCGCCGTTCCGGCCTCGAAGGGGCGCAGGTGGTGCTCGAACGAGCCGCCGGGGAAGTGCTTGGTCATGCAGGCGATGCTGTCCGGCCCGATCCGCTCCCCCTGGAGTCCTCGGATGTAGGCGGCGATCATCCGGCACGCGCGGTCGGCGTCCTTGCCGAAGGTGCCGCTGATACGGGCCCATCGCGGTTCGGTGGCGAGGTCGGCCATTGGGTGGATGGCGACCCGAATCCCGACGGCGCGCAGTTCCCGGCCGATCAGGGCGGCGTACTCCTCGACCAGCGCGGGATCGTCGGTCGCCGCGAGGCCGATCGGCTCGGGGCCCGCGCTGAAGCCGCCGCCGATGTGCGCGGTGGCGGGGTTGGCGGTGAAGCCGTGCCGGGGGTCGGAGGAGAGGGTGACGGGGATGCCGAGACGTTCGGCTGTGGCGAGGTCCTGGACGTGGTTGTTCCACTTGGCCATCGTGCGGGCGTCGGGGACGGCCATCATGGCGAAGGCGGTGAGGCCCCGTTCGATGATCGGTTCGGCGTCGGACAGGACCGTGGCACCGGACAGGGCCGGACGGGCGTTCCCGGCGAGCATCCGCCCGTGGCACATCAGGGCGGCCTTCTCGGCGAGGGTCATCCGGCTCACCAGGTCCTCGACACGCTCCTCGACCGGCAGCCGGGGGTCCTCGTAGGGCTCCATGGCGCCGTTGTGGTTGAGGTCGCGGAACGGTGTGCCGTCGTGGTGGCGGGGTGGCGCAGCGTCAACATACCCGTTGGGTTTGCCCGGTCTCTCGGGGGCGGTTTCAGGCGGCCCCTTCGACGCCGCACCATCAGGGGGCGCGCTCGGGCCGGAGAGCGCTCTTGTCCCGGCGCCGGCGTCGATGAGAAACGGGGCGTGGCGGACTGGCCGGCACGGGACGTTCGGCAGGAGGAGACAGGAGAGGTCAGCAGTCCCGCGATGACGGCGAGGTGGCGATTGAGCCAGTTGACGAAGGGCATTTGGACCAGATCCTCCGTCCCGGACCTGCGGATGGAGAAGGGAGAACCGCGGCCATCAGGATGAACGAGAGTGCCGCGCGCCGTCGGATAGTCGGGGATCCGCAGGAACTGCGTCTGGATGGCGTTTTCGATCACGGGCGTCGGTGGAGCCGAGGAGTTCGGCGTTCACGTGGTCACTGCAGGCAGGGACGAACGCCGGCAACGTGCCGGAAACCACGCCCGGCACAGCGGAAGGAGGTCTCGCGGGAAGGTTGTACTGAGCAGGACCAGCAGCCGGAGGGTCCGCCTCGACCGGCGCACTGATCAACGCCGCACGATGAGCGGCACGTGGCCTGTCTTCTTATCCGATCAGACGGCCTACTGTTAAAGAATGAGCAAAGTTGAGCATGAGACCGGTCCCCAGGGGCTGCTTGTGTGTCCAGTTTGCAAGCACCCCGTGGCCCCCACCATCACGAGGCGGCACAAGACTCTTGGAGTCTTCGTGCCCGTGCGGGGCCCGGGCCCCTGCCACAACCCCGGCTGCCCCGAATACCTGGAGGAGCCGGAGCGCAGTAACCCCCAGGACCACTGTGATCAAGACATGACATCCCCGACGGGCGACGTTCGCGACCCTGGAGAGTGACTCGCGGTGAGCGTCCGAATCCCGGACTCGTCATGCCGATGACCAACCTGACCCCGGGCAGGCCAAGAGAACGCGGAAGACGCGGTGACGGACCACCGGTGATCGGCTACCTCGTCTGGGTCTTGCATTTCAGCGCCATCTCGGGGTATCGCCGCGGGAAGCCCCAAAGGGGCTATGGGGTGATCTTGAAGCCCTGACCGCCCAGCCCCTCACCCGTTCGGCTCAACGTCGTCGGTAGTGATGTTGGACTGTCGTCTGGCCCTGGGGCGGGATCGTGACCTCGATCGAGCGAACCGCCTGTCCGTGGTTCAAGCGGCTGATCACCGCGTATGAGCTGCATCTGTTCTTTCGCCGACCCGAGGTCGCCTGGAAGTGCGTGGGAGAACTCCTCGCCGCGCCAGGGTCCCGCCACTACGGAGAAGTCGTCCGTCTCCTGCGTGATCCGGCAGCGCTCGCCGAGCGGGACGGCACCGTGAGCGCATTCACCGAGCGGTACGGCCAGTTCATCACCGTTCATCGGACGAGGAAGGCTCTGATGCGTGATCTCAGAGCCAGGGGACCGGTCACCGCCGCCTCATCGCCCTTACCGCCGCGCCGGACTGAGACCGCCTGCCCCGGCATCCAGTTGCCGGGCGGACGGTTCAGGACATCGCGGTGCGCCCCACCAGCGGCACGCCACTCGCGCCATCTCACAACACCCGCTCCGCATCGAGCACGCGGCGCACCATCTCCCGTGCGAGCGCTACCCGCCGCCACTGCGCTTCCCCTGCCTCCGCCATGGTCTGCAGATCGAGGCGTTCCAAGTCGTGGCCGCCGTCGGTGTCCATCAGCACCGCTGATGGCGTGCGCGCACCCGCTGCCGCTGCCGATCGCCGCGCCGTCCAACCGGGCGAAGTCGGCCTGGTCGTCGCGGTCTCACTGAGCGCGCGCATCGCACGGGTCTGCCGCTCAACCGCCTCCGTGATGGCCGGGGCCGGCCGACGGCCGCATGCGCTATAGTTGATCTTGGAAGTTCGCCGCAACTCACGGCGAATGACGCTGCGTTGGTGGTCCAAGGAAAGACGCCCCGCTTCCTGCGGGGAAATGCAGGTGCAAGGCCTGCCCAGCGCTCGTTCACGAAGCCCTTCCCTCCACCGGGGGAGGGGCTTCGTCACGTTCCCGCATGCTCTGGAGAACTTCCGCGCGGCCTTTACCCACAAAGACCCCACGACAGCAACCGCGAGGCGCGCGGCACCGTGATCTACCAGGTCCGGCAGGTCGAGGCCCACCGCGCCCTCGGCGACATCAACGCTGCTCTCGACCTGGGGCACCAGGTCATCGACACGATCGGCGGTGTCGACTCCGCCCGCACCACCAGCGCACTCGAAGAACTCCGTGGACAGTCGCCGACCACCGGTACACCCCTGTCGTGGCCGACTTCCTCGCCTGCGCAGCCTGACCCCACCTGTCCGGTGCGCCGGGCCTGGGCCCGTACTCGGCTCGGCCGCCCGGACCGTCGGCGCCGATCTCCGTGATCAGCATCGCTCCCGTCTCACGTTCCTCGTCCGTCCAGCCGGGCACGTCTACGAGCAGAGCGTCTGGTCCGGCAATATCTTCGAACCACCCGACCAGACGCCATAACGCCCGGCACCCAGACCACCGGGCCACCCGGCCACCCGGCCAAGGATCTCAAACACTCACTGCTGTCCGGGGCCGAGGTCGTCGTGGTCGGCGCCATAGACCCGGCGCCGCATCAACTCGTTCATGCCCGTGTCCGGCAGAACAACCTCGGCCGCCCCCTGCGCGCACGGGCCGGACGCGGCGATGTTGCCGACGGTTCCGTTCGGTGCGGGCACCGGGGCAGGTGAGACCACCCCAGTGCCGACAGCCCACCTCTGCCGCGGTGGCAGCGCGTCTCAGCGGACCGTCACGTTGAAGACCGGCGAGGCCGTGGTGCCACTGACGATGCGCAGGTCGTTCTTGCCCCTCAGCCCGAGCTTGACGCCGAGCGAGTAGGAGCCGTCCCGCGAGATGCTCGTGGACGCAGGCAGGCTGACCCACTTGCCATGCTGCTTCTGCTGAAGGGTCACCTTGCTGCCAGCCTTGAGACCGGTGGTCTGGCCCGTGACCCGGAACAGCTGCCAGGCGCGGACGGAGGACACCGACGGCTTGGCCGTGATGCCGGCCTTGGCGGGCACGGCTTTCTGCGCGATGGCGACAGGGGTTGCGGTGTGTGCGGCCGGGGTTGCTGCCATCGCGGTGCCCATAAGGGCGAGGGAAGCCGCGCCGAGGACACCGACGACGGCGATGCGCAGGGAGTGCTGCTTTGAGACCATCACAGATCTGTCCCTTTCTATGGTGAGAACAGCCTTTCGCGCCAAAGGGCACCTACGTGTCGATTGGCGTAGTCACTAGAAACGACGGCACAGCGGAGGCAGGCGTTCATCGGGACTTTGTCGCTGTCTTGTAACAGCCGAGCGGGGCAGGGGGTGATGGCGCCTGGAAAAGCTCGGCGGCGAGGTGGCAGCGGTCGGTACTCCACGACCTCGTCACGCCGGCGCTGGGCGACCCAAGCGGCCCGCACATCGCAAACTTGAACATCGGTCAGAGCTCCCGGGCGGACCTCTGTGCGCGCTCGACGCGTGAGCGATGCGGCCCGCCGCTTGGTGTCGCGCACCGCGCGTCGGGTGTCCCTGTTGCAATCGGGGCAGGTGACGTAGGACGGTTGCCGCGGCGAGTTCTTCTTGCGTTTCTGGGCCTTGAGCTTGCGTTCGTCCACGATCGTCCGCAGCCGCTCGTCGTGGGGGCTGACATCTAGTGCCTGATTCTTGCCTACTCATGTGCAGAGTTTTGTGCGGTGATCAGCACGTATCGGATCGGCGAGTTCGCGCAGCGTGTTGGCCGCTCCGCTTCCACCATTCGCCGGTGGGAGCACGAGGGTTGAGGTTCCCCCGAGATGCGGGGAAAGGGGAAAGGTGACAGCAGGTCAGATGGGTCTCATGAGAGGAGCCCAGACGATGCCTGCCCCGAGGAAATATCCGCTGGAGCTGCGTGAGCGTGCGGTGCGGATGTACCGGACCGCCGAGCCGAAGCCCGTCATCCGCCGCATGGCCGAGGAACTCGGCATGCATCACGAGGCCCTGCGCAACTGGATCCGCCAGGCCGAGGCCGACGCCGGCGAGCGGGACGACCTGCTCACCACCGAGGAGAAGGACGAGCTCGCCCAGCTGCGGCGCGAGGTGCGGGAACTTCGCCGGGCGAACGAGGTCCTGCGGACAGCCTCGGCTTTTTTCGCCGCACAGCTCGACCCGACCCGGCCCAGGTGACCGCGCTCGTCGACGAGCACCCGCACCTGGGGGTCGAGCCCGTACTCCGGGAACTCCACATCCCCTCCTCCACCTACTACCGCTGGCGCCAGGCCGGCTACCACCTGCCCACCCGAGCACTGGAGATGCAGGCCAAGCTTCACCGTTGGACGGTGGCCGATCCCGGCCGCCGGTTCGATGACCTGTTCAACTTCGTGCACGATCCGGCGACGCTGTTGGTGGCGTTCGACCGGGTCGCGGGCAACCGGGGAGGCCAGGCTCCCGGCGTCGATGGCCTGACGGCCACCGACGTCGAGGAGTCCATGGGTGTTCCCGGGTTCCTGAACGACCTGCGGGCCGCCGTCAGGGACGGTTGTTCCGACCCCTGCCGGTGCGGGAACGCAGTATCCCCAAGCCGGGAGGTTCGGGGAAGGTCCGCAAGCTCGGGATTCCGACGATTGCGGACCGGGTCGTTCAGGCGGCGCTGAAGCTGGTGCCGGAACCGATTTTCGAGGCCGACTTCAAGCCGTTCGACGTCATCCGCGACGTGTAACCTCACCTCCAGAAACAGCGTCAGGTCACCACCAGCGCGGTGATCCTGGAAATCGACCGCAAGTTCCTCTATCGCGTCTTCGTCGGCGGGGCGTGACGCCGACGCTGAATGACGGCGGCGGCGGTGGCGGCGCACTGCAGAGCAATGATGCCTCAACAGCGGGTCCGGGGCTCTCGGGCTGCTCCATGACGAAGCCCCCGAGCCGGCCCCGGCCGTGGCAGACCGGCAACCGGAGCGGGTGAGTTACAGACGGTGCACGGTGTGCAGGGTCCTCGCGTAGGTTCCTGTACCGTCCAGGAGCGAATTGCCTCCCAGATCGGACATGGTGGGCCCATTGCCGGTCTTGCGGCTCGACAGGAATCGACGCCCACCGCCGGCGTCCCTGCCGAGGTAGATGCCGACGTGGTCGACCGTCACTGTCGCTTCATCGTCACCGGAGTCGGCATTGAACAGCACGAGGTCACCGGGCTGCAGCTGCACCGCGGCCGGTGGAGCGGTGCCGTCGGTCCGGTCGACAAGAACACCAGGCGCGTAGTCGGCCATGTCCCGGGACTTGCGTGGGATCCGGGTCCTGGAGGTGTCCTGGCCCGCGGCCATCGGTACACCGCAGTGGAAGCCGTAGACCATGCGTGTGTAACCCGAGCAGTCCAGGTTCCCGACCTGCTTGCTGGAGGGGCCTGTGTAAGTGCCGTCGGGGAAGGTCCAGCCCAGATTCATGTACTCGTGGAAGTCGGCGCCTTCGTACCGATATCCGTGCGGGTCCAGATAACCGTATCCCGCCTCGCCAAGCACCTGCTTGCCCTGGACCGGGCCCGCCCCGCCCGTCACCGCGGGCGCGCCCGCGAGGAACATCGCCGCATGCGCCAGCACATCCGGAGCGGTGGAACCCGCCCACCCACGGATGATCTGCTCCGTTGCCGGGGTCCACGTGCCGTCGAAGGGCTGGGGCAGTACACGCACCCAGTCCGTGTGCGTGACACTCACCGGCTCCTGCCACGTGGCGGCGTCCACCTGGAACCGGCTGACGGTGAGCCGGACCGGCAGGCTGGTACAACCGGAGTTGGCCAGCGCACGCAGACCCACCCTGCCCGTGGCGAAGGTGGAGTCAGTGACATCGACGGCCCACGGCGACGGCTCGTCGAGAGCAGAGCGCCAGGCCTTGACCCGGATACGGGCACCCTCACGGCGCACCCGGATCGTCCAGTCCGCTTCCGCCGGCACGCCGGTGGCGAGCGTGAGCGCCGCGGTCAGCTGGGTCACGGTGTCGGAGACTTCCTTCTCGACCCGCAGCTCAACGTTGCCGGAGGTGAGGAACGACAGTCGCGCCCGGTAGTTGTTGTGGGTGTCCTGGTATCCGAAGGACAGCGCGTATGAACAGGCCTGACCAGTGGGTACCTTGTCGAAACGGGCGACGGAGCGCACATCGACATCAGTGATCCGGTCGTCGCGCAGGCTGGCGTGGCGGCTTGAGTTGTCTGTGGTCAGAGCAATGATCCCGGCGCCGGGGGTTACGGAGTAGTCCGTTTCGGCGGGCCCGAGTGTGGACCAGCTGCCGCCCCCGGGCGAGGTGCCCCAGTACTGGCGCTGCGTCATCGGTATGGTCACATCGGGCAGGCTGCGCCGGAAGTCGTCGACGAACGGCTTCTTGTTCTCGGCGAACGTCCTTTGCGGGCCTGGCAGTACAACGGTTCGCGCTCCGTGGGTCAGCAGCGCGACACGCCGACCGCCGGATGTGACCTCGGTCCTGGCAGGGCTTCCCGTCAGCACGGTGGCGGTCAGTGGATCACTGAGTGTCACCTGGGTGAAGTAGGAGGCGTCCAAAGGCGCTAGGGTGACCGAGGAACGAGCCGTGGTCAGACCCGCCGAGGCCGCCAGGGGCGCGACAGCGGGCGACGTCTCGGCGGCGTGGGACGGACCGGCGGCAAGACCGGTGAACGGAACGGACGCAGCAGACGCTGCGAACGCAGCAAGCAGGCTGCGTCGGGATGTGTGAGACATGCCTACCATGATCGCTCTCTTTCCCGGGTATCCCTGTCCATCGCCCCCCGCTTAGCTCAATACCGTTCAGTTAAATGCTTCTGGGTTATCTTGGGGGATGCCGCGTTCTGGTTGGGTGAAGCCGTCTTCTGATGTCCGGTTGTCGGATTTGGTGTCTGTGGGGTTGCTGACGCGGGTGTTTCCCGCAGATGTGGTTGACGCGGCGATCAAGGAGGCAGGGCGTACTGAGCGGCGTCACCGGTCCTTGCCCGCGCGGGTGATGGCCTACTTCTCGATGGGGACGGCGCTGTATTCGGATGGCTCCTACGAGGATGTGTTCGCACAGCTCACGGATGGGCTGTCGTGGGCGTCGGGGTGGTCGGAGTCGTTCACGCCGCCCTCGAAGTCGGCGATCTTCCAGGCCAGGGCCCGCCTGGGGTTCGAGCCGGTGCGGGATCTCTTCGTGCGGGTCGCGCGTCCGCTGGCGGGGCCGGACACGCCGGGGGCGTGGCTGGCCGGGCGTCGTCTGGTGGCGATCGACGGGACGTGCCTGGACGTGGCAGACACGGCAGCCAACGCAGAATTCTTCGGGCGGCCCGCTTCCAGCAGGGGGGAGCGGTCCGCTTTTCCGCAGGCCCGCCTGGTGGCATTGGCGGAATGCGGCACCCATGCCGTCTTCGATGCTGCCACCGGCCCGTGCAGCGTGTCGGAGATCGAGTTGTCCCGGCAGCTCGTCGGCCGGCTGGAGCTGGGCCAACTGGTCCTGGCCGACCGGGGCTTCTACGGGTTCACTCTCTGGCAGCAGGCCGCCGCCACGGGCGCGGATCTGCTCTGGCGAGTGAAAACGAATCTGCGGCCCCGGCATCTGGAAACACTGGCCGATGGGTCCTGGCTGGCCCGGATCGTCCCGACGTCGGGCACGAACCGGACCACGACAGAGCCGCTCACAGTCAGAGTGATCGACTACACGGTCGATGACGGCCGGGACAACCCCGAGGAATACCGGCTGCTGACCACGATCCTCGACCCGGCCGAGGTCAGCGCCGAGGACCTCGCAGCCGTCTATGCCCAACGATGGGAGATCGAGACAGCCTTCGACGAACTGAAGACCCATCAACGCGGGCCCCGCACGGTACTGCGCTCCAAAGCCCCCGACCTTGTCCAGCAAGAAATCTGGGGACACCTGTGCTGCCACTACGCCATCCGTACCCTGATGGCTGACACCGCCGCGCACACCGGCCAGGACCCCGACAGAGTCTCCTTCGTCAAGGCCCTCCGCATCGCCCGCCGTTCAGTCGCGCAGGGCGCATTTTCCCCCTCCGGGCGCTGACACGGCCGACGCGGCATGGTGTCACGCCATCCGATGGCTCACCCAACACCTCAACCCACCCCGCCGAAAACGCTCACACCCGCGAGTCGTCAAACGCAAGGTCCTGAAATGGGCCGCGAAACGCTCCCACCGCACACACTGGCCCAGCCCAAACACAGCCCCCACATCGCCATCGCGCCCACTAACTGAACGGTATTGCGCTTGGCCTTGATCCACCGATCTGATGGCTGGTTCCGGTGATGCGGCTGGCCGAACGGTGTGGGCTGCCGGACCTGGTGACGCAGAAGGTGAAGCTGAGCGGGACGACGAACGGCGCGGGTGCGTCGGCGGACGTCAATGTCAGCAGCATCGTGCCCGGCATGCCGGCGGGCGCGGACAGTATCGACGACCTCCATATCCTGCGGGACGGCGCGATGCTGACCCTGTTCCAGGGGGTCCGTGCGCCGTCCACGCTGGGCACCTTCCTCCGTTCGTTCACCCACGGTCACGCACTCCAACTCCAGGCTGTCCACCGCAGGTTCCTCGGTCAACTGGCCGCGCACGCCTCGCTGCTTCCCGGCTCCGACGAGAAGGCGTTCATTGATGTCGACTCCACCCACAAGCGGGTCTACGGCCGGGCCAAGCAGGGCGCCGAGTACGGCCGGTTCAAGGGCATCCGCACCCTGCACCCCCTGCTCGCCACGATCTGCACCCCGCATTCCCGGCCGGTGATCGCCACAGTACGGATGCGCCGCGGCAAGGCAGCCGATTCCCGTGGGGCCCCGGCGGGATCTACGGCTCGCCCCGCGTGCACGCCGACCTCAAGCGCGAGGGCGTCCACGTCGGCCGGAAACGGGTCGAGCGGCTCATGCGCGAAGCCGGTATCGCCGGCATCAGCCCCCGCAAGACACCCGCTCGCCTTCATCCCAGCCGATCCCGTGGGACCAGCGGCAGCAGAGCTCGCATCGTCTCCTCGGGGTCGGGGACGGAGATCGCCAGTCGGCTGAACGGTGCACCCCGGCGCAGTTCCACACACAGCACTGGCCTGCCGACCCGTACCAACGCGAAGTCCTGTCCCTCCTGGAGATGCCGGATACCCGCGCACAGCCGTCCGGGAATCCAGGTGCCCCGACCGCACTCACCGCGAAGCGCACGCCACCAGTCGGGCTCGACATAGAGCCGGCGCAGCGCCGACGCCGGAACCCGCACATCGCGGTGGCGTGCCGCCGCCTTCTCCCGCCAGGACAGGCCAACGACGATATCGGTGCCCTCGACTACCACCCGCGCCATGTTCTCTCCCTCTTTGTGGTGCTGCGAGGTTGGCGCGGCCTGGTGCCTGGCGATCTTCAGACCCGTTCCAGGTCTGCACCGCGCCATCAGATCTTCCTCAGCACGACACGCTGAGACAGTCACCCGATGCCGATGCCGATGCCGATGCCGATGCCGATGCCGATGCCGATTCCTGAAGACTGACCCCGTAGGCATCCGGGTTGCGTTGCCGGGCTCAGTCATGCACGGCCATGACACGTCGATCGGGCGTCGAGGGCTTTCTTCAGCCTCCGACTGCTCCGGGACAGTAGATCCCACCTCAGGCATATCCGACGGCTCCCATCCCGTCGTCCGCAGGGCCGGCCAGGACACGAAGGCCCGCTACGGCCGCACGGGCCCGTGCGGCCGTGGAACCGACCTCATCCATCACACTCCCGCAGATTTTTCACCGCAGTGCCCTGCCGACGATGGAGTCCTCTCGCCGCGGACTTGTCCGGGACGGGGCGTCTCGCGTCGGTGGGTTCGGCTGCGCTGCTCGGCCGCGGGATGCTGGGTTTGATGTCCTTGCAAGCTCCGCCCCGTACGTCGTGTCCCATCGGATCTCTGCTACGACCTGCTGCTGCAGCCGCTGTCCTGGGTCTCGGCGGAGTCTGCAGCCTCCGGAGTATCTGCTGCGAAGTCCAGGCCATCGCCGCTGGACAGACGCGTTCGTTTGGGTTTCGATGGATATCTGCTGTACTTGATGAGCGGTCATGCGGCAGAGGGCGGCCGGGTCCCCGGTCACATGTCGGCGCGTGGGGTCCGGCCCGCCGGTGCGGGGGGCCACGGGCACGGATGCCGTCACGGCCGGCCGAGCCGGAGCCTCGTTGTGGATGTGCATGAGAGCGGCATCCCTCCGCAACGCGGCAGGGTTTCCGTCACCGGTCATGGCTCTCGTCCTTGCGTTGTGCGCCACCGAACTTCTGGATGAACGCCGGGACGAAGCTTTCAGGCCAGGCGCGTCCGGCTTGTGATCAGGATATCCGGAGTGACATAGCGCATATCTGCATGCTCGGGTGTCTGCCCACTTACCGCCCGCGCCGAAGCGGTTACCCATCGAATACCACCAGCCGCTCAGCGCGGAACAGCCGCGACCTGCCCCGGGATGGAATCGACAGTGATCCAGCCGAACCCCTCGCGCCGCCCTGCGACTTCTTCAGTGGTCAGGACCAGAGGGTGCCCGGCCGGCCATGAGCGCAGACGGGTTGTTTCGAGAGGCGACCGGAGTCTTTAGAGGGGAACCTGGAACCACGGGCGGCTGTGCTGGACCCGGGAACGGGAAGTGGGGTGGACTTGGCCGTACGGGTCGCACAGTTGGGTGGAATGGTGACTGCCGTCTGCTCGACCAGTTGCTCGCGCGGCGCAAACGATTCTGTCCTGCCCGCGGCTCACAGGATGGCGGAGCTGGGGGTCGGATGTCCATCTGTGGTCAGGACGAGCGCCTGAAGTGAGTGCTCACTGACCGTGACATCGTGACCAAGATTCTGGCGGCCGACAAGGATCCCGTGGCACCCACTGCTGGTGAAGTGGCTCAGGGCCAAGCCGTCACCATCGGCGCGGACGACGAGGCATGGGAGGTCCTGCGCACGATGAGTACCCACAAGGTGCGTCGGCTGCCCGTCGTCGACGGCCATACCCTGGTCGGCATGGTTGCCCAGGCAGACGTCGCCCGCGTCTTGCCCGACCCGGCCGTCGGGGGACTTGCTTGAAGCGCTGTCCAAGGACTGACCGGGCGGATGCACACCCGACCGGCAAGGAGGTGTCCCCACCATGGACCGAGGAAGCAGCCGTCTCAGCCCCCACGAGGACGATCAGCGCAAGCATACACTGCAGGGGCTCCTGCGGTCCGGCCACACCACCCGCGCAAACGAGGCGTACGACCCCGAGCCTCCCGCCGACGACGACGTGCGCGTTGACCCGGGCGGTCCCGTCCCCCCACCTGGTGAGGAACGAGAGCGAGCGCGCGCCGAGGCCGAGGCCGAGGAACTCAGAGCTGAACTCGCGCGTCGCCTGAGCCGCGCGGTCTTCCCTGCGGACCGTGCGTCCCTCTTGCGCACTCTTTCCGGCGCGTACGCTCCGGACGCGCTGATGGACGCGGTGCGAGAACTTCCCGTGGACGACCGGTACGCGAACGCTGGAGAGATCACAAGGGCACTGGGATACCGGCCACGTGTCTGAACCTCGCCGGGGCAGGCAGTGCTGTCGCGCACGGACGAAGCGCTCATGCGTACGCCGCCCAGCGCCGAGACGCCGGACTGGTCACCCAGGGACCTGAGCCGACTCTTGGCGGGGCAATTCATGCGAGGTATATGGATTGACTGACTGCGGTGTGGATCCCGGCTGCCGGGGCACCCCGGTTGCCCAAGGCAGGGCATGGGTGACGGCCCTGGCCTCGACCTGCTGGCGATCACCCACTTCTTCGAGGTCTACACGGGCCTGAAGCCCGGCAAGTTCGTCGAGGGAACCCCCTGGGAAAGCCGCGACAAGGCGTAAGCGGAGATCGCGGCATCACGGGAAGGCGCCCACAGCCCAGCTCTCGGCAGGTCCGTGTGAGCTGCGACGGTCTTCCGTGCTTCCTCGTCTGGAGGAGAGCCGTGAGCATCTGCAAACGGGCCTGCCCCTCAAGGACAGGCTCAGGCCCGCGCGGCGGCTTCGTAGAGATCGAGCAGCCGACCGCGCGTCGCGTGCAGCCGTCGGGTGAGCACCATGCCGACCCATTGACTGATCGCGAATCCGAACTCGGGGTCCGACCGACACAGCGCCCGGACCTCGGGGGCGTCGAATTCGTAGGCGCGGACGGGGCTCAATGTCTCGGCGCCCAGTTCCCACTCGAAGGGCGGGAAGAGCCAGGACAGTCCGACCAGCTCGCCCGGCATCAGCGTTTCAATCTCCGCGCGACGACGATGAGGAAGCTGCGCATCGAGGGTCACCGCCCCGGTCTTCAGGATCCAGAAGCGGTCGGCGATGGTGTGTTCCTCGAAGAGCCGCCGTGCCGCGGGGAACAAGACGTTGTCGGCAAGGCTCAGGAGATGGTCACGGTGTGTGGGCGGCAGAGACGTGATCTTGAGTGTGGTGGTCATCGGAGTACTCCTCCGAGGAGTGGCTCTGTGTGGAGAGCGGAATCCCCATGTCGCCCAGTGGATGCGCTCACTGCTGCAGTACACGACTCCGTGGGAGGCGACACACGAGAAAACGCCCGGAGCGCGTCGGCTTGTGCGGTCACAAGGTTCTGGCGACCTCTCGTAGAGGAGTTGTTCCCCGCCACGGCAGAAGTACGCGAAAGACCGGACCGTGACGCCCCACCTGAGCCGGGTGTGGCGACGTGCCGGCCAAGCGACCACGGCCCGAACCCTGACCATGAACGCGCGGAGCAGGTCGCTGGTTCGCTGAGCTGAACAGACTGCTTCTGGAGGTGGCCGGGGGGAACGAAGAGCAGATGGCCGGCGTTGCGCTGCTGATAACGGAAGCCGGGAGTGTACGGCCCCGATGCGCGGGCCGGCTATGAGCCGCACATAAGCAATCGGGAACGGTGGGACTGGCGAGGAGCGACTCCTTCAGCCATCGGGCAGGACCGAGCGGTGATCCGACGGCCGAGTAGCGATACTGCCTTCGGGGCCCTCGTTCTCCTGCTGGAGGGCGGAGGTCTTGTGCTGTCCGACAGCCCTGTGATCGAGCATGCGAACGATTGTGTCTCGCGGCTGAGCTGCTCCGTTTCTCGGAGCGAGTCCGCGCGCGGGACCACGCATCGCTACCCGCCGCCGACGGAAAGAAGAGGGAGAGCGCCCGGCCGTGCCTGCCGCACATCAGCCCTCCACCCCGGACTGGGGTGGTCGAGCAGGTCGTCGTGAAGGCCGCCGAGCGATCATCGGCGTTCACCGAGGCTTCTGCCGGCCGTCTGGCGCATGGGTCAAGGCCAACACTCGCGATCAGGCCGCGAACCTGCTCTCCGAGGACAGACAGCGTCCTGGCCTGCAGGCCATGCCGTTCGGATGCTGCGCTCGACCTGCTGTGGTGCGTTGTGTCTCCATATGCGATCACACCCGCCTTGCGTGAGGATCGGATTACGGGCGGTGGTCCGGTTGCGCCCCGACCCCTGTGCGGGGTCGGCACCCTTCCCCGGTGCTCCGGTCCGCTTCCCGGCCCACACCGCCGGGGGCCGGTCGCGCCGGCGGCGGAAGAAAGGAATCCAGGCACCCCGGAACTGCTCGGCATTCCCTCCGCTGTTCCGGACTGCCACGATCACCTCAAGTGGCGGCAGATGGTGCTGGGCAGGAAACAGGCCTGTGGCGTACTCGTCGGGGTCGCGATCCAGGGCTGAGGCGTCGACCGTTCCGTCGCACACCATCAGCAGCGTCACCAGGTCGGCGGGCAGGCCCACCCCCTCCGCTCCGCACCGGCCTTCGAGGTGGTCAAGCCGATCCCGCAGGACGTTCTGCAGCCCATGGCCGAGGACGCCTTCGACACCGACGAGAAGCTGAAGCTGATGTCCGCCGTCCAGGATGTCGTCGAGCGGGACCACACCGACGGGATCCCGTTCAAGGACGTGGTCGAACTCGCCAAGTCCTATGTCGCCCACTACGAGCGTGACCACTGCCGCGCCTGGAAGACAGCCAAGCCACTGATCTCGAACGAATATCTGAGCCAAACGCGCACGAACCACTTCGCCCAGCTGGAGAAGGCGCTGAACGAGGCCGAGCCCAGCGGCGGATCCTGCGGTCTTTCCCGGCTGGTGCGGACGGTGACGCGCAGGGCGTGGCTGCCGGGTGGTGCCTGGGGCGCCGAAGCGCCCAAGGGTGGTGGCCGGCGCCGGTGCGGAGACCGGGAGGTACTGGGCGCGATCATCGTCATGGCGACCACGGGCTGCACCGGGTACGGTTCCCGCCGGTGTTCGGCCCGTCCGGAGCCACCGCGCACTGCTGGTTCGCGGAATGGTCGTGAGCCCGGATATGGGCGAAGCTGCAATATCTGGTTCTGGACGAGTTCGGCTCCGAGGCGAACTGGACTGGCCGAGGTGTGCGATCCAATCGGTCAACATGCGGGCCCTCAAGGGGGACCTGACGGGCCCGAAGCCTGGATCGGGGTCCAAGCGGTTGTCAACTCGTACAGCCGAAGTTCCAGCTCGGTCCCTGCCCGAGCGGAGCCAGGACAACGGACCGAGATTATTGACGTGCACACGCCTTGACTGGCGGTCGCAATCGCACGCACCGTTGCTGGGCCGATCTTTCCGAGGGGGGTACGTGAACAGCAAGCTGCTCGGCGCGTCTACGGTCCTGGCCCTCTTGGCTTTGGTGGGCGCCTTGCCGGTGCCTGCCTCCTCCGAGCCACGGCCGGCACGTACCCTGCCGCTGGGCGCCGTCGGCTTGACCGAGACCCGCAGCACGCGGACGCTGCAGCCCGGTGTCACCCTCACGCGGATCGTGCGCGGTGCCGACGCCCCGGCGCTTGCGTGGACGGTCGAGGTTTCCATACCCGGCGGTGCCACCTCGCCGGACCCCGACGCGCCGCCGACGGCGCTGAAGGACCGGGCGAGCGCCGACGAGCTGACTGCCGACGTTCAGGGGGACGGCTTCGACGCCCGGGTCGAGGAAGTCACGACTCCGGCCGTCGCCGACTACGCCGGTGGAACGCTTGGGTGGCGGGTGCGGGTCGGGCAGTTCGACTCGCAGTCCGCCGCCACGGCCGAGCTCACCCGGCTGAGAGGGGCCGGGTACGCCGGGTCCGTCGTGTACACCGGCTGGGACGGCAACCCCGAGGACCGTGGCCCGTGGCGGATCGACGTGCTCACCATCGACCCGGACCGGTTCCGCGGCGGGCTCAAGGCGTCGTACGGTCCCGATCTGGAGAACCGCGAGAAGACCAGTGAGCTGGCGGCCGCGGCCGGCGCGACCGCAGCGGTCAACGCCGGGTTCTTCGTCCTCGACCCGCGAGCCGGAGCACCGGGCGATCCGGCCGGCGTCGGCGTCTACGACGGCCGGCTGCTGAGCGAGCCGGTCAACGGGCGCCCCGGCCTGGTGATGCGCGACTCCGGCCGGCACAGCAGGATCACCCGCCTCACCTGGAAGGGGCGGGTCGTCGGCCGGGACGCGTCGCAGCCCCTGGACGGCATCGACCGCGTGCCGGGCTTGATCAGGAACTGCGGCGGCACCGCCGACGACACTCCGACCTCGCTGCCCCTGCACGACGTGACCTGCACCGACCGCGACGAGCTCGTCGCCTTCACGCCTGAATACGGTCGGCAGACGCCTCAGGGCGACGGCATCGAGGCCGTACTGGACACCCGCGGACGTGTCCTGGAGCTGCGCTCACCACGCGGCGGACCGCTGCCGGTCGGCGGCAGCTCCGTGCAGGCGACCGGCACCTGCGTCGCCGAGCTGGCCGCCCTGGCGCAGGTCGGCCGGCCCCTGCGCGTCGAGAGAACGTTGCGGGACGGCAGCGGCCGTAAGGTCTCCCCGTCACCGGCGACGAGCATCCTCAACGGCGGTCCCGAACTGGTCCGCGACGGACGCCTGCACGTCACGGCTGCGACCGACGGGATGGTGCAGCCCGGCAACGCGAGCTTCTACTACGGCTGGGTGCACAAGCGCAATCCACGCACGCTGGCCGGGGTGGACGCCGTCGGCAGGACCGTACTGGTCACGGCCGACGGACGCAGCACGAACGCGCTCGGGCTGAGCATCCCCGAGAGCGCCGCCGTCGCCCGGGCACTCGGCCTGCGCGACGCGGTCAATCTTGACGGTGGCGGGTCGACCACCATGGTGGTCGACGGAGAAGTGATCAACGACCCGTCCGACGCGGCCGGTGAACGCCCCGTCGGGGACGCACTGCTGATCCTGCCCGACCGGGGCTGACCCAGCCCGGTCCGAGAACGCCCGAGCCGGCGACCACCGACCGCCAGGAGCCGCCATGACCGCCATCCCGATCCGCCGAGCCCGCCTCCTGCTCGTCCTTGCCGCGCTGCTGCTCACCCTGGCGTCGACCCCGTCGGCGCCAGCCACCGCGTCGACGGTGTCACCTGCCGGGGGAGCGGGCGGGATCGGGCCTTCGTCCCGGGGTGCCGAGGTGGTCGCGGTCACCCAGGTCGCCGACCGGCAGGTCGACCTGTCGGTCCGTTCACCGGCCCTCGGCGGCCGGACGGTGAACGTGCGTCTGCTCACGCCCGATGGCTGGGATCCGGGCGACCGGAGCCGGCGCTGGCCGACCCTCTGGCTGCTGCACGGCTGCTGCGGGGACTACACGTCGTGGACCAGTCGGACCGACGTCGCGCGGACCGACAGCCTGCGCGACGTCCTCGTGGTCATGCCGGAGGCCGGCTGGAACGGCTGGTACAGCGACTGGTGGAACTACGGCCAGGGCGGTGACCCGGCGTGGGAGACCTTCCACACCAAGGAGCTGCGCCTCCTCCTTGAGCACGACTGGGGGGCGAGCAGGAACCGCGTCGTGGCGGGACTTTCGATGGGTGGCCAGGGTGCCCTGCTGTATGCCGCCCGGCACCCCGGGATGTTCAAGGCGGCCGCGGCGTACTCCGGCTCTGTGCACCCGCTGCTCAACGACGAGTCGGTGAACCGCATCATGGGATTCTTCGCCGGTCAGGGCGACGACCCGCTGAGGGTCTGGGGCGACCCGGTTGCGCAACGTGACATCTGGGCGGACCACGACCCATTCCACCTGGCCGAGCGCCTCAAGTCGATCCCCGTCTACCTGTCCTGCGGTGACGGCACCACCGGCCCCTTGGACCCGCCGGGCACCACGAGCGCGCTCGAGGCGGACTTCAACAGGCAGAACCAGGCCCTTGCGAGCGAGCTCGGACGCCAGGGCGCGAAGCACGTGACCACTCACTTCTACGGACCGGGGACCCACGGCTGGCCGTACTGGCAGCGTGAGTTGCACTCCTCGCTGCCGATGCTGCTCCACGCCCTGCGGGCCGACGGCTGAACGGCCATGTGCCGAGATCATCCGCCCGGGCATCCTCGCCGCGCCATGCCCGGCCGTGTCTGGGACGAGCCCCCGGCCGGGCAAGGGAGATCGTGGGATCGTCGCCGGTCACGGCGATCTCGTCTGCATGCTGTGCCAGTTCCACCACCGGCTCGGTCTGGGTGTCCCGCTCCCGAAACCGCACGTCGCCCCGCCTTCGCTGGAAAGATTCGGTCCATGAACGACAGCACCCCTGCCCAGAGGGCCCGCGAGCTGCTTACCCAGGCATCCCAGCACCCGGTTGCCAGTCCTCAGCGTGACGCGCTGGTGGTCGAAGCCGCCGTGTGGGCACGGCTGGAGCACGCAGCCGTCATGGAGCATCACGCAGCCGTCATGGAGCATCACACGGCCGCAGCGGTCGACATCGAGTCCGCCCTGGCCTCGTTCGCCGACCCCGTGCAGAAACTCGGCAGGGAGGTCGGCAACCTGACCGAGCACATCAAGCTCAGCCAGAAGTGAGCGAGCACGCGGAGGGAGGGCATCGCGGTGGTCACGTGCCGCGATGACGGTGAGGCGCTGGGGCAGGCCGCGCGGCGGGCTGCCCTTCGAGACCGCTGAACGCCGATTCGGGGAAGGCTCCGTCCTCGCGCGGTGCACCGACGGTCTCCTCCAGGCACCGGACCGGGACATGGGCGCCGAGCGCGACCAACTGCCCCGCACCATGGCCGGCCCCGTACGACCGCTCGAGCGGCTCTGCGGTGCCGTGGCGACCACCCGGCTGTCAGGTCCCCGATCCGGTGACGCGGCCCTGCTCCTTGCCCGCCCCCGCGTTCTGGAAGCAGGACGAGCCGTCCGCCGGGAGCTGCCGGTCGACCCCGCGCAGGTCGCCCGCGCCCGTACCCTCACCACCCGTCAGCTTGCCGACCGGGGGTGTGGAACCCCCCGTCCTCACCCCAGAGCTGATGGTCAGTCAGCTGGTTGGCCCATGAGGTCTCCGACGGCAGTCCCAGCGCCCCGCACCTGCGCTGCGCGCACCAGCGACGAGGGCGGCCGCGGACTGTTCCCGGTGGCCCGGCTCGCCTCCCGTTGGGGCGCCCACTCCGACCGCGACGGCAAGACCGTCCGGGCCGGGCAGCCCCTTGTTCCTGTCGGAGATCCTTTTGGAGTACCCGCTCCCGGCGATGTGAGGGCCGGAGCGATCGGGTTACTCTGTCCGTCGTACCGGACACGGGGTGCCCCATCCGAGGGCTGAGATCACACCCGTCGAACCTGAACCAGTTCGTACTGGCGGAGGGATGTCTTCCATGCCTTTGGCGCATGTATCCGGCGGTCTGCCCGCCGACGGCCGACAGGCCGTCTTCGACGGACGGATGCCGGCGGCCCCCGGCGACCTCCGTGTCGAAGCGCACGGTATAGAACCGGTCCCCGAGAGCAACCGATACGGCGGTCCCGGACGCCTGTTCACCGTATGGTTCGCTCCCAATCTGACCATGACCGGCGTGTTCACCGGAACCGTCGGCATCGCCCTCGGCCTGGACTTCGCATCCGCGCTCACCGCCGTCGTGCTGGGCACCGTCCTCGGCGCGGTGCCCACCGCCTACCTGGGCACCTGGGGGAGCCAGACCGGTGCCGGGCAGCTGCCGCTGGCCCGGCTCGCCTTCGGCCGCGGCGTGGCGGTGCCCGGCATCCTGCAGTGGCTGTCCTCGGTCGCCTGGGACGCGCTGATCGGGCTGTTCGGCGGGGACGCGCTCGCGCGGCTGTGCGGCTGGCCGTTCTGGCTCGGTGTCCTGGTCATGCTGGTGGCCCAGGGCGTTCTCGGCGTGCTGGGCTACGAGGCCATTCACCGGCTTCAGATCGTCATGACCTTCGTGCTCGCGGCCGCATTCGTGCTGATCGCCTGGCGGCTGCTCGACGGTGTCCACCCCGCCGGCAGCGGCACCGCGCACGGCGCCGACCAGGTCGGTGCGTTCGTCCTGACCAGCACCATCGCGCTGAGTCTGACCCTGTCCTGGGCCCCATACGCCAGCGACTTCAGCCGCTACCTGCCCCGCACCACCTCGCGCCCACGCATGTTCGGGTGCACGCTGCTCGGCCTTGTGGTGTCCTTCGTGGCCGTCCAGACACTCGGCCTGTGGGGTGCCTCGGTGCTGACCGACCAGACCGCCACGGGCGTGGACGAGCTGCTGGGCGGTGGGGCGCTGGGAGCGTTCGGGCTGCTCGCCGTGGCGCTGGCGGCCCTCAGCAGCAACGCCATGAACGACTACAGCGGTTCCTTGGCGCTGCAGACCGTGGGAGTGCGCCTTCCGCGCCCAGCGGCTGCCGCCCTCGCCGCCGTGCTCGGCTTCCCTCTGGTGCTGTGGATGCACGCTGCCGACACCACGGCCCGCTTCCAGAACGTGCTGCTGTTCGTCGGCTACTGGATTCCCGGTTTCGTGGCGATCGTCGTCGTCGACTGGCTCGCCCGGGCCCGGGCGAGGGGCGGCGCCGCGATCGACCTCGCCGCCGAGACCGCCCGGGCACAGCCCGGATGGCCCCCGTTGCTGGCGTTCGTCGTCGCCTTCGCCGCCGCCGTACCGTTCATGGACACCAGTCTGTACGTGGGCCCGCTGGCGGCTGCCCTGCACGGCGCCGACCTCTCGTACTACGTGGCGTTCCTCGTGGCCCTGGCGGTATACGGCCCGCTGCGGCTGCGTCACCGACCGCAGAACTGACCGCCGTCCCCGGCGTCTGGACACCATTTCCTCCCGCACGGAGCGAATCCGAATGCCCTCGACACCCGCCGATCACACCGTCTTCATCCCACAGGCCCTCGCACGCGTGCGGGCGGACTCCCCGCTGGTGCAGTGCCTGACCAACTCGGTGGTCACTGGGTTCACCGCCAACGTCCTGCTGGCGCTGGGCGCTTCACCGGCCATGGTCGACATTCCGGAAGAGGCCGGCCCGTTCGCCCGGATCGCCTCAGGCGTCCTGGTCAATCTCGGCACCCCGCACGCGGAGCAGCGCTCCGCCGTGGTCGAGGCCGCGCGGGCGGCGGCTTCGGCCGGTACGCCGTGGGTGCTCGACCCGGTGGCGGTCGGCGCCCTGCCGGTACGCACCGCGCTGGCACGAGAGCTCCTGGAGCTGCGGCCGGCTGTGATCCGGGGCAACGCGTCCGAGATCATCGCGCTCGCGGGCGCGGGCGATGGCGGTCGCGGCGTGGATTCCTCCCACGGCGTCGAGGCCGCCGAGGAGTCAGCACGCGCGCTGGCCCGTACAACCGACTGCGTGGTCGCCGTGTCGGGGCCTGTCGACTTCGTCACCGACAAGGTGCGCTGTGCCCGGATCGCCCATGGAGATGCCCTGTTGACCCGGGTGACAGGTGGCGGCTGTGCGCTGGGTGCGGTGATGGCGGCCTTCGCGGCGGTCGACGAGGACCGGTTCGCCGCGACGGTGGCCGCCGTGGCCGTGTACACGGTCGCCGCCGAATTCGCCGCGAAGGAGGCCTCCGGGCCCGGCAGTTTCGCTGTCTCGTTCCTGGACGCGCTTGCCGCGCTGGAGGAATCCGACCTCGCCGAGCCGGCGGTGCTCTCGTGACCGCGGCACCGGTGGATCTGTCGGTCTACCTGGTCACGGACGCAGCCCAGTGCGCGGCCCGCGGCCGGAGCGTGGCCGAGACCGTCGCCCTGGCGGTGGCCGGAGGCGTCACCGCCGTGCAGATCCGGGAGAAGCACGCCGCCGGTAGGGCGTTCCTGCGTACGGTTCTGGAGGTGGCCGCCGTCGTCCCCGAACGGGTGACGCTGATCGTCAACGACCGTGTGGACGTGTTCCTGGCGGCCCGGGCAGCCGGGGCGCGCGTCACCGGGGTCCACGTCGGCCAGTCGGATCTGCCGCCGGCCGCGGTACGCGAACTGATCGGTGAGCACGCGGTCCTGGGCCTGAGCGCCGCCACCCCCGACGAACTGCGCGCCGCCGCCGGGGATCCGGCACGCGTCCACCACATCGGCATCGGCGCGCTGCACGCGACCCGGACCAAGGCGGATGCCCCGGCCGCGCTTGGCCATGCCGGTTTCGCCCGCCTCGCCCGGCTCAGCGACCTGCCGGCCGTGGCCATCGGCGGCGTCACCCCGGCCGACCTGCCACGCCTGCGGGATGCCGGGGCGATGGGTGCCGCCGCCGTCTCCGGCATCTGCGCTGCCGAGGACCCCCGGGCAGCGGCCTGCGCATACGCCCGGGCATGGACCTGCAACCGAGAGGAGAGCCACGCATGACCGCGCCGCCCCGCGTGTTGACGATCGCCGGATCCGACTCCGGCGGAGGAGCCGGAATCCAGGCCGACCTGAAGACCATGCTGGCGCTCGGCGCCCACGGAATGAGCGTGCTCACGGCTGTCACGGCACAGAACTCCCTGGGCGTGCAGGGCGCATGGGAACTCCCCGTGGAGGCGGTGCGCGCGCAGTACCGCAGTGTCGTGGACGACATCGGTGTCCAGGCGGTCAAGACGGGGATGCTCTCCTCTCCCGAGCTGGTCACGGTGGTCGCCGAGCTCTTGTCGGACGTGGCGGCCCCGGTCGTCGTGGACCCGGTGAGCGTGTCCAAGCACGGCGACAAGCTGCTGGCCGATGACGCGCTGGATGCCGTGCGGACCGCGCTGCTGCCGGTCGCGACGGTGGCCACGCCGAATCTCGACGAGGTCGCGCAGCTCACCGGCATCACGGTGACGGACGAAGCAGGTATGCGCCGCGCCGCCGCGCGGCTGCTCACGTACGGGCCCCGCTGGGTGGTGGTGAAGGGCGGCCACCTGCCGGGCGAGGCGGCGGACCTGCTGACGGACGGCGAGGCGGAGCACTGGCTGCGCGCCCTGCGGCACGACAACCGCCACACCCACGGCACGGGCTGTACGCTCGCCTCGGCCATCGCGGTGGGCCTGGCACAGGGCCACCCGGTACCGGATGCGGTACGCCGGGCCAAGGACTACGTCACCGCGGCGATCGCGGCGGGGTTCGCGCTGGGGGCCGGCATCGGGCCGGTGGACCACGGGTGGCGGATCCACGGGCGCGCCTGACGCCAGTGGATGAGTCCCGCATCGCCGGGCGGTGCCTGTGTGGAGACGTTCCCGGCTGTTGTCCTGCTCCGCGCCGGATTCCTCGTCACGGAAGCGTCGGCATGAGGGCTGTCCGGCACGTCCGTTTCGGCTCCCTCTTCTTCGGGCCTTGCAGCGCTGCCTGTGCGGGGTCACCTCATGAAGCGCGGCGGGCTGCCGGTGCCGGCCGGGCATGAGGGTCGAACCGCCCGGGCGGGCAGCAGCGGCACCGGGCCGGGGTAACCCCACGAACCAGGCAGAACTGTCCGACCAGTACGGACGACGGTGCCGGCAGGCGCGGGGCCATACCCGCCGGGCTCGCATTCAGTGCAGGTCGGCCCGCGCGGGGGCGTCGTCGAGGAAGCCGCCCGACTGGTGCTGCCACAGCTTCGCGTAGGCGCCGTCCGACGCGAGCAGTTCCTGGTGCGTGCCCTGCTCGACAATCCGTCCGCGGTCGAGGACGACGAGCCGGTCCATGGTGGCGACCGTGCTCAGGCGGTGCGCCACCACGAGCGCAGTCCGCCCCTCCATGAGCCGCCACAGCGCCTCCTGGACGAGGATCTCGCTCTCGGAGTCCAGGGCGCTGGTCGCCTCGTCGAGCAGCAGGATCGGCGCGTCGCGAAGGATCGCCCTGGCGAGGGCGACCCGCTGACGCTGTCCGCCGGACAGCTTGACACCGCGCTCGCCCACCATGGTGTCGAAGCCGTCCGGCAGCGCGTCGGCGAACTCCGTGACGTGCGCCGTCTCGGCCGCGCGGCGGATCTCGGCGTCGGTGGCGTCCGGCCGGGCGAACGCGATGTTGTCCCGCAGCGTGCGGTGGAACATCGCCGGGTCCTGCGGCACGTAGGCGATCAGGCTGCGCAGGTCGGCCTGGCGCAGCGCACCGATGTCCTGACCCCCGATCAGGATCCGGCCGGCGTCGATGTCCGTCATCCGCAGCAACAGCCGGCTGAGCGTGGTCTTGCCCCCGCCGGACCGGCCGACGAGGCCGATTTTCGCCCCGCTGGGCACAGCCAGGTCGAGGCCCTCGAAGAGCGGCTCGGCGCCTGCGTGGGCGAAGGTCACGTGCTCGAAGTGGACGTCGGCGGCCCGGGACAGCAGCGGCTCCGGCGATGCCGGGTCGAGAACGGTCGGTGGCCTCAGCAGCAGTTCGGTGAACTGCGCGGCCTCCGTCATCGAGCTCTCCAGGCGGCGGTAGATCTGGTTGAACTCGAACATGATCCGCGTTGCGTTGGTGTAGTACGTGAAGGCGACCACGATCGCCTCCACGCCGTGCCCGTTCCCGCCGATCGCGACCGCGAGCAGCAGGCCCAGCGCGTTGGTCAGCACGGACATCGGTGCGACCAGTGTGTCGATGCGCAGGTTGCCGTAGTCCCACGACCGCAACGTGAGCCGCCGCGACACCGCGACGCGGGAACGGTGCTCGGCTGCCTCGCGCTCCTCGGCGGCGAATGCCCGGACCGTGTCCATGTTCATCAGGCTGTCGGCGACGTGGCCCGACACCCGGGCGATCGCCTCCTCACGCTGGTCGACGAGCGCCTGGCGGCGGCGGATGAGGGGCGTCACGCACAGCGCCGTCAGTGCGATCATCGCCAAGAGCCCGACAACGAGCAGCGGTTCGTAGTGCCAGAGCACCACCGACCCGAACACCAGGGGCACGAAGCTGCCCACGACCGAGAACGTCAGCGTGTCGACGAACTCCTCGAAGCGGGACGCGAAGCTCAGGACCCGCTTGGTCAGCGACCCGGCGAAGTTGTCGTGGAAGAACGTGGCGTCCTTGGCGAACAGCTCGTCCATGCCGATCACGTACAGGTGCTCGATGCCGAGGGCGTCAAGGCGGTTCAGGCAGTGCAGGCCGACGCGCCACAGCGTCTCCGCGAGCAGCAGGACGCCGGCGAAGCCGAGGATGTAGGGCAGCGTCGAGCCGATGGCGATTCCGGCGTCGCCGGCGATCCGGCCGACGAGCTTCGCGACGAGCAGCGGCGCGATGTAGTTGATGCCGATGTTGCCCAGCGCCGGCAGCAGCATCGCGGGCACCGTCAGCCGCCGGAGCCGGGCCAACTCCCGCCCGTAGTAACGAAGGGCGAGGAGCACCGAGCCCCCGCCGGGCGAAACCTCGCGCGATTCAGGCAATCCCATCCACCCCTGTGTTGTCGTGCGGCAGCTCGTCACGCGCTTCTCCGGGGGAGAAGCCGTTGCCCCATGTCCGTGCGGAGCTTCGGTTCGAGTGAGTGCCTTCGCCCGGGTCGTCTTCCGAAGGCGGGGCACGAGGGCGGAGCCCCCGCGCTGCTCGTGGCGACGCATCCGTGCGAGTACGGGGAGGCCAGGAATCGCAGTGTCCCCCGGGGGCGCCCGCGGTGTCCAAGCGTTTTTTCAGCCGACGGCGACCCGCAGCCGCTGCGCAGGCGCCGACGAGGCCGGCGCCCCGACGAGGCCGGCGCCCCGACGAGTGCCTTGCCGGAGAGCGGGCCCGGACCGGCCCGCGGCTCCAGCCGTTCTCCGCACCGAACCAAGGTGAACACCCAGGCGATCCCCGTTGCCGCGCCGCGCCTGGACGTGACCGACATCGTCGCCGCTGTCCACGCCCTTGAATTCGACTGCTTCGTCCAGGGCCCAGAGGTTGCCGCGGCGGAGGCGGACACAGTGCCAGGTCTGCAGCCCCGAGCCGGGGCCGGGTCCGCAGTAGGGGGCGGCGTGCACGGGTCATCGCTGCACAGACCCAACCCCGGGAGAACGCCGCGCGCCGATCCTTCATCTGTCTGTCGGCATTCAGCCGTGACGTGACCGTGCCACCGTCGCTCCCGCTCCGCGAGTTTCCGAAGAGTCCCGGGCCCATGTGGGAGAGTGCCGATTCCAGCAGCGCTCCGATGTGCGACAGGGTGGTGTCCTCCTTGCCGCACCAGCCCCGCATCGCCACGCCGCCGGCCGCGGCGAACACGGCGACCATCAACTGGGGGCGCACGTCAAAACCACCGGTGTGGATGCCTTTCCGTTCGGCGAGGACCTCGGCCAGCCGATTCTCACGACCGCAAGCGCGGTGCAGCAGTTCGGCGCTCAGGCTCGGCGTCCGGCCGATCAGCCGAAGCAGCGACGCATCGACACCGGATGCGCCGCCCTCCTGCAGAGTGCGGAGGACCGACCGCCCCGAACGCCGCGCGCATCGCGCGCATGGGACTTTCTTCCTCCGGCCGCGACCGAAGAGCCGTCACCAGAGCGTCCCCGCTCGCGTTCAGCGGGGCCAGCACCAGATCCTCCTTGGCGGGGAAATGGCGGAAGACCGTGCGCTGGGGGACCTCCGCCGCGTCCGCAATCTGGTCGACGGTGGTCCGTTCGTACCCCTGGGTGAGAAAGAGCCTGGCCGCCGTGCGCGCCATGTCCTCACGCGTACGCCGCATTTTGCGTGTCCGCAGATTCTGTCCGGGCACCGCGGTACTCCTCCTGGAGCTCGGTGGGCTCAGTGCGTCGGGGCAGCCTGCTCCTTTGCTGCGGCGGCGTTCTCCTCCGCGAGCCGCTCCATGCCGCTCTGCGTCTTGAGCGGCTTCTCCTTGATGAACAGCACCGCGATCAGGGCGAGAAACGCGAAGGGGGCTCCGATCAGGAAGATATCCGCGGTCGCGACCCCGTACGCGTGCTCGACCACCTGCCGGGCCGGTTCGGGAAGAGTGGTGAGGTCGGGGACGCCGTGTCCGGCGCCCCCGTTGTCCGCCGCCCCGCCGAAGCCCTTCTCCATCTCGCTCGCCACCCGGTGGCTGAGCACGGCGCCCAGCACGCTCGTGCCGATCGCCCCACCGAGGCTGCGGAAGAACGACAGCACAGAGGTCGCTGCGCCCAGCTCCGACGCGGGCACGTCGTTCTGAGCTGCCAGCACCAGGTTCTGCATCAGCATGCCGACGCCGACGCCGAGTACCACCATGTAGGTGCTGAGCAGCCCGAACGAGGAGTCCGCGCTGATCGTGGCCAGTAGGCCCATGCCCGCGGTCATGATGATGCCGCCCGCGATCAGGAAGCCCTTCCACTTGCCCCGGGCGGAGATGATCTGCCCGGCGACGGTCGTGGAAAGCATCAGACCGAGGATCATCGGCAGGCTCATCAGGCCCGCGACGGTCGGCGACTTGCCGAGCGAGATCTGGAAGTACTGGGAGAGGAACACCGTGCCGCCGAACATGGCCACGCCGACCAGCAGGCTCGCCACCGTCGTCAGCGTCACGGTGCGGTTGCGGAAGATGTCCAGCGGGATGATCGGTTCCTGAACCCTGGATTCGACCAGGACCGCGGCGACCAGCAGGACCACACCGGTGGTGACCAGGGCGACGGTCTGCCACGACGCCCAGTCGAACCGGTTGCCTGCGAGGGTCACCCACAGCAGCAGTGCGCTGACCCCGCTCATGATGAGGACGGCACCGAGATAGTCGATCTTCACCTCTCTGCGGACCATGGGCAGCTTCAGGGTCAGCTGGAGCAGCACGATCGCGAGCAGGGCGAACGGCACACCTATGAAGAAGCACCAGCGCCACCCCAGCCAGGAGGTGTCCACGAGCACGCCGCCGATGAGCGGTCCCGCGACGGTGCCGACGGCGAAGACGGCGCCGAAGATGCCGGAGTAGCGGCCGAGTTCACGCGGGGGAATGATCGCAGCCATCACGACCTGGGCGAGCGCGGTGAGACCGCCCGCGCCGATGCCCTGCACGACACGGCTCACGATGAGCAGGCCGACACTGTGCGAGAAGCCGGCGACGAGCGAGCCGACGATGAACATCGAAAGAGAGAGCTGGATGAGCAGCTTCTTGTCGTAGAGGTCGGACAGCTTGCCCCAGATCGGGACGGTCGCCGTCATCGCCAGAAGCTCGGCGGTGACCACCCAGGTGTATGAGGACTGGCTGCCGTGCAGATCGGCAATGATCCTGGGAAGGGCGTTGGAGACCACGGTGGAGGCCAGGATGGCCACGAACATGCCGGCCATCAGGCCCGACATGGCCTGGAGTATGTGACGACGCGTCATGACTGGTGCGGCCCCCTCGGGCGCACCGGCGGTACCGGTTTCGGGTGTGACGGCAGCGGTCATCGGCTGACGGTCCTCATTCTCTGGTGAAAGGCCCCCGGTGGGGGCTTCGGATGTGCTTCAGCCGCTCAGACCGGCGGCCAGCGAGGCGAACGCCTCGCGATAGATGCTCTGGAACGTGCGGGTACGGCCGGAGGCCACCCAGAGCTCGACGGCGGCGCGCACGGCAGCGATCGTCACGTGCGCGAGAAGCCGAGGGTAGAGATCGGACTCGGGATCCTGGCCGAGGCGCTCGGCCACGACAGCGACCAGCGCGCGTTCGTCCGCGCCCTGGGCGGCCAGGAATCCGGGCAGCAGCGAAGGACTCGTCCTGAGCACGGCCATCTGGAGCTCCCAGCGTTCGTGATCCTCCTCGATATGGGCGAGTTCCTGACCGATCGCCTCGCGCAGAGCAACGAGTGCCGTGAGTTCCTTCGGTGCGTTGAGCACCGCCCGACGGGCCCGCTCTGCGCTGTCCTGGTCGGGACGGGTGATCGCGTCTTCCAGGCACGGAAAGTAGTTGAAGAAGGTGCGCACAGAGACGCCGACCACATCGGTGACCGCTTCCACGGTCATGTTCTCGAATCCGCGGTCCGCGGCCATGCGCAGTGCCACGTCCGCGAGGGCGTCACGTGTCGCACGCTTCTTACGCTCGCGCAGCCCGAGCGGCATGTCGTCGGCACTCATAAAGGTGCATGGTATGCAATTTTGCGCGGTGTGCAAATTCTGTCGGTCGCCACGTGATCGTGGGCCGCATCAGGAGCCGTCGATCAGTCTTTGTACCTCGGGCGGGAGTTCTGAGCCGGAGTAAGCGGCGAAGAACGTGGCTTCTTCAGGTGTGTCCCCGACAGCGATAGCCACCTTGGAGGAGATGCCGTCCACCTTGTAGGCGGTCTCCGTCGTGGCCGGCTCCTCGTCCTTCTCTCGGCCGCCCGTGTCTTCGCAGGGTGGTTTGGTGGCGGCGCCGAGCTTCGTCCCGACCGTGAAGTCTACGTTCGCCACGTCCCGATACGATCGGTCCTGGTAGATGAACCGGTTGACGCAGGAAGCCGATTCTTTCCCGCCGCTGTTGCTGCCGGCGGTGCACGCGGCTGCTGACATCACCATGGCCGCGGCCAGTAGCATGCCTGTGTATCGTCCGGTCCGGCTCATGGGAGTCCCCCTCAGTAAATGCCGCGATGAGCGAGGATGTCTCCCTTGCCGAGAGTCCTTGCCTTCGTTGTGCATGTAAACGAGATCGTGCACATGATGAGGCTCTCGAGTCCCGAACCGACCTGCTCCAGCCCGGAGATGTGTCCGGCCTCGTGAGGGCTTGTGGTCCGCCGGGGCGGCCCCGGTGAGTGCCACATCCGGTCTGAGTAATGAGCACCTGCCCTGGCAAGTCGACAACCTCCGTGCCGAGTAGACGTCAGCAGCCCACATCAGGTTCCCTTGCGACGCCACCGCAGTCTGTCGAACGAACGGTGTACCACCGGAGTCCCTATCGCCGACGCGGAGATGGCGGCCCTGCCGCGGACCCGGCACGCATGCCACGGCGACTGGAACCATGCCCTGCACCCGCAGCCATGCCTGCCGTCCCGGCGTCCCGGGCTCCACAGGAGCCGGCCCCGCAGTGGGATCGCCCTGTCGGGGTTCCTCGCATCCGCGTAGTCGTGCTTGAGGGTCAGGCCGGCCTCCAGCAGGACGCGCCCGGCGTCGGCCTTGGCGAACTCCTTGTCCGGATCACGTCGGGGCGGATCGGGTCGAGGCTGACCCAGAACTTGTCCGGGGTCAGGGCGAGCCAGGTGAAGAAGGCGTCCGAGGCGAGCTGGAGCTTGGCGTCACCGCCGTAGCCGGGGTTCTCGTCCGGGTCCTTGACGTAGTCGGCCCTCATGGAATGGTAGAGGCCCCTGCCCTTGACAGGGGAGCCGACGTAGTTGATCTCCAAGGTGGAGATCCTGTTGTCCATACCGGGGGTGAGCCGGTCGGGGGTTCCGGAGGTAGGGCGGCATGGCCCCGCCAACTCGCTTTTTTCGGATCGGTACGGTCAGAACTCGTCGAACTCGCCGATCCAGGTGTCTTCCAGGTCGCCTGTGGTCCCTTCGGTGTGCCGGACGCGGAACACGGACAGTGTGCGGCCCTTGCGGAGCAGCGGGGTGACGCGCTGGAGGGCGAGCCGCGTAAGACCTTCCCAGGAGAAGGACCCGGGGTCGGCGTCCAGGTCGATGCCCTGTCGTTCCAGGGCATCGGGGCTGATACCGAACGCGCCAATGACGTCGTGCGGGGTGCCTTCGCGGTCCCAGTCCTCTTCTCCGCTCCAGCCTGCGGCGAACAGGCGTGCCCCGTCCGGGTGGTAGATCACGTGGGTGCCGTAGGCCACGTTGTGATCGATCCTCGCCGAGCCGATGATGACCGCTCCGGGGAAGCGCTCGGCCGCCACGCACGACGACTGCGCGGTGGTCTGCTGCTTCCATTCATGGGCGGCAACCATGTCAATGATGTGGTCAAGGCCGCAGCGACACAAAGGGGATCGTGAGCCAAGGAGCCGTCAGGGGATCGCGAGCCGGACCCGTTCCGTCACGACCGCCAGGTCCTCCTCGATCGCGGCAGCCGCCGCCGTGAGCGCGGGCAGCACCGCTTGCCGCACATCGTCCAGGGTGCCCCGGCTGGCGTGGGTGGAGACGTTCACGGCGGCTACCACCCGGCCGGTACGGTCGTGCATCGGGACCGCGATCGACCGCAGGCCCTCCTCCAGCTCCTGGTCCACCAGGGCGTGACCGTCCCGTCGCGCCTGCGCCACGGCCCCGGCGAGATCGGCGGCATCGACCCGGGTGAACGAGGTCAGCGGCCGCACCGAGGCGCGGGCCAGCCGCTCGGCCGCCTCCTGCTCGGGCAGACCGGCCAGCAGCACCCGGCCCATGGAGGTGGCGTACGCGGGGAAGCGGGTGCCGACCGTGATGTTGACGCTCATGATGCGTACGGTGTGCACCCGGGCGACGTACATGATGTCGTCGTCGGCCAGCACCGCGACGGACGCCGAGTCGTGCACCTGCTCCATCAGCCGGGCCAGATGGGGCTGCGCGATCTCCGCGAAGGTCAGCTGGGAGAGCCGGGCGTAGCCCAGTTCCAGCACCGTGGGCAGCAGCGTGAAGCGGCGCCCCTCGCCGGCAGGGGCCGCGTACCCCAGCTGCTGGAGGGAGAGCAGTGCCCGGCGGGCGGTGGCGCGGGCCAGGCCGGTGACCTCCGCAACGCCGGACAGGGTGAGCCCACCGGGTGTCGATCCCAGGGCGGTGAGCACGGCCAGTCCCCGGGTCAGCGACTGCAGGAATTCCGGACCCAGCTCTGCCTTCGTGGCGCGTGAGGTGTCCGGGCCGCCGGGTGCGTGCGGCGTGGCCGTCGGTGCGGGGGAGGCCAGTGCCGCTTCCATCCGCGCCGCGTACTCCCGCAGCCGGGGCAGGGCGTGCTCGGCCAGCGACCGAGCGCTGTGCCTGCTGGTGTGACTGACCACGCTGAGCGCACATACGGTGCTGCCGTCGGGCGCGTGGACGGGGACCGCGACGGCTACCAGGCCGGGCTCGATCAGCTGGTCGTCGGCGGCCCAGCCGGCGTCCCGGGCGTCGGCCACCCGCTGCCGGAAGGCCGACTCCACCTCGTCGGGGGCCGGTGGCGCCGGGCGGGGAGGAACGGCGGGGAAGCCGGCGTCGCGGGGGTCCTCGCGCAGCCGGGTACGCCAGGCCGCTTGCTGCTCGGGGCTCCAGTCGGCGGCGAAGAGGGCGCCCGGGGCGCAGCGCTCGACGGGCAGCAGGTCGCCGATCCGGAAGGCCAGCGCCATGGTGCGTCGCCGGGTGGACTGGCTGATGAACCGCACCCCGGTGCCGTCCGGTACCGCGAGGGAGACCGACTCGTCGAGCTCGTCGGCCAACGCGACGGCGAGCGGTTCCAGGGCGTCGGGGAGACCGGAGCAGGCGAGGTAGGCATTGCCCAGCTCCATCAGGCGCGGCGCGAGCAGCACGTCGCGGTCGTCCTCGATGCGCAGATATCCCAGGTGGGTGAGGGTGGTGACGATGCGGTCGACGGTGGAGCGGGCCAGGCCGGTGGCGCGGACCAGATCGCCGGGACGCATCCGTGGTCCGGGGCGGGCGGCCAGGGCGCGCAGCACGGCCAGACCGCGCTCCAGAGGTCCGACCGGGTCGCCGCCGGGTTCTGCGGCGTTCGCCTTGGATGCGGTCGCGGCATGCGGCATGCGGTCCTCCTCGTCGAGCCTCCGGGGTGTGCGGAAACCGTACCCGCCGGACCCTTCGGCCGCGCGAGGCGGTCGGGCCCTGCGCTCCCGCTTCGCCTGCGCCGACATGATGACCGGCGCCCGGTCTCCGGCAACGCCGGCGGTGCGTGGCCCTCTTCGGGCCCCGCACCGCCGCTGTGTCAGCAGGAGTTCAACCGATGTGAAGGCCCGCGTAGTTCTCGGCCAGCTCCGCGGCCGCGTGCCGGGACGACGAGACGCGGTCCAGCTGGGAGACCTGGAGCCGGGTCTCGAATGCGCTCTGACCCGGGTCGGTGTGCAAGGTCGTCGTCATGAAGTACGAGAAGTGCTCCGCGCGCCACACCCGGCGCAGACAGGTGTCCGAGTACTCGTCGAGCAGCTCGGCGGAGCCGCTGTCCTTCAGATGGGCGAAGGCCCGGGCGAGCACGACGACGTCGGACACAGCGAGGTTGAGCCCCTTGGCACCGGTGGGCGGCACGATGTGCGCGGCGTCACCGGCCAGGAAGATCCGGCCCCAGCGCATGGGCTCGGTGACGAAGCTGCGCATCGGCAGCACTGCCTTGGAGGTGATCGGGCCGCGTGCGAGCCGCCAGTCGCCGTCGGTCGCGAAACGGGCGTCGAGTTCGTCCCATATGCGGTCGTCCGGCCAGTCGGCCGGGTCGGTGCCGTTCGGGACCTGCAGATACAGCCGGCTGACCGTGGTCGAGCGCATGCTGTGCAGGGCGAAGCCGCGCGGCGAATGGGCGTAGATCAGCTCGTCGCAGGACGGCGGGACATCGGCCAGGATGCCGAACCACGAGTAGGGGTAGACCCGCTCGAAGGTGCTCATGACACCGTCCGGGACCGCCCCGCGGGTCACGCCGTGGAATCCGTCGCAGCCCACGACGTAGTCGCAGCTGAGCGTCCTGTCCTTGCCCTGGTGGGTGTAGTGGATGACGGGCCGGTCCGTGTCGGCTCCGGCGACCGCGTTCACCTGGGCCTGGAACAACAGCGGGGCGCCGTCCGCCACCTGAAGGGCGATCAGGTCCTTGACGACCTCGGTCTGGGCGTACACCCACACCTTGCGGCCGCCGGTGAGCGACGGGAAGTCGATGCGCTGTGACCGGCGGTCCCAGCGCAGCTCGATGCCGTCGTGGACCAGACCCTCGCGGTCCAGTCGCTCGCCCGCGCCGGACTTCCGCAGCACGTCGACCGTGCTCTGCTCGAGGATGCCTGCGCGCTGGCGCTGCTCGACGTAGGTGCGGTCCCAGCTCTCCAGAACGACGCAGGCGATGCCGGAGTTGTGCAGGAGCCGGGCGAGCAGCAGCCCCGCGGGGCCGCCGCCGATGATGCCGACGGTGGTGTGGTCCATGGCGGTCAGTTCTCCTCTTCGAGAATGCGGTTCGCGATGGCGAAAGCGGCGTTCGCCGCGGGCACGCCGCAGTAGACGGCCGACTGGAGCAGGACTTCCTGGATCTCCTCGGGGGTGAGACCGTTGCGCCGCGCGGCCCGCACATGCATGGCCAGTTCCTCGTGGTGGCCGTGGGCCACCAGCGCGGTGAGGGTGATGCAGCTGCGGGTTCTGCGGCTCAGTCCGGGCCGGGTCCAGATCTCGCCCCATGCGTAGCGGGTGATGAAGTCCTGGAAACCGGCGGTGAAGTCGGTGGTGCGGGTGATCGCCCGGTCGACGTGCTCGTCGCCGAGCACGGCGCGGCGCACGGCCATACCGGCGTCGTGCCGGGAGGCGTCGTCGGCAGGCGATGCGGCATCGGCCGCGAAGTGTCCCAGCAGTGCGGCCAGGACGGGCACCGGACGCTCGATGTTGGCGAGGTGCGCGGCGTGCGCGACCTCGGTCAGGGCCGCGCCGGGGATGCCGTCGGCCAGCTCGCGGGCGTGCGCGACGGGCGTCGCCAGGTCCTCGCGGCCCGCAACGACCAGGGTCGGCGCGGTGATACGAGGCAGCTCGGCGCGCAGGTCGAGGCCGGCGAGTGCCTGGCAGAGCCCGGCGTAGGCCCCGGGGTCGGCCGCGGACAAGTCGTCGGCCATCGCCCGGGCGGCCGGGGAGGCCGCGTAGGACGGGGTGAACCAGCGGGCGGGGGCGGTCTCCGCGACCGGGCCGGTGCCCTCGGCGCGTACCAGCGCCGCACGGTCGGACCAGCCCTCCGGCTGACCGAAGCGGGCCGAGGAGCAGAGGATCGCGAGCGAGCTGACCCGCTCGGGGTGGTGCACGGCGAGCCAGGTGCCGACGGCGCCGCCGAGCGAGATGCCGGCGTAACCGAACTCCTCGATGCCGAGCGCGTCGGCGAGGCCGAGGACCAGCTGTCCGAGGTCGGCGACGGTGCCGCCGTCGGGCAGCAGGCCCGCCGGGGAGCCGCCGTGGCCGGGCAGGTCCCAGCGCACCACTCGGTGGGTCCGGGCCAGCGACGGGGTCTGCGGGTCCCACACGGCCAGCGAGGTGCCGAGCGAGGGGCCCAGGATCAGCGGCGGGGCGGATTCCCGGCCGTCCACGCGGTGGTGCAGCAGATGCTGCGTGGGGGCAGAAGTGGTCATGCGGTCTCCTCGTGCTGAGTGTGCGGGGCCGCCCGGCGCCGTCGATATCTGACGCTGCATCAGGTCGGGTTCCGGGCGGCGCCGGTGCGGCGCAGGGCGCGGTCCACGAGGGCGCCCGCGGAGCCCGCGTACTGCGTCGGGTCGGTCAGTTCGCGCAGCCGGTCCTGCGGAAGGACACGGGCGATGTCGGGCTCCTCCCGGAGGGCCTCGTCGAGTTCCACGCCCTGCTCGACGGCGCGGCGGGAGGCCCGGGAGAGCGCCTGCCCGGCCTCGCCCCGGCCGATCAGCGCCGCCAGCACCGCGGCGAGCCGCTCGCTGATGATCAGGCCGTCGGTGGCGTCGAGGTTGTCCCGCATCCGGCGCGGATGGACGCGCAGGCCTTCGGCCAGTTCGGCGGCGTCACGGGCGGCTCCGCCGACGAGACGCAGGGCCTGCCGCAGGGGCTGCCACTCGGCGTGCCAGGCGCCGGCCGGGCGCTCGTCCTCGGCGGCGAGCCCGGCGTAGAGCACGGACACGAGGGCGGGGACCTGTCGGGCCGTGGCGGCGATCAGCGTGGCGCGGACCGGGTTGGCCTTGTGCGGCATGGCGGAGGATCCGCCGCCGCTGCCCTCGCCGAGTTCGCCGATCTCCGTACGGGACAGCAGCAGGACGTCGGCGGCGAACTTGCCGAGTGCCCCGGCGGTGAAGGCGAGGGCGCCGCCCAGGTCGGCGACGGGGGTGCGCAGGGTGTGCCAGGGCAGCATGGGCTCGGCCAGTCCGGTCTCGGCGGCGTAGCCGGCGAGCAGCCGCAATCCCAGGTCCGGGCCGAGGTCCGGGCCGACGGCCTCGGCGAACGTGTGGAAGGCCGCCAGGGTGCCGGCCGCTCCGCCGAGTTGTGCGGGCAGCGCTGCCCGCACAGCCGCGAGGCGTTCGTGGGCATCGAGCACCAGCGAGCGCCAGCCGGCGGCCTTGAGGCCAAAGGTGGTGGGCACGGCGTGCTGGGTGAGGGTGCGTCCGGCGATCGGTGTGTCGCGGTGCTCGGCGGCGAGCCGCGCCAGGACGTCGGCCGCGCGTCCGAGGTCGGCGAGAACGGGCTCCAGGGCGCGGGCGGCGACCAGCATGGCGGCCGTGTCCAGGATGTCCTGGCTGGTGGCGCCGCGGTGCACATGGGCGGCGGCCTGCCGGTCGCGCTCGGCGACGGCAGTGGTCAGGTCGGCGACGAGCGGGATGACGGGGTTGCCGCCGGAGCGGGCGCGCAGCGCGAGATCCCGGACGTCGTAGCGGGCGGTCTCGGCGGCCGCCGCCGTGACGGCCTGCGCCGCCGCGGCGGGCGCGAGGCCCAGCGCGGCCTGGGCGCGGGTCAGCGCGGCTTCGGCATCAAGCATCGCGCGGACGTAGGCGGCGTCGCCGGTGGCGGTTTCGACCGGTGATCCGGCCTGCCCCGGGGAGAGCAGACCGAGGTCCTCGGCGGGGTCAGTCGAAGGCAAGGAAGACCGTCTCCTCGTGCTCACCGTCACCCTGCAGCCGGATGTCGAAGCGGTGAAGTCGCTCCCCGTGGGCGACGGCGAGGAGTGTGGCGCGGCGCGCGGGCTCCAGGCCGGCCAGCAGCGGGTCGGCCGCGGTGTCGGTCAGGCCGGGCAGGTAGATCCGGGTGTGCAGATGGTGCAGCAGACCACGGGCGAAGACGATCACGGAGAGGTAGGGGACGCCGCCGGGCGGCAGCGTACGCAGCTCGTAGTGGCCGTCCGCGTCGGTCCCGACGCGGCCGAAGCCGGTGAAGCCGACGTCGGTCCGGCCGATGACCGCTCCGGTGACGGGGTCGCGGCGCAGCGAGCCGGGCTCGCCGCGGCGTGAGCCGTCGGGTGCGGGCTGCCAGATCTCGATGAGGGCGTCGGGGACGGGAGCCCCGCCGCCGTCGTGGACGTAGCCGTGGACGGTAAGGGCATCAGGGTGTCCGGCGGGCGCGATCTCGCCGCCCTTGGCGAAGGGCAGCGCGTAGCCGTAGAACGGGCCCACGGTCTGCGACGGGGTGGTGGACATCAGCGGCCCTCCTCGATCCAGGTGGCGGCCGGACCGTCGAGGACGATGTCCCAGCGGTAGCCGAGCGACCATTCGGGGGTGGACAGGTCGTGGTCGTACGTCGCGACGAGCCGCCGACGCGCGGAGTCGTCGGTGACGGACTGGAGGATGGGGTCGTAGGCGAAGAGCGGGTCCCCCGGAAAGTACATCTGGGTGATCAGCCGTTGGGTGAAGGCGTTGCCGAAGAGCGAGAAGTGGATGTGGGCAGGACGCCAGGCGTTGACGTGGTTGCGCCAGGGGTAGGCGCCCGGCTTGACGGTGACGAACTCGTACGCGCCCTGATCGTCGGTCAGGCAGCGACCGACGCCGGTGAAGTTGGGGTCGAGCGGGGCGGGGTGGTCGTCGCGCTGATGCGCGTAGCGGCCCGAGGCGTTGGCCTGCCAGACCTCGACCAGCTGGCCGCGCACCGGGCGGCCGTCGCGGTCCAGGACCCGGCCGGTGACCCTGATCCGCTCGCCGAGCGGATCGCCCCGGTGCCGACGGGTCAGGTCGTGGTCGAGGGCGGTGACATCGGTGACACCGAAGACCGGGCCGGAGAGCTCCACGGCCTCGGGGTCGTGCAGGGCGACCAGCGGCTTGCCGGGGTGGCGCAGGACGCTGCTGCGGTACGGGGCGTAACCGCGGTCGGGGTGGCTGCGCTCGGGCGCGCCGGCGGCCACGGCCTTGGCGTAGGCCTCGCGCCGCTCGGCTATCTCCGCGGAGATCCGACCTTGGGTCAGAGGGGTGGTCATACGGGTGTTTCCTACCTTTCCAGGACCAGGGCGAGGCCCTGTCCGACGCCGATGCACAGGGCGGCGAGGCCGGTTCCGGAGCCCGCGGCGGCGAGCTGGTGGGCGACGGCTCCGGCGATACGGGCACCGGAGGCACCGAGCGGGTGGCCGATGGCGATGGCTCCGCCGCGCGGGTTGACGACCGCGGGGTCGAGACCGGGCCATTCGGCCAGACAGCCCAGGGACTGGGCGGCGAAGGCCTCGTTGAGTTCGAACGTGGTCAGGTCGCCGAAGCCGCGGCCGGCCCTGGTCAGGGCCTTCCTGACGGCCTCGACGGGGCCGAGGCCGAAGTGCTGCGGCTCAACGGCGGTGACGCCCGAGGCGCGGACGCGTGCCAGCGGCTCACGGCCGGTGGCCTTCAGACCCTCCTCGTCCACGAGCAGCAGCGCGGCGGCGCCGTCGTTGAGCGGCGAGGCGTTGCCGGCGGTGACCGTACCGTCCGGGCGGAAGACGGGCTTCAGCCCGGCCAGCGACTGTGGCGAGGTGTTGTCCCGAATGGTCTCGTCGCGGGTGAGGCCGACGCCCTCGACAGGCACGACCTCGCCGTCGTACAGGCCGTTCCTCCAGGCGCGGGCGGCCTTCTCGTGGCTCGCCACGGCGAAGGCGTCCTGCTGCTCGCGGGTGATGCCGTACCGGTCGGCGATCAGTTCGGCGCCCTCACCGAGCGGGACGGTCCACTGCGGCTCCAGACGCTTGTTGACCATGCGCCAGCCGATCGTGGTGGAGAACAGCTCCTGATGGCCGGCCGGGAAGGCACGCGAGGGTTTGGGCAGCACCCAGGGGGCGCGGCTCATCGACTCCACGCCGCCCGCGACGGCGACCGAGGCGTCGCCGACCGCGACGGCGCGGGCGGCCTGGATCACGGCTTCGAGACCGGAGGCGCACAGCCGGTTGACGGTGCTGCCCGGCACGGTGACGGGCAGTCCGGCGAGCAGCACGGCCATCCGGGCGACATTGCGGTTCTCCTCACCGGCGCCGTTGGCATTGCCGAAGATGACGTCGTCGATCCTGGCCGGGTCCAGGTCCGGCGTACGGGCCAGCAGGGACCGCAGCACTTCGGCGGCGAGGTCGTCCGGGCGCACGTCGGACAGGGCGCCCCCGTACTTGCCGACCGGGGTACGGACGGCGTCGACGATGTAGACATCGCGCAGCTGACGGGTCATCGTGCGCTCCCTTCGACGGCCGCGGCGATCCGGACCGGGGCGGCGGTCAGGCGCTGGATCTCCTCGGTGGTGACGCCCGGGGCACTCTCCACCAGGACGAGGCCGTCGTCGGTGACGTCCAGGACGCCGAGGTCGGTGATGACGCGGTCGACGCAGCTCCGGCCGGTGAGCGGCAGTGTGCACTCCTCGACGATCTTCGGGCTGCCGTCCTTGGCGGTGTGAGTCATCGTCACGATGACCCGCCGGGCCCCGTGCACCAGGTCCATGGCCCCGCCGATGCCGGTGACCAGCTTGCCGGGAACGGCCCAGTTGGCGAGGTCGCCACGGGCGGAGACCTGCATGGCGCCCAGCACGGCGGTGTCGATGTGGCCGCCGCGGATCATCCCGAAGGAGAGCGCCGAGTCGAAGAAAGAGGCACCGGGCAGGACGGTGACGGTCTCCTTGCCGGCGTTGATCAGGTCCGGGTCGACCTCGTTCTCGTAGGGGAACGGGCCGGTGCCGAGGATGCCGTTCTCCGACTCCAGGACGACCTGGACATCGGTGGGGAGGTGGTTGGGGATCAGCGTGGGCAGCCCGATGCCGAGGTTCACGTACTCGCCGTCGCCCAGCTCGCGGGCCGCGCGGGCGGCCATCTCGTCTCGCGTCCAGGCCATCAGGCCGACACCTTCCGGGTCGTGCGCTTCTCGATCTTCTTGTCCACGGCCTGTCCGGCAGTGAGCTCCACCACCCGCTGGACGAAGATGCCCGGCAGATGGACCTGGTCCGGGTCGATCTCGCCCGGCTCGACCAGTTCCTCGACCTCGGCGATCGTGATCCGGCCCGCCATGGCTGCCAGCGGATTGAAGTTGCGGGACGACTTGTTGAAGACCAGGTTGCCGTGCCGGTCCCCCCTGGCTGCCCGGACCAGTGCGAAGTCGGTGGTGATACCCCGCTCCAGCACGTACTCGACACCGTCGAACACGCGGGTCTCCTTGCGCGGCGATGCCACCGAGACCCCGCCCGTGCCGTCATAGCGCCAGGGCAGTCCGCCGTCGGCGACCTGGGTGCCGACGCCGGCCGGCGTGAAGAAGGCGGGGATGCCGCAACCGCCGGCGCGCAGCCGCTCGGCCAGGGTGCCCTGGGGGATGAGCTCGACCTCCAGCTCACCGGCGAGGTACTGCCGCGCGAATTCTTTGTTCGCGCCGATATAGCTGCCCGTGACCCGGGCGATCCGGCCCGCCGAAAGCAGGACCGCGAGACCGGAGTCCATCGCGCCGCAGTTGTTGGAAACCACGCCCAGTCCGCCGACTCCGGTGTCGAACACCGCCTGGATCAGCGTGTTCGGTACGCCGCTGAGGCCGAAGCCACCGACCGCGAACGACGCGCCGTCGTGGACATCTGCCACGGCCTCTGCGGCCGAGGCGACCACCTTGTCCATCCGCCCGCCTTTTCGTGTTCGCCAGATGAACTTAAGTTCATATTGCTCCTTCATTCTGATCCTCCGGCACCCGGTTCGTCAACGGCTCCGGACATCGCGGTTTCCAGGCAGGCGCACCCGCCGCATCGAACGGACGCGCCCGCGGGACGCCCGGCGTCGGCTGGGGTTCCACGAGCGCGTCCGATCGCGTCACTCGCGAGGTGGGGAGGGGTGGGGCGTCAGCCGATCGCACCGGACAGCGCCGAGGACTGCCGCAGCAGACCCGCGCCGGGTGCGACGCGCCATCGGCACCAGGCAGATCGCGACCGCGCCCAGCACGGCGGTGACGGCGGAGGCGGTGAATCCGCAGGCCGGCGTTGCCGCCCTCGATGACGGCGCCGCCGAGCCAGGGGCCGACGACCGCGCCGGTGCGGCCGATGCCGGTGACCCGGCCGAGGCCGGTGGCCCGCTGGGCGGGTGCGTACACGGTGGAGGTGGCCGAATACGCCATGGCCTGGGTACTGAAGAGCCACGCTGTCCTGCGGCGCGCAGCCCGGTGTCGCAGACCGGGACGGGCACCGGTCTGCCGGAATCCCGTGTTGAATGCGGCGGGCCGACCATGATCCGCCGCTACATCATCTAATGGGCACTGAAGCGGACGCAGCGCCCAGCAGGGCGAACGTTGCCCGACGCGGCAGTCTTCGAGGTCGTCACGCGTTGAAACGAGGCTTCTCAGCCCCTGCGACAGCATGACGGGCACGAGCTGTCGGGATGAGGGTCTGGGCGTCGTGCGTCCACCAGCGTCTGCGTTGCCGACGGCTGCCCAAGGATCAGAGACCAGCCGACGGCGGGCCGAGGTGGTCGTGCAGTGCCCGGTGGCCGGTGGCGGTTACGGCGAGCGCGCGTGTCGTGCCGATCCGCGTGATCCAACCGACGGTGAGTGCGTGGCCGCACAGGGCGGCACCCACGGCGCCGGCCAGGTGGGGGCGGCGCTCGGTCCAGTCCAGGCACGCACGCACCAGCGGCCGGCGCGAGCCGCTCGGCACGGTGATACGGACCTCGGCCAGCCAGGCCGCACCCCCACCGGTCAGACCCGGCTCGGGCCCCCACTCCAGTAGCCCGCGCCCGACCATCGCGTCGGTGATCGCCAGCGCGACGGCGCCGGCCAGATGGTCGTAACACAGCCGTGCACGGGCGAGTGCCTGCTGACGGCCGGAGGCTGACAGCGAAGGTGGTCGGGCAGCCTGCTGTGGGGCCAGCGCGGCGAGGCTCTCGATCAGCTCGACCACCCTGTGGTCGGCCACCCGCAGGTAACGGTGGCGTCCGTGCCGCTCCTGCTCACCCGCATGCAGAAGGGCACGCACCCCGGGGCGACCTGGGCACGGTGGCTGGTCACGGTCGGTAGGGGCTGTCAGTACGCGTTCATCGTGAGGACCAGGAGTCGACGTAGAACGGACGGCGGGAATGGCGCCGCCCGGTCGATCAACCCCGCATAGAACTCCAACCACTTGGACTGGTTGAAGGCGACTGCGGCGGTGATGCGCCCGCGGTAGCCGTAGGCGGCGACGAACCTGCGCTGGGCCACCGATCCCTGGGCGATGACGAGCTGGTCGGCATAGGTCGGAACGCCGACCGACTTGATCTCGGTGCCGAACTGAGTCGACCAGAACTCCGGCAGTGCCAGGTGCGGCCATCGTTCGCCCTCGGCGCTGATCATGTTGTGTGCGGCGATCTGCGCCTGCGCGACGGCGTTGCCCCAGTGCTCCAGGGAGAGGTACTGGTAGTCGTAGACGGGGTGCGGGCAGCGGGCCACGTCGCCCGCGACGAACACATCGTCGGTGACGACGCCGTTGACGTCGACAGCGCGGCAGCCCGCATCGCACGCCACACCCCATACACCTGCCGCCAGTCCCGAGCCTTCCAGCCATTCGACGTTGCGGACGCTGCCGAGCGCGACCACCACCACATCGACGTCCAGGACGCTGCCGTCGGACAGGCGGGCCTGCCGCAGCCGCCCGGCCCCGTCGCCTTCCAGCGCCTCGATCTGAACCCCGCACCGCAGATCGACCCCGTGGTCACGCTGCATCTGCGCCGCGACGCCGCCGATCACCGCGCCCAGCGCCCCAACCAGCGGGGTCAGGCCCCGCTCCGCGACAGTCACCGGCACATCCAGCTCGCGGCAGGCGGAGGCGACCTCACAGCCGGTGAAGCCGCCACCGATGACCAGCACCCGGCCGGGTCGTGCTGCCAGCCGCTGCCGCAGCCCTTCCGCGTCGGCCGGGGTGCGCAACACGAACAGCCCGTCGAGCCCGGCCTCTGCCTCATTCGGCCACGGGCGGGCCCGCACCCCGGTGGCTATGAGCAACCGGTCGAACCCCATCCTTTCGCCGTCGGCCAGGACCACCTGCTTGCCGCCCAGGTCAAGCCCCGTGGCCGCGACCCCCAACCGCCAGTGTGCGTCGAACTCCTCGCGGCGGGGAAGCGCGGTCCGACGCGCATCAACCTGCCCCATGAGGGCCTGCTTGGACAGCGGCGGCCGGTCATAAGGGGGATCAGGCTCGTCCCCGATCACGGTCAGCGGGCCAGTGAAGCCGTCCCGGCGCAGTACCAGTCCAGCCCGCAGCCCAGCCAGAGACGCCCCGACAATGACGATTCTGCCGGTCCGCTTGCACGCCTCCTCAGAGCGTGGGGCGGCCACCTGCGCCCCGGGCCCGGGCTGTCGGTGCCCGGCGTCCTCACGGTCGAGGAAGATGGCCTGGACCGGGCAGGCCGCCGCTGCTCGCGCGATCTTCTCCCGCTGCGTGTGATCCGGATCCGGGTCGTACAGCAGCGCCTCGTCCCCGCGTATCGCGAACACATCAGGCGCCGCAAAAGCACACTGGGCGTATCCCTGGCACCGCGTAAGATCCACAACAATCTTCATGTGGACGCCCCTTCCGACACCCTACGGGTCGGCTGTTTCGTCCCACGCCCTCGCACGGACACCACCACGTCTGCTCTTTCAGTGGATCACGGCACACCCGAGACCGCATCCGGCCGCAGACCAGCAGTCACGTCTCGTAGTCGTTGCGCACCGCATCCCGAACTTGCGCGTCCAGTGCGCATCGACCGCCGACAACGCGCGTCAGATCGCGGACCCTGCAGCGGGTCCACCGGCCCCGGGCGGCAGCTGTCCCATCAGCAGGTCCGCGAATGGCGAATTCACCTTTGACACACCGCAGTACGACAGCGGCGGGGGACGGCCCCTATAGCAAGGCCCAGATCTGGTGTCGGTACCTGAGGGCCGAGCCGATGCCCGAAGTGTGGGGATGCCGCAGGGCATCCCCTGGGGCAAGTCATGTTGTCGTACTCGAATCATCCGTCGAACTAGGTCGCTCACCTGGGAATTCGCTGGACGCAGGGGCAGACTTCGTCTGATCACGCGCTCCGGCCAAGGTGCGCGACCCAGCGCCGCGGATGAGCTTGGACGAGAGCTGATCCGCGGCGGGTGTTCTGCAAGGTGCATCAAGCACTTCCGCCATGCTCGCGCATCGCGATCCGGGCCAGCTTCGTCAGCATCATGCCGTTGCGGACCGCGACGATGTAATCCACGGGGAGTCCGTGCATCCGAGTGCCGGGGCCCCGGAGGGGGTGCCAGTCGAGAACGAAGAGGGTGTTCTCGCCCCAGGGGATCAAATTCATGGCGATGCGGGCTGCGCCGAGAGGATCTGCCTTGGCTTCCAGTTCGAGGCGGTGTTGCGGTTCGCAGATGCGGACGACGCAAGTGTCGTCGAGGGTCAGGGGGCCGGCACCGACTCGGACTTTCAGGCGGGCGCCTACTTCTGGCCAATGCGGGTCCGCGGCGAGGACCTGCTGGGTTCCCGTCACCCACTCCCCGTAGCGCTGGCCGTTGGACAGCAGGCCCCAGACCTCGGACGGCGAGCTCAGGATCAGACGGCAGTTCCGGGCCACGCTGATCACGTTCTTTCTGGAGGATGAGGGATAAGGGAGATGCTGCCGGTCATGGCTCCTCCGGGATGAGGCCGTCCGGCACAGCAGGCGCCGGGCAGCCCTGAAGCCGGCGCGAACCTGGCGATGGGTCAGCCGGTATGCGCAGATCGCCTGGCGGGCCGCTTCATGGCCGCTAGTGTGGGGTGACCAGTCGGGCGTGCCGTGGAACTGCGGGAAATCCTCAACGGTTTCCGCTTTCGCCACACCATGGATGAACTCCGCCCTTCGCACGGCCCAGCGAATGGTTGCTTCGATGAGTCCGAGCCGTCGACTCCGACAACGATGACCCCTGGCTTCTCAGGCTGGTCAGCCGTGGTCATCCTCGGCTCGACGGCTGGGCGCCGCGGCCGCACCGGGTTCCTGGTCCGGCCGCCCACGGGCTTGGCCTCCAGCCTCATGCCGACCGCACCACCTGCACAATCGGACAGGTCCATACGGGGCTGAGCCGAACCGGATTCCGTAGCAGTTCTGAAGTCGGGCGTGATCGCCTCAGCAGATGGGAAGCGCACGTCTGATGCCCGCCCCGGAAGTATCCCGACGAACTGCGTGAGCGAGTCGTCGTCGTCCGGGCTGGCCGGTCTTCGGGCGGCGAACCTGGGTCCTGGCGCCGTCGATCCGCTGGGCCGCACGGGCCCATTGAGACGACACATCCGATGAACTCGTGCGGTCCGCTTCAGCTCACGGGCCACGGGTGCATCCGCTCGGTCTGCGGCCGGCAGAGGTAGAACAGCTCGGGGTCGCCCTCGTCGAGGCCGTGGAGAAGGCCGACCGGGCTCCATCCGGCTCGTTGGAGCAGTCGCTGCATCGGCTGGTTGGAGATGTTGGTCGAGGTGAAGAGCTTCGGGGTCGTGCACGAGGCAGCCACGGAGTCCAGCAACCGATGACCAACGCCTCTGCCGCGGGCCGATGGGGCCACCATCAGCATCGGGACGAAGCCCTGTTCGAAGAACGTGTACTCAACCACGCAGTAGCCAAGCAGGCCAGACGCGTCCTCCGCTACGACCACCAGGCCCTGCTGGCACCACCTTCGGATGCTCGCCTGTCGCCCGACGTCACCGTCGACCGCGACCGCGTCGATCCCAACCAGCGCCTCCGACTCCGACTCACTCGCGCGGCGCACAACGAACTCGCCGAGGTCCACCGCATCGTCCATCCCTGAACAGCCCGCGCCGGGCACCGGCCCTCCCGCCCACGGGCAGCGTCGCCGGCACCGGCTGCCACGGCGCGGGACTCACCGCCTTACTGGTGACCGCCGGCGAGCAGGCCGTCGAGGTCTGCCGCCGCAAGCGGCCACCGGTCCGCGGAGTCCGCAAGGCGGACAGGCACGACGCCATCCGAGGATTTCGATGAGGCGCATGGTTCATCCGACGGTGTGCTTGCGCACTACCGGTTCGCCGTAAACATCTGTGGAGCCTCTGCCCGAGAGGTCGGACGTGGCTAATCGAGGCGGGAGACCTGGTAGTGGCTGATGTGCCAGCCCTCCTCCGCGCGCTGTACAAGCACAACGAGCTTGACACCCAGTGTGGGCCGGTCGGTGAACGAGAAGTCGACACTCAGGTAGCCGAGCACGAAGTTGTCGGCGGGCTGCCTGGTTTCGAGAATCCGATACGCGACTGTCATCCCGAGAGGCTGGGAATCGTAGTAGTCGGCGATGCCCTGTCTCCCGACGCTGTAAGGGCGCAGCCCCTGGAAAATCGCGTCCTCGGTGAAGCAGGAGGCGACCTCTTGCGGCTCGTGCCCGTCAACGGCTGCTTTCCACCGGTCGAGGACGCCGTGCAGGATCGCTTTGCTGTCTGTCGTGCTGTTCATCAGGGTTTCTCCCGTCGAGTGGAATCGGGGTGCACAACTGCTGGGCCAGGCCGGTCACGATGGCGGCCGCCAGTGCGGCCGTCCCGCGCCGGAATTGCGTGCCGGCCGACCGGTCTTTCTCCGGCATCGGATGTGGCGGCGGGCTCATCGAGGAGCCGGTGCCGGCGATGACCGATGCGCCACCAGGTCGCCCAGCGTCGCGGCCGGGTCCTGGCCGGCGCTGTCGATGCGTTCGGGGGCACCCGTCTCCTCGGCGAGCTGCTCCTTCTCGGGGACGCGGGCGATGGCGGCGACACGGTGGCCGAGTCTGTGGGCGTATTGCAGGGCCAGGTGGCCCAGTCCGCAGATACCCCCGCATGGCCTCCAGGGCGCCGTCTCGTGTGGCCACCTGATGAAGGGCATGAAAGCCGTCAGGCCCGCGCACTGCAGCGGCGCGGCTTCGACGGCGGTCAGGCCGCCGTGTATGTGCACGAGTTCGTCGGCCCACGAGGGGGCGACTTCGGAGTAGCCGCCCTCGGTGGTGGTCCCCGTCTGCTGCCTGCGGTATCAGTGACCGGCGCTCATTCCGCCGTCGACGTGGAGAATCTCGCCGGTGACGAACGGGGCGTTCTCCAGGTAGACCACCGCGTCGACGATGTCGCTCACCTCACCCATCCGGCCGACCGGGTGCAGGGCGGCGAGGGCCTGGTGGGTCTCGTCGGGGTGCATGGGGGTCTTGATGGTCCCAGGGGAGACGGCGTTGGTGCGGATGCCACGGGTGGCGTACTCGATGGCGAGGGACTTGGTGGCGGACTGCAGACCGCCCTTGGTCAGCGAGGCCAGCACGGAGGGGACGTTGGAGTCGGCGTTGTCGACCAGGCTGGTGGTGATGTTGACGATATGGCCGCCGCCCTGGGCGAGCATGTGCGGGATGGCCAGCTGGGTGATGCGGAAGAACCCGGTCAGGTTCACGCCGGTAACGGAGGCGAACTCGTCCTGGGTGTATTCGGTGAAGGGCTTGGCGACGAAGAGTCCCGCGTTGTTGACGAGAGTGTCGATCCGGCCGAAGCGCTCGACGCCCGCCGCGATCACGTGTTCGGCGGTGGCGGGGTCGGCGATGTCGCCCTGCACGGTCACGATGTCGGCGTCGTCTGCGGGGGCGATCGTGCGCGAGGTGGCGACGACGGCGTATCCGAGCTGCCGGTAGGCATTGACCAGACCGGCGCCGATGCCCTGCGACGCGCCGGTGATGACTGCGACCTTCTGGCCTTGAGAGCTCATGATGACCTTCTCCGAAACGAGGTTGAGGATTTCGTCGACCGATCACTAGCCGACCGGTCGCCTATTTGGAAGCTATGTGTCGGACGGGACGAAGTCAAAGATCAACGGAGTCGATTCCAGGACCGGCTTGCTCATAGCTGGCAGGCGTGACCTCCCGGCCCGCGTCAGCAGGCGTCGGCGCAGTGAATTCCCCGGCCTCGTCCGGTGGGGGAGCGGGGTTGCCTGGCGCCGGTGCGGGGCGCCGTCGGGCAACCAGGCGCCCGGGGCATGGATGCCGAAGTCACCGCCGCCGTCGCAGAGGGCGTCGACGACGGCCAGGACCGTGTCGGCGCGCCAGACCAGGGACCAGGTCCAGTAGTCCTGCGGCGCCACGACCGGGCGCTGAACCAGGTCGGGCGGCAGCGGAGTGGATTGGCCCTTGGGCGAGTTGATGACCGGGCGAGTGCTGCGACGGACGTGGTCGAAGAAGGCCGGGCCGGTGATGCCGCCGTCGGAGAGATCCTTGGCCCCCTGGGCGTCGCTCCACTGCCCCGGCACGGTTGCCACCAGGCCCTGATCCTGGCGGTCCTCGTGGTTCTCGCCGCCGCCGTTGCCGCCGCCTTCCTGTGGATCGGCTTCCCGCGCCACAGGACCGTCATGCGGAGTACCGTCTCCGGACGGCAGCCCGCACTGGCAGAAACCGCTCCGGTTCGGACCGATCGCCCCCGTCCCCCTATGGTCTGATGGTCCGTTGGCGCCTGCCGTCCAGCCCCTTCTACTGCCTGCCGCGCCGGGCGGGCATCAGATGCCGGCCGGAGCCACCTGCGGTGCGCGAGCACCGAGCAGGGCCAGACAGTTCGCCCACAGAGGGCTGAGGCGTTGGGTGTTGTTGTAGAGCTTGGCGAACAGGACCTGGCCCTCAAGCTGGGCGACGACGGACCGCGCTGCTTCCAGGGTGTCCGTCACGGTCACCTCTCGGCGTTCAAGAGCCTCGGTGATGACCGAGTCGACCATCTCGACCTGTGCGTCGAAGATGTCCTGCAGTCGGATGCGGACGGTCTCGGTCTGATTGCTCATCTCCAGGGTGAGGTTCCCGAACAGGCACCCCGAGACGGTGCCGCAGCTCCGCTGGCCGGCGCGCTGGCCGGACTCCGTCACCTCGAAAAGCCGCCGCAGCCGGTGCAGTGGTTCTGCGTCACTGTTCAGGATGCTTGTCCATTCCCGCTTCTGGCCGGCCCAGTGCTCGTCGATGACGGCCAGAGCGAGAGCTTCCTTGGACTCGAAGAAGTAGTAGAAGCTGCCCTTGGGTACACCGGCCGTCTTGCAGATCTCGGCCACGCCCAAAGAGGAGTAACCGCGCAACTCGATGAGCGACTGTGCGGCGTTGATGATCTTCTCTTTGGCGTCACTGGTCCGTCCCATGCCGCGAGTGTACGACTGGTCAAACACTGTTTACTAGACCGGTCGACTATGTCGTTCTGGACCATGGTCGAGTGGCACCGATCGTGTGTCGCGCCTGGACCTGGTGGATATCTCTGTTCACGACCGCTGAGGAGAGGCTCCGTCGTGCAGCGGCTCGGGTCGTTGATCTCGTCTTCACCGACAATGACGCATACCTCCTCGACGCTGGTCAGGCCCGTCGTCGTGGCGAGACGTGCGATCCGGTCGCGCCTGGCCGTCGTCGGCATCACGGGTGTCGGCGCCGACGAGATGACCACGTACGCGTACTCGTGCATCGAGAAGGGCTGTGCCCGCTGGACCGGACCCGAAGAGGGCGCCGAGGAACGCGCTCGGCGCGCAGAGGGCCGGCACTCATGGTGATGCGCCTCGACATCGCCGCGGGCCGGGTCGTCTGCACCCAGTGCACGCTGTCTTCTATGTCATCGGCGCCGCCGTGCTGCACCCCCAGCACCTCGTCCCCGAGGGCAACGCAGTGATCACCACGCTGTCCCGTGTCTACACCGACACCATGGGGCCGTGGGCGCCATCAGACCGCTTCACCCACCCGCCCCGACTCGGTGCGAGCCGCCCGTAAACCGCCGCGAGCTGCTTGATATCTGTGCCTCGATGGGCCGCTCGCGGGCTGCATCCTCGTCAGCGAGGGGTCCGCGCCGCCGCCGAAGGGCGCCCGCAAAATTGGCGAGTACACGCCCATTGTCAGGGTCGTCACGAGGGAGTTACATGGTCCCTGCCTGCGAACGAAAGCGCTTTCTGCCGTCCGGGAGACCCCGGTCGGCTGCCCCTTCGCTGCCGCTGGGAGGCTGTATGACACCGCCCCGCACCAGACGCTACTCACTCGCCGTCGCCGCGCTCGCCGCGACCGCCTCGCTCGCCGCCGCCACGTTTCCGGCCCAGGCGGCCCGCCCCTGGGCCGCCCACACTCCGCTGCGAGCCCAGGCCGTGGCGGCGTACGACTTCGGACACCCGGACCCCGCCGACCCCGGTCGCGAGCAGGACATCGGGCGCTCCGGCACCACGCTCAGCCTGATCAACGGCGGTTCCGCGATGCGCGTGGCCGACGAGGCGTACCCGGGCGCTGCACCCGCTCTGCAGGTACGTCAGCAGAACCCGGCCACCGCGGGCAACGACGACTGGAAGGCCGGTGCCTGGGACGCCGAGGGCATGTCGTCCCTCGGGGCCTTCCGCAGTGCCCGGGGTGCCACCGTCATGGGCTGGTTCAAGATGACGGGCGACAATCCCGCCCTCAACTCCAACACGGCCAACCCGAGCGACCGCTACAACGCGATCGGGCTGGCCGGCGTACTGTCCGGAACCTCCGACGGTCACGCGGTGCGCGCGCTGCTCGAACTCATTCAGGTCAACGGCGAGTTGAAGCTGGTCGCGCTGGGGAGACGGCTGGACAGCGGTGCCTCCCAGACCTTCGCCGCCGACGCCCCCTGGGAAGAACTGCTGCCCCGCGGTGAATGGGTCCACCTGGCCGCGACGTTCGACTTCCGCGACGGCACCCTCGCCCTCTACCGCGACGGCAAGCCCCTGGACGGCTTCTACGTCACGCCGGGCGACCCCTGGGAACTCGCCACCACGCCGGCGCCCCACCGCGCCTCGCCCACCGATCCCCGCGGCATCAAGATCGGTGGCAGCTTCCCCCAGAACACCCGGGAGAACAACGCCTGCGACTGCCGCATGGACGACCTCCTGTTCCTGGACCGCCCGGTGCCGGCCGGAGCGGTGGCGGCGGAGTACCGGCGTATGACGCGGGACGACTGACCGTTCTCGCCCCTGGATCGTCCTTTCTCTACTTGTCGCGCCACCCCGAAGGGACCCGCATGGCGTCACGACGTACATACCGAAGGCACTGGGCGGCCGTGGCCGTCAGCGCAGCCCTCGCCCTGGGCGGTCTCGCCGCTCCTTCCCATGCCGACGAGCCCGCTGCGGCGACAGCCGCCCTGACCGACCCCATTCCGCAGAAGCCCGTCCAGTCCAGGACGGGTCTCGTCCTGCAGGAGTTCGCACAGTTCCCCAAGTCGGAACCGGTCCCGGCGCCGACGGACCCGCGCCTGATGCGCCACGCCCGGATCAACACCATCAATGAACTCCCCGACGGCTCCGGCCGGATGGCGACCCCCGACCTCAACGGCACCCTGTACCTCACCGACCCCGGCGCCGCGACGCGCACCTCCGGGGGCACCCCGCACCCGTACCTGGACGTCAAGGCGGCATTCCCGCACTTCTTCTCGGGCCGCGGTCTCGGTCAGGGCTTCGGGTACGCCGCATTCCACCCGGAGTTCGGAGCGAACGGGCGCTTCTACACCATCCATACCGAGCTCGCCTCGCAGGCCACCGAGACTCCCGATTACCGGCAGGCCGGCACCCTCACCTATCACGGCATCATCACTGAGTGGACCGCCGACGACCCCTCCGCGGCCGTCTTCCACGGCACCCGTCGCGAGGTGTTGCGTATCGGCTTCACCGGCCAGGTCCACGGCATTCAGCAGATCGACTTCAACCCGACGGCAAAGCCTCACGACGAGGACTACGGCCTCCTCTACCTCGCGGTGGGCGACGGAGGCCAGGGCGTCGGCAACAGTGAGCCGCAGAGCCTGACGCTCCCGCACGGCAAACTTCTGCGGATCGACCCCGCGGGCCGTGACAGCGCCAACGGCCGGTACGGCATACCCAAGTCCAACCCGTTCGTCGGTGAGCCCGGTCCGCTCGGGGAGATCTACGCCATAGGCATGCGGGATCCGCACCGCTTCAGCTGGGACGCGGGCGGCAGCCACCGTATGTATCTCGGCCACATAGGCGAGCACGCCATCGAGTCGGTGTACGAGGTCAAGGCCGGTGACAACTTCGGCTGGAGCGAGCGCGAGGGCCCCTTCGCCTTCGACAAGAAGACCACCGACCCGTGCGCCCGCATCCTCCCTCTCCCCGCCGATGACGCCCAGTACGGCTACACCTACCCGGTCGCCGCCTACGACCACGACCCGGGACCCGACTGGAACTGCCGGTCGGACGTGGGTCGCGCCATCGCCGGAGGCTCCGTCTACCGCGGCAAGGACGCGCCGGCACTGTTCGGAAAGTACATCTTCGGCGACCTCGTGGACGGCCGGATCCTGGCCGCGGACACCCGCGACATGCGCCGCGGCGCCGGCCTCGCGCCGCTCGAGCAGCTGATGCTCTTCGACAAGTCCACCGGGAAGACGGTCACCATGCGCGACCTCGCCGGTGACCAGCGTGTCGACCTGCGCTTCGGCTCCGACCGCAGCGGCGGCCTGTACATCGTCTCGAAGGCCAACGGCAAGGTCTGGAAGGTGACCGGAACCCGCACCTTCGCCGACTGCGAGATCGGCAACACCCCCACCACCCACACCACCGGGCCCGACAACTGGGCGCCGGTCACCCCGGCCAAGTGGGCGTACACCACACGGGAGACGGTCATGACCGAGCCGGGCGTCGCCCGCCCGGGCCCGCGCCGCCCCTTCGAGTACGCCGTCCTGGCCGCGGGCCCGCGCTACTCCTCGGTCACCGTCGAGGCGGAGGTGCGGATCGACACCCCCGTCGAGATCACCAACCGTGACGTCATTCTCATCTGGGACTATCAGTCGGACACCCGGTTCCAGTACGCGCACTTGTCGAGCGACAACACCATCTACCCGCACAACGGTTTGTTCACAGTCAACGACGCCGACCGGCTGCGCATCGACGACCAGTGGAACGGAACTCTCGGCGCACCTCCGGCGATCAGGGACGACGGATGGCACAAGGTGCGCCTCACCCACTGCGCCGACACCGGTGAGACCGCCGTCTACCTGGACGGCAGCCGCAACCCGCTGATCACGGCCACCGACCCGGTCTTCGCCTCGGGCCGGGTGGGTTTCGGATCCTTCGACAACGTGGGCCGCGTCCGTCACCTGAAGGTGACGGGCACTCCGGCCGGCGACTGACCTCGCGGGAGCGGGCCGAGTTCGTCGGCCCGCTCCCGCACCGTCCCCACATCCGCTTCCGTTCAGCGAACCCGACGCGGCGACAAGTCCTGGGATGCCGGCTGGGCAGCCGCGACGGCCCCAGCCGGATCAGATCGATCCGGAACCTCGACGATCGCCACCTTCACCCCGGTGTGCCGGGACTTCGCGCAGCCCGGGGCAGTTCGTGCAGGCCGGAGCACCGAAATCCTCACGCCCCGCCCCGGACGGCCGCCCGGTAGTAAAAACACCCGGCCGACCCCATGCCCCGACGTGCGCACAGTCGGCGAAACGGACCCCGCAAAGCGACGAACGAAGACGCCGACGACCCACGTCCACGCCGCAAAGGTGAAAGGTGAAGCCAGCCCCGGCCAAGGCCTGACACCCTTGCCACGAGGGGAGTTGGGGCCGAGTAGGCTCTCTGGGCGGGCAGAGGAGTGGGGCATGCCGAGGAAGAAGGATCAGCGGGACCGCAGCGCAGCGCGGCGTCGCCTGGCGAAGGAACGCGGGTGGACGTACACGGACTGGCACCCCGAACGCCTGCAGTTGTGCGCGGGGCCGCTCGGCGTCGATGCCGAGAAGGCGATGGCCCTGGACGCCGTGAGCGGCACCCTGGACGGCCACTGGTTCAGCGTCTTCGACTGTGTCACCGACGACCCCTCGGCCGCCCGCACCGTGTACCTCGTGCAACTGCCGGCCGTGCTGCCGCTGGTCGCGGTGAGCCGGCACTCGCTGGCCGTGGACACGATCGTTCCGCTGCTGAAGCGGCGCGTCGCCGAGCGCCCGGACCGCCATCTGTACGAGCTCGGCGACCCGGTCTACGACGCCGTCCACGTCGTGGAGAGCGTGGACCCGGAGACGGCGGCGCGGCTGCTGACCCCGGCCGTGCGCGAGTTCGCCGACGACCGCCGCTGGCTGGAGTGGCAGGTGGACGGCGGCTACCTCTTCTACGCGGAGCCTGCGGGGCCGCGAAGGGGGAAGGACGACGCCAACGCGGTCCTGACCGAACTGCGCTCGCTGGTCGACCTGGTGGAGGTGATGGACCCGGGGTTGTGGGGCGAGACGGCGGCCGCGGTCCGTGGCGTCGGCGACGGCCGTACGGGGGCGCAGAAGGTCCCCGGCGATGCCGGCGGTGAGATGGCGGACCCCGTTCGCGGGACCGTATCGGACGCCGTGCCCCCTGCCGGAGCGCAGTCGGCGCCCGGGCCCGACCGCGGACCGTCCACCATGGTCCGCGGTGGCCCGGCCCACACCGGTGTCTATCCGAAGGGCACGCTGCCGTCCGGCTTCGAGGCGTGGAGCGTACGGCTGCCGGACGCCGTCGTCGCCGCGCCGGCCGTCTGCGCGGGCACCGTGTACGTCAACTGCTCCGACGGCCGCTGCTACGCGCTGGACGCGGTGACGGGCGCGGCGCGTTGGTCCTTCGACGCGGTCGGTGCCCTGAAGGAGACGCCGGCGGTCGCCGGCGGGACGCTGTACGTCGTCGGCGAGTCCGGCGTGCTGCACGCGGTCGGCGCCGCGGACGGGCAGGAGCGCTGGCGGCAGCGGGTGGGCCACTCGGGCGCGCCGGTGGTCGCCGACGGCCTGCTCTACGTCGTCCACCACCCGGCCAACCTGCTGCGTGATGCCTCCCGGATCCGCGCGCTGGACGCGGCGACCGGCGAGGAGCGCTGGGAGCGGCGGCTGCCCGACGGGTCGGCCGCCGCAGCGGCGGTCGCCGACGGCCGGGTCTATGTGCAGGGTGCGCGGGCCCAGTTGACCGCCTTCGACGCGGTGAGCGGCGAGGAACTGTGGCACCAGGGCTCCACCGCGAGCCAGTTGAGCTGCTGCACCCCGAGTGTCGCGCACGGCATGGTCTGCGCGGGCACCGGCGCCGGCCAACTGTACGCCTACGACGCCGCCACCGGTGAGCAGTTGTGGGGCGCGCAAGCGGCGGGCGTGGTCGACAACACCCCGGCGCTGACCGAGGGTCTGGTCTTCGTCGGCGACAGTCACGGTGGCGTGTACGCGGTGGACGGCAACGACGGCGGGCTCCTCTGGCACCTGCCGAACCGTTATGGCGCCTCGTCCCCGGCGATCTGCGGTTCGTCCGGGTGGATCGTCAGCACCAAGTACGGGCGCCGCCTGTTCAAGATCAGCCTGAGCGCCGGCGTGGTCCTGTGGCGGCACGCACTGGATGGCCGCGGCACCAACCCCGTCTACGCCGACGGAGTCGTCTACGTCGGCACGCACGCCGGTACCGTGCTCGCGGTGGACGCCGAGACAGGTCACAAGCCCGCCCGGGCGCGGCGCAACCTGCGGGTTTGAGCGGACGGAGGGAGCGCGGGTGATGTGGACCGACATGGTCTTCCTGGTCGGCGCCGATCCGGGCGAGGTGCTGCGTACGGCACCGCCGCCGGCCGACGAGGACGAGCGGCGCACGGCGACCGTGTACCGCTCGGTGGCCCGGCGGCTCAGCGGGGCCGACGGCGTGGGCCGGGCCCAGCTGCTGTCCCTGGAGGCGGCCCGCTTCGGGTGGCCCGGCCTGGCCGCACGGTTCGCCTCGGCCGCACCGCCCGGGGAGCCGACCGCGCCCTGGCGGGTGGGCTGGGCGACGGGACGGCTGGCCGACGAGCGGATCGTGCGGGTGATGCGCTGCGACGGTGTGCACGCGGTGCTCGCCGTGCGGAACGGGCGGCTGGTCGCCGTGGACACCGGTCCGTTCGGCGAGGTACGGGCCCTGGACGTGCTCGACGGGACCTCGATGGACCTGTTCAAGGCCCCGCAGGACGCCCGGGTGGTGGGGTCGGTCGAGGCGGGCGGGCGGGTACTCGTCCTTACCGGCCACGAGGCGCGCGACCGGCACTGGAACACCGACCGGCAGGGGCCCGACGACACCGTACGGGCCTGGGACCTGAGCACCGGCGAGCCGGTGGGCGAGCCGCTCGCCGTGGCCCATGGCCGCCTCACCACGGTGGCGTCCGCCCGGGCGGACGGCCGGACACTCCTGGTCGGCGGTGGCTGGGACGGGCTGGTCCGGGTCTGGGACCCGGCCACCGGCAGGGAAGTCGCCGAGCCCGCCGGGGGACACCAGGGCTGGGTGACCGCCGTTGCGACGGCGCGGGTGGCGGGCCGCCCGGTCGCCGTCACTGCGGGGGAGCACGACCATCACGTCCTGGTCCGGGACCTGCTCAGCGGCCGCCCGGCCGGCCGGCCGCTGACCGGCCACTCCGCGCCGGTCCTGGCCGTGGCCACCACCCACGCGGACGGCCGGGCCCTGGCCGTCACCGCGAGCGAGGACCACACGGCCCGCGTCTGGGACCTGGCCACCGGTGAGCAGCTCGGCGCCCCGCTCACCGGCCACGGCCACCGCGTCAGCGCGGTCACCACCGCCCGCGTGGACGGCCGCACCCTCGCCGTCACCGGGGGCTGGGACCACACCCTCCGGGTGTGGGACCTGCTCACCGGCGCGCAGCTCGCCGACGCCTTCACCGGGCACGACCAGCCGGTGCGCGGGGTGGCGGTCACCACTTCGGACGCGCGGCCCGTCGTGGTCGCCCGGGCCTCCGACGGCCTGTTGCGTACGTGGCACCTCACCGAAGACCGCCACGGCGGCGACGCCGCCGACGGCCCGGGCCGGGAGACTGCGTCCCTGACCACGGCGACCGTGGGCGGCCGCCGGGTTGTGGCCACGGGCCGGTACGACGGGACGGTCGGCCTCTGGGACCTCGCGCGTCCCCGCACCCCCCAGCCCCTGCCCGGCCACACCGGCCCAGTCCTGGCCGGGGGCATGGCCACGGCCGTCGTGGACGGGCGCACCCTGCTCCTCACCGCGGGCCGGGACGGTCTCGTGCGGATCGCCGACCTGGAGACCCGTGAGACGTTCGGGGCCCCGCTCGACTGCCGGGACGCGGAGGCGGCCGCCCTCGCGACGGTTGTCGCCGATGGTCGGACCCTCGTCCTGGTGGGCACCCGGACCGGAACCATCCGGATCTGGGACCTGGCCGCACGGCAGGAGACCGGACCGCCCCTGGCCACCGGTGACGACCGGGGCGTACGAGCGGTCGGGGCCATCTCCGTCGACGGCCGCACCATCCTTGCCACCGGCCACGCCGACCGCACCGTCCGGATCTGGGACCTGGCCGACCGCGCCTCGCTCGGCCGGCCGCTGCAGGGCCACACCCGCGCGGTGGAGCGTGTCGCTACGGCCCGCGTGGACGGTACGCCTGTCGCAGTCACCACCGCCGGGTACGACCCGAACCCGAGGGTCTGGGACCTCACGACGGGCCGGGAGCGCGGCGAGCCGCTGCACGGCCACCGCCGCCGGATCGCCGACCTGGCCGTCACCACGCTCGACGACCGGGCCGTCGCCGTCACCGGCGGCGACGACGCCACCGTGCGCGCCTGGGACCTGCACACCCACACCCGGATTCGCCGCGCCCTGCGCTTCCCCTACCGGGTACACAGCGTGACCCCCGTCGACGGCGGCGCACTGCTGGTCGGCTTCGCCGACGAACTGGCCCTGCTGCCCCGGGCAGATCTCTCGGACGCTCCCCACCAGCTGATGCACCCGGGTGACGACGACGATGCCGTCTCAGGAGAGCCGGCCGGTGCAGGCCACCTTCCGTGGGTTCCACATGGTTGAGACATCAGCGAGAAGCTGAAGTCGGTGAAAATGCCAGCAGGAGTGCGAGTAAGAACAGGGCGACAGCAACCAGCCACGCAGTCATGCTGTCGGAGGGGCAGAGGGCAACGGCCCACCAGGCGTGGGCCGCGTAACCATCGGGGTTGCAGGCGCGGCCGAGGATGAGGTTGATGATGAGGAACATCAGCCCTGCTCCTGCTGCCGTGGCTTCGTTGGCGAGGCGGCGTGTGAGGAGTACGAGGGCGAGGAGGAGAGTGACGTTGCGGGCGATGTCGATCCCCGTCACCGGTCCGGCCGCGTGCGCGAGGGCCGCAGTGACAGGTACAGACATGACCAACCCTTGATCAATCAACTCCTCGTACAAAGGGCTGGCCATCGGGATGACGCTCAGGGGACCCAGCGGTAGAGCAGCACCTTGTTGAAGAGATCGTCCTCGACGTTGACCAGGTACTCCCCGGTGGAGCGCCGGACCGCGGAGATGCCGTAGGGGATGTCGACCCACCCGGTCCGGGTGACTCCGCCGACGTTGCTGCCGGGGAGCCAGCTGCCGACGGCGCTTCCGTCGCCGGCCCTCCAGACCCAGACCTGGCCGCGGGTCTGGACACCGACCGTGAAGATGTAGTCGCCTGCCCACGCGAGGCCCACCGTCGTCACCGCCGGCGTCGCCGTGGTGTCCCAGGGCAGGAGCATCGTCCAGGTCGCCGTTCGGTTGCCGGTGCTCCAACGGTCGTAGCGCGCCAGGACCTTGCCGCACTCCTTCCAGTAGGCGTTGTCGAACGGCGCGGTGGGCGTGTACCCCGCCATATACATGACGTCGCCGTCCACGTCGTAGTGCAGGCGGCGGACCGTGGTGAACGGTGCGGGCAGGGGGATCGTGACCATGCTGGCGTAGTCGTAGACCGGGTTGCCCTGGGCGTCGAAGCCCTGCAGGGGATAGCGGCGCAGGTTGCGGTCCCCGCCCTCCCAGACGTCGCCATTGGTGTCGACGAACCAGACCCAGCAGTTGCCCGGGGAGTTCTGGCCGGTGCCGGGCTGGAGGTATTCGCCGGCTTCGAACCTCCCGTTCCCGCTCAGGTCGCGCCAGATCCATTCGCCCTGCGCCGGCTGGTACGGCGGCCACGTGGGGTCGTCGCCGGTCCAGTGCTGTTTGAAGAACGCCCCGGACGGTTTGGCGATCTCGCCCTCGAAACGGTAGATGAGCAGATGCGAGGAGTACATGCCGGTGACATACATGTGCAGGGCGCCGTTTTTGCGCAGCAGGAACGGCGACGCGGCGTGGTGCTGGTGGCCGGTCAGGAACAGGCGTGCGTCCTGCGGGTACTTGACGGAGTCGAGGGAGTAGCCGCGCCAGGCCACATCGCGCCCCGGTGGCTTCGTGACGTCGAGACGGTAATGGCACTGCTTGGTGTAGACGTCCAGCCCGTCGGACTGCGGGTCGAAATCGGCGGCGTCGACGAAGGCGCTCCCCTGGAGCTGCCAGACCAGGTTTCCCAGGGGGTCGAACTTGCGGATCCACGACCCGAACTCGCACATGGAGACGTACACGTTGCCCGCCGAGTCACCGCCGACTCCGGTGATGCCGAAGAACTTGTCGGCGATGTTGCGGCCCGGAGTCCCCGCGCCGATACCACCGGCCTGGCCCAGGCTTCGCGCCAGCACCGGCGTCCCGGACAGGCTGCCGTACGTGTGCACCTGACGGAGCGGCCCGTTGTCGCCGACCAGTAGGTCGCCATGGACGTCGATCGCCAGCGAGGCCGGGATCCAGTCGCCCGTGGGCCCGTTGATGGTTCCCGGCAACGCGGTCCCGGTGTTGGAGAAGTGCAGGATCCGCGCCGGATGCGCGGAATCGACGTGCCAGAAATGTCCGTCGTTCGTGTCTCGTGTGATGTTCTCGACGACCCAGATGCCACCGTCGGCGTCGATTGCGACCGCGCCCGGCTTGTTGACGCTCCAGCTCCGCAGGAGCGACCCGGTGGCCGCGTCGAAGACCTTCACCTGGTTGGACACCCGGTCGGTGGCCACCACCTGCGTCGCCGAAGCGGCCGCTGCGGCCGGCGGGCTGCCCACGTCGAACGTCAAGGACGTGCGGGTGCCGTTCAGGTTGAAGCGGGTCAGGCCGTTGCCGACGGTGAGGTAGGCGTAGGCCCGGTTGACCGCGACCGCGTCGCCGTTGGCACCTCTGCAGTTCCCGACGAGGTGGCCGTCCTTGTAGATACCGGCATAGTTGCCGGCCTCGTCCCAGAAGCTGACGGTGCAGACCGCGCCGTCGGGGGTGACGGCGATGTTGAAGATGAAGTTCTGCACCCACTCGGTGGCCCCGGAGAACGTGTTCCCGGTCCAAGAGGTGACGACATCGGACGTGCTGATGGACGGGGAGGCAGCGGTCGTCGGTGCGACAAGGCTTCCTGACGTGACGTCAGGGGCCGCCGTAGCGGTGGCGGCGCTCTCCATGGACAACGCGCCGGCCAGTCCTGCCGCGATCGCGGCGTTCCTGCCGTAGGCCAGCGCCTGGCGACGGGTCACCGCGCCTTTGCCGGGTGAGGGGAGGTTACGTTCCGGCGTCCTGTCGCTCATGATCAGGATCCTTTGCTCGGTGAGCATCTTCCGGTCGGTCGAACGTCAAGTGACCGGTCACTTGACGTCGTTGAAGATAGAGTCGCTCAAGCGGTGCGTCAATCCATGTGAGTCTGCTTCCACTGGCTGACGGGCAGCCCTATGATCCGATGTGCTTCAAGTGAACGGTCATTGGTTAGGGGTCCTTGAGTGTCCGATCGGCCGACTCTGCGCACCGTCGCGGCCAAGGCGGGTGTCTCGCACCAGACGGTCTCCCGGGTGGTGAACGGCGACCCGACGGTCACCGACGGCGTTCGGGACAAGGTGCTCTCCGCCATGCGTGTGCTCGACTACCGACCGAGCGCGGGCGCCCGCGCCCTCGCGAGCGGGCGCACCGAGGTCGTCGGCGTAGTCCTTCCGTACAACCCCGGCTTCGCGTTCTCCAACGACCACCTCATCCGCCTGGTCGGGGGAGCGGACCAGGAACTCGCCGCCCGGGGCTACGGCTTGCTGTTGTCCACCCCCGAGGTGCCCGACGACGCGGCCTCGGCCCACCGGCGCTTCACCCGGCGCCGTCAGGTCGACGGGCTGCTCGTGGAGGCCGGGGCCGGCGGGGAGGCGCTGCCCGCGCTGCAGTCGGCCGGCTATCCCACCGTCGTCATCGGCTACACCGACGAAGACATCTACCGCGTCCATCCCGACGACGAGGGCGGCGCCTATGCCGTCACCCAGCACCTGCTCGCCCTGGGACACCGCCGGATCGGTGTCGTCAACGGCCCGGTGGAGAACCGGCTCGCCATGGCCGCCCGGCTGCGGGGCCTGCGTCGCGCCTTCGCCGACGCCCGCCGTACGACCCCCGACGGCCTGATGGAACACGGCGACTTCACCGCCGCGTCCGGCTACGCCGCGGCCGGACGGCTGATGGCGCGACCCGAGCCGCCCACCGCGATCTTCGCCTTCAACGACAGCATGGCGTTCGGTGCGATGCGCTGGCTGCGCGAGCACGGACGAGCCCTGCCGGCCGACGTATCCGTGGCGGGTTTCGACGACACCACGGCCGCGGAACTCGTCGACCCCGCGCTGACCAGCGTCAGCCTGCACAGTACCGACGTGGGCCGGCGGGCCGCACGGATCCTGCTCGACGTCCTGGACGGACGGCCCCCGGCGCAACGCGAGAACGTCACACCCAGCACCCTCGAAGTCCGCGCGTCAACCGCGCCGCCCCCCCAGGACGAACTGATCCGAACGTAGGGAAGGGACAGCCGAACCGATGGAGCACACGCAGCGCTTCCGCACCGCGAACGCCTACGTCGAGGACGTGTCACCCGGCAACGGCCGGGCACGGCCCCGTGCGTCGTTCCGCTCCGACGCACCGGCGATCGAACTGGACGGCCCATGGAGCTTCCGGTTGGCCGCCGGGCTGCACGACCTGACTCCGGGATTCGAGGACCCCGCGTTCGACGCGGAAGCCTGGACCCGCATCGCGGTGCCCTCGTGCTGGCAGATGGACGGTCTGCCAGGGCCCACCCGGTTCGGCACTCCCGCCTACACGAACATCACGTACCCGATCCCGCTCGACCCGCCCCGGGTGCCCGACGACAACCCGACGGGGGAGTACCGCCGGGAGTTCGAGGCCGAAGGGGGCTTCACCGGCGGGGGAGCGGCGGTCCTCAGGTTCGAGGGTGTGGACTCGTGCTTCGCGGTCTGGCTGAACGGGACGCGGCTGGGCGACGGCAAGGGCAGCCGGCTGCCGACCGAGTTCGATGTCACGGACGTGCTGCGCCCCGGACGCAATGTACTGGCGGTCAGGGTGCACCAGTGGTCCGCGGGGACCTATTTGGAAGACCAGGACATGTGGTGGCTGTCGGGGATCTTCCGCTCGGTGCGGCTGCTGGCCCGGCCCGCCGGGGGCATCGCCGATTTCTTCGTCCACGCCGACTACGACCACCACACGGGCGGGGGCACGCTGCGCATCGACGTCGAGGGCACGGCCCGGCTCACCGTCCCGGAACTCGGGCTCGTCGACGCCGACCCGGCCGGACCGCACGCCGTGACCGGTGTCACGCCCTGGAGCGACGAACAACCTCACCTCTACCGGGGCGAGTTGACGACAGCGACGGAACGGGTGCCGATCCGGATCGGCTTCCGGCGGATCGCGGTCGAGGACGGCGTGCTGACCGCCAACGGCAAGCCACTGCTGTTCCGAGGCGTCAACCGGCACGAATGGCATCCGGTCACCGGACGGACGCTGACACACGAGACGATGCTCGCCGACGTGCTGCTGATGAAACAGCATCACATCAACGCCGTCAGAACGAGCCACTACCCGCCGGACGCGGCCTTCCTCGACCTGTGCGACGAGTACGGGCTCTGGGTGATCGACGAATGCGACCTGGAGACACACGGCTTCTCGAAGAACGCCTGGCGGAGCAACCCCGGTGCCGACCCCGCCTGGCGGGCGGCGCTGCTCGACCGGGCCGAGCGGATGGTGGAACGGGACAAGAACCATCCCAGCGTCGTGATCTGGTCGCTGGGCAACGAGTCGGGAACCGGGGCGAACCTGGCGGCCATGGCCGCATGGATCCGCGACCGGGACCCGGACCGCCTCCTCCACTACGAGGGCGACTGGGACAACTGCGTGTGCACCGACCTCTATTCGGTGATGTACCCGGACCACTCCACGGTGGCGGCGATCGCGTGCGGACAGGAACCGCTGACCGGCGACCCCGCGAACGACGCGCGGCGGCGCGCCATGCCGTTGCTGCTGTGCGAGTACGGGCACGCCATGGGTAACGGGCCCGGCGGACTGCGGGAGTACCAGGAGCTGTTCGAGGCGAATCCGCGACTGGCCGGAGGCTTCGTCTGGGAGTGGATCGATCACGGCATCGCACGGCGGGACGACGGGGGAACCCTGTATCACGCCTACGGCGGGGACTTCGGGGAGCCCGTTCACGACGCCAACTTCGTCATCGACGGGCTGCTGTTCCCGGACCGCACCCCCTCGCCGGGCCTGCTGGAGTACGCGAAAGTCATCGAACCGGTCAGGATCGAGGCCGTGCCGGGCCGGACCATGGTGATCCGCAACCTCCACCACACACGTGACACCGGATATCTCAGGTGGGCTTGGAGCCTGGAGGCGGAGGGTGTCCCCGTGGCCGAGGGCGAGTGGGACGTACCGGTGATCGGGCCCGGTGCGCAGGACCGTGTCGATCGGCCCGACGCCCTGGCCAAGGCCGTCGAAACGGCCGGGCCAGGAGAGCTCTGGCTGACCGTGAGAGCCGAACTCGCCGCGAACGAACCCTGGGCCGACATGGGTCACACGGTCGCCTGGACCCAGATCGGTCTGGGTGCCGACAGCGCGTCGCAGGGCGTTCTGCCCCAGGCCCCACCGGCACGCGGAGGCGGCGGCCGGGTCGTGGCACCGCGCCGCGAAGGTCGCACGATCACGCTGGGCGCCGCCCGGTTCGACGCGATCAGCGGAACCCTGGTCCGCCTCGGCGGACTGCCCGTGCGCGGGCCCCGGGTCGATGTGTGGCGGGCGCCGATCGACAACGACCGGTTCTCACCGCTGGGCGCGGCATGGCAGCAGGCCGGACTGGACCGCCTGCGGCACAAGGTCCTGGGGGTCGAGACCGACGACGACGGGATCACCGTACGGACCAGGATCTCCCCGGCGGGCTCGGACCTCGCCCTGATCGCCGACTATCACTGGAGTGCCGAGGACGGGAACCGGTTTGTGCTGACCGTCGACACCGCACCGACGCGGCCGTGGCCCGTCCCGCTGCCCAGGCTCGGCGTCGCGATGACCCTGCCGGGAGAGTTCGACCAGGTCACCTGGTTCGGCCTCGGACCCGGTGAGGCCTACCGGGACAGCGACACCGCGGTGCGGGTCGGACGGTACGAGAGCACCGTCGAAGCCATGCAGACCCCTTACGTGCGCCCGCAGGAGAACGGCAACCGAAGACACCTCCGGTGGGCCCGCCTCACCCGCTCCCGTCCCGGCGGGAACGGCACCGGCGGCATCGAGATCACCGGCAGCCCGTGGTTCGACCTGACCGCGAAACCCTGGTCCACACAGGCGTTGCAGAGTGCGGCCCACACCGTCGGCCTGGAGCCCGACGCACTCGTCCACCTCAACCTCGACCTCGAACACCACGGCCTCGGCAGCGGCTCGTGCGGGGCTTCCGTCCAGCCACGGCATCACCTGGCCGCGGTTCCGGCAAGCTTCACGCTCGGGATCAGGCCCATCGAAGCGGAGGGTGGCAATGGCGTAGGGTGACCCGCGGGACCTCGGCGGCTGTGCGGTTGCCCAGCGAGACAACGTTGGCACCCTCACAGCGCCATGTCGCCGGGAGGAGCGTTCCGTCCATGAGTACACCGGGTCCGAGCACGGCCGGGCCGCGGCGCCCGACGATGGTCGACGTCGCACGCGAGGCAGGCGTCAGCCTCAAGACCGTCTCGCGCGTGGTGAACGGCGTGCCGACCGTCGACCCGGAGCTGGCCGAGCGCGTGCTGGCCGCGGTGACCCGGTTGGGGTTCCGGCGCAACAACAGGGCTCGGGACCTGCGTTCGCGCAGTACGTCGGCGACGGTCGGACTGCTCATCGAGGATCTGGCCAACCCCTTCTACGCGGGCATCGCCGCTGCCGCGGCACAGTGCGCACTGGAACACGACACGCTGCTGATCACGGCCAGTTCGGAGGAGGACGCCGACCGCGAGCGCAAGCTCCTGCTGCAGATGTGCGAGCACCGGGTCGACGGGCTGCTGGTCGTGCCCGCCGGCAGCACCGCCGACCACGTCTACCTGCGCGCCGAGATGGAGATGGGCACCCCGGCCGTCTTCCTCGACCGCCCGCCCACCAACCTGCGCGCCGACACCGTGCTCATCGACAACGCGGCGGGTGCGCGGGCCGCGACAGAGCACCTGGTGGCCCGCGGTCATGAGCGGATCGGCGTGCTGTCGGACTGGCTGAGCATCCATCCCATGGCCGAGCGGCTGTCGGCCGCCGAGAGCGCGCTGGAGGGGGCCGGGCTGCCGTACCGGCCCGACCTGATTCGGTACGGCCTGCACACACTGCGCGACACCGAGGCCGCGGTCGAGCGGATGCTCTCGGCGCCGCAGCCGCCCACCGCGCTCTTCGCCCTCAACAACCGGATCACCCTCGGCGCCCTCGGTGCGTTGAACCGGCTGGGGCAGGACCTGGACGTGGTCGGCTTCGACGACTTCGAGGCCGCCGGTCTGATGGCGCGTCCACTGACCGTTGTCTCCTACGACGTGCGTGCCATCGGCAGGATCGGCGCCGAACTGCTGTTCAAGCGCATCGCGGGGGACACGTCGCGCCCCAAGACGGTCGTCATTCCCACGACCCTCGTCGAGCGCCGCACGTCCGGTGCCGCGGCGGAGGACCTTCCCGTCGCACCGGACGCCGCCCGCTAGGACGCGGCGGAGGACCTCCCCGTCGCACCGGACGCCGCCCGCGAGGCCCGTCCGGCGATGCGCGTCGCGCGCCCGGCTGGAATTTCGAACACCACCTGGACGCGATGGCCACCGTCTCCCGCCGGTCGTCGTGCGTCCGTCGGGAAGCACCGGAGACATTTCAGGCGTGACGTCCGTGTCTCCAGGCCCTGTTGGGCAAGGTGAGGCGCCCGGGAAGCACCTGCACGCCGTCGGCACGACCCCTTGGACAACCGGCCGTCGACAGTCGTGTTGAACCCCTAGGCAACGTTGTCTCGCCTGGCTATGGTTCAGAACCGACCCAGGGAGGGCGACGACTACGGCCTTGTGCCGGTACAGCTCGCGTCGCACTGGATGACGGCCACCATTTCATTGTCATCGGCTACCTGACCAGGGCTGATCATCCCGTATATCGACGGGGAAACTGCTGATGTAAAGCCGGCACCTTCAGACGGATGGAGGCATCCCGAGCGAGCGTGCCGGATCGCGAGGCAACGTTGTCTCAGCTGGTTGTGTCTTGAGGGCCGGACCTCGGAGGGAATCGGAGATGGCCGACATCATGGATCCAGCGCAGTTGTGGGCCGACCGTGACGCGCTCCACGTGCACGGCGTCGAGGTCGCTCTGCTGACCGAAGGGCCGCGTCCCGAGGTGGAGCACGATAAGGACGGCGCGGTGATCCACCTTCAGGCCGGTCCGGCCGGGCCGACGTTGCTGCGTCTGGCCGTTCCGATCGGCGACGCCGTCGGCTACTGGCACCCGGCGGCGGGCTGGGACCGGCACCTGGTCGCGGACTGGGCGGGCGGCTGGCGCAGCGTCGGCCTCGTCGCCTCCGCGCCCCTGGGCTGCCTGTACGACGCGGCCGGCTCGGCGCTGCTGGCGTTCGCGTCCGGCCGGGTCACGGCGACGACCAGGATCCGGTTCGGCGTCGCGGAGGCCACGGCCCGCTTCGGGGTCTGGCTGGCCATGGATCTGCGTCAGGGAGAAGGCTGTCACGTACGCGTCCAGGCCCCGGGACGGTCCTTCGCCGACACGATGCGGGCTCTGACACGCCGGCTCTGTGACGGCGACGAACTGCCCACGCCCGACGCGGCCCGCACCCCGGCCTATTCGACCTGGTACTCGCTGCACCGGGACGTGGACGCGGCGCGCGTGGAGGCCGAGGCGGCGCGCGCGGCCGAGGTCGGTTGCGGGGTCCTGCTCCTGGACGACGGCTGGCAGCAACGAGCCCAGGGCCCCGGCTACTCCGGCAGCGGCGACTGGACGCCGGACCCGGCGAAATTCCCCGACTTCGCCGCGCACGTCAAGACCGTTCAGGGCCTCGGACTGCGCTGCCTGGCCTGGATCGCCCCACTGCTGCTCGGCGAACAAACCCTGGCGCACGAAGAGTTGAGGGAGTTCGCCCCGCATGCCGTACCGCGTCTTTCGTGCCGTGTCCTCGACCCGCGCCACGAGGAGGTCCGGCGGTTCGTCACCGAGGCCTGCGTGGACCTCGTACGCCGTTACGGCCTGGACGGACTGAAGATCGACTTTCTGGACTTCGCGATGGTCTACGCCCAGGAGGAGGGCGGCCGGTCCGGGACCGATGTCGGCGTGGCGATGCGGCTGCTGCTGACCGAGCTGCGCGAAGGGTTGCGTGAAGTGCGCGGCGACGAACTGCTCGTCGAACTCCGGCAGCCCTATACCGGTCCGGGCATGCTCGGCTTCGGTAACCTCCTGCGTGCCGAGGACTGTCCGGCCGACGCGACCGCCAACCGGGTGCGGACGCTGGACATCGCCGCCACCACGGCCGGATCCGTCCACTCGGACATGCTCATGTGGGATCCAGGGGCGACGGCGGAGGCGGCGGCCAGGCAGCTCCACTCGGCCCTGTACGCGACCCCGCAGATCTCCGTGCCACTGGCCGGGCAGTCCGCCGATCACCGCGCGATGACGGCCTTCTGGCTCGGATTCTGGCGCGACCACCGCGACGTCCTCACCCGCGGCGAGATCCGCGCGGGACGGCCCGACCAGCTCTACGAGACGGTGATCGCGAGCGCCGGGAAGCGAGCCGTGATCACCTACTACGCCGAACACCGTGTCGCTCCGCTGCGCCTCGAAGCCTTCACCGAGACCGCCCTCGTCAACTCCACCGCAGCCGCGCACGTGGCCCTGGACGTCGAGGGTCGTGCCGTGGAGGTCCGGCTGGACGCGGCGGACGCCTGTGGCCGGCCCGCGGGCTCGTCCGTCCGGATCCTGGGCCCCGGCCTGCACTCGATCCCCGCTCCCCCCTCCGGTCTGTGTGTGCTCAGGCCGGTGTCGCCCGCGGATTGCCCGCGCTGACGTCTGGAGAGGTCCGCTCGTGTCCAACAGCCAAGATCGACGTCCTCGTACCACCGCGGAATCGCCGGCTCCCGGTGAGATGTCCCGCCGCAAGCTTGTGGGCCTGGGGGCGGCGACCGTCCTCGGAGCAGCGGCCACCGGCGTCCTGACGCCGCACGCCCAGGCCGACGGCCGGGCCGCCCCGCAGGCCGCCGCGGCGGCGCCCACGGTCACCCTCGCCTTCTCCGACCCGACCGGGCTCTACCCGGTCGACGGTGACGCCCCGGCGACCCCCGACCTGCTGGTCACCGTGACCAGCCCCACCGCGCTGAGCGGAACCGTCGCCTGGTCCGTCTCGGCCCGGAACGAGTCCCCCGGAAACGGAACGGAGCCGTTCGAGGCGGCGGCGGGCACTCCGAGCACCGTCACGATCCCGCTCGGTTCGCTCGGCCCCGACTACTACCTGGTCACCGCGACCGTCACGGACTCGGCCGGGGCGCAGTTGCTCGCGCAGACCGTCGGGCTCGGCGTGATCCGGCCCACGGTCGCGGGACGTCGTCCGCAGTCGGTGTTCGGCATGGGCATCCGGCCGGAGTCCACCCCGGCGATCACCAAGCAGATCGCGCAGCGCATGGGCGTGAAGTGGACCCGGGGCATCGCCTCCGTCCAGCCCGACACCGTGTCGCCGAAAGCGGGGGTGTTCTGGCAGCAGCCCCAGATCGACGTCGCCCGGGCCGAGATAGCCGACTGGCACGAGCACGGGATCGAGACCCTCGGCGGCATCAACTACAACATGTCGTGGAACGTCCAGCCCGGCCCGAACGGCGAGCCGCTCAAGCTCTACCAGAACCGGCCCAAGGACATGGCCGCGCACGTCGACATGGTCTACCACGCGATCGCTCCGTTGCAGGACCTGGTTCCCAACTGGGAGCTGTGGAACGAGCCGTGGGTCCACGGCTGGACCTGGAAGACCGGCGACGCACAGGACTACCGGGACATGTGCCGGATGATCTGGGAACGCGTGAAGCCGGAGTACCCGGACGTGAACCTGATCGGCGGCGGCTCGGTCTCCTACAACCGCGACATCGTCTACGCCCAGGGCTCCAGGGACACCGGCTACATCGACGGTTCGGTCAACCACGCCTACGGCTACCCCGACGCGACGCAGTACGCGATGACCAAGACGCAGATCAAGATGGACAAGCTCTGGTCGCGGACGAACGGGCGCGCCGGGCAGTGGCAGACCGAACTGGGCACCGCCGCCCGCTACAACTTCGCGGACCTGCCGGCCGAGGAGGCCGCCTACGGGGTGGCCCGGACGCTGGCCCCGACCTATCTGCTGCACATGCTCGCCGGTGCCGAAGAGGACTCGCCCATCCGGATCTTCTGGTTCTCCCTGTCCTATGACAAGGGCTACTCCGGCGACGACTTCAACATCTACGACGCGAAGACCAGGACCCCGCGGCCCGTGGTGGTCGCCTACGCCACGATGACGAGCCTGCTCGAAGACTGCGAACTGCAGGGGGAGTTGTACCCGGACGCGAAGTCCACCTGGGGCTTCCTCTTCCGAGGTGCGGACGGCAAGGGCAGGGCCGCCGTCTACGCCGACCAGCTCTACGACGGCACCGACGAGCATCAGAGCGCCGGTCACACCGGCACCCTCACCCTGAACGACGCCCGCGGCATCCGCGCCTACGACTACCTCGGGCGCCGGCTCACCGGCGGCAGGTCGTCCCGTGTCTCTCTGACGCTGAAGCCGTGGGAGGCCGTCTACTTCGACAGCGACCTGTCACCGGCGGCGCTCCACAAGGCCCTGACCCAGGGCGCGCACTTCGACTACACCACACCGCTGCACGTCAGCCCCCTGTCCTTCGTGAAGCCGCTGGACTCGACCAGCACCATCGACGTAAGGGTGGAGAACGTCACGCCGAAGGCGCTGGACGCCTCGCTCAGGATCACCCCACCGCAGGGCTGGGGGGTCGCGCGGCGGACGGTCCCGGTCAACGGGATCAAGCCCGGGGAGTCCCGCACCGTCTCCTTCCCCGTCACGCAGTTCGAGGTCAGTGAGAAGAACCAGTACACCGTCGGACACGACGTCACCGTGGCTCACCGGCCGGGCTCGCACCAGACCGGGTCGCAGATCGTGCAGGTCGCCTGTCTCCCGTTCCGGCACATCACCGTCGGCGGGAGCGCGAGCCAGTGGAACGACGTCATCCCGGTGACGATGACCAGCGTGACCGCGGCCGGTGACAGCAGGACCTACTCGTTCCAGGCCGCCTGGGACGACGCCTTCCTGTACGTCAGAGCCCTGGTCGAGGACGACCTCCAGGTGTCGAACCCGGCGTTCGCTGCCGACGCGTACAAGTTTCCGTTCCAGGCGGACAGCGTCCAACTGGCCTTCGACGCCACGGCCGACAAGACCGAGGATCTGCTGGCCGGGGACCCGTACTACGAGAAGTGCCTGCGGTCGATCTCACACCTGTACGTCGCCACCCTGGCCACCGGGGGCCGTTGCGAACTGCACCGGCAACTGGCGCCGGGCACCAACTACCAGACCTTCTATCCGACCAACGCGGTGCTCCCGACGCCGCTCGGCCCGATGGACGCACGGCAGGCCGACGGCTCCGAGGGCCGGGTCCTCGTCTCCAGGGACGACGTACACAAGCAGACCAGATACGAGATCGCCCTCGCCTGGAGTCAACTTCCGGAACTGGCGGCCGAGGTGAGAGCGACGCCGCCCGGGAGCGTCGCGCGGGCCACGTTCGCCGTCCAGGTGCAGGACGCCGGAGCGACCGGTCACGGCGCCACCTACTGGACGACACAGGCGGCGCATCCGACGTCGGGCTGCTACAACTTCGCCCCGTTCTGGGGCGCCGGCGCGCAGTTCACCGGCGGTCGCGTCGACACCCGGTGGGGCATCGGGCGCTGAGCGGCGCTCGACCACCCGCGGCGCCCGCCCGGCGGGAGTCCGGCGGCAGTCCGACGGCCGGGCGGCTCCCGCCGTCGCACTCCGGCCCGCCCCGCACGCACAGCCAGGGATCCCGACCGACGTACCGGACCGAACAAGGCCCGGCGGTACCCGTCAGCCCGGCGCTCGCACGTGCGACGAGCGCCGGCCCAGAACCAGGAGCCACATCCGTGAGCGACACCCCCGACAAACCCATCGAGCCGCCGTGGGCGCAGCCCTCCGGCGTCCGGATCACCTCGGTCCGGGCCATCCTCACCGCACCGGCCGGTACGACGCTCGTCGTCGTCCGGGTCGACACCAGCGAACCCGGACTGTACGGACTCGGCTGCGCCACCTTCACCCAGCGGGCGGCCGCGGTCGCCACCGCGGTCGACGACTACCTGGCGCCGCAGCTGATCGGGCGCGACCCCGCCGACATCACCGACATCGCGTCGACCCTGCACGTCAGCGGCTACTGGCGCTCGGGTCCGGTGCTCAACAACGCGCTGTCCGGGGTGGACATGGCGCTGTGGGACATCAAGGGGAAGCAGGCCGGCCTCCCGGTCTGGCAGCTTCTCGGCGGCCGGTGCCGTACCGCGGTGCCCCTGTACGCGCACGCCCAGGGGCGGGACCCCGAGGAGGTCGCCGACGAGGTACGCGACCTGATGTCCCAGGGCTACCGGTACGTGCGCTGCCAGGTCGCCGTCCCCGGTGCGGGTACCTACGGGGCACCGGCCGCCGCGGCCCCGGCCGGCTCCCGCCCGCCCCTGACCCCGAACGCCTGGGACCCGGCGGCGTACCGGCGCACCGTCCGGGAGCTGTTCGGTCATCTGCGCCAGGAGCTGGGCGCCGAGGTCGAGTTGATCCACGACGTCCACGAGCGGGTCCATCCCACCGACGCCGTACGGCTCGCGAAGGACCTGGAGCCGTACGACCTGTTCTATCTGGAGGACCCGGTCGCGCCGGAGGACATCGAGTGGCTCCGGACCCTGCGCAGCCGGTCCGTGACGCCCATCGCCATCGGTGAACTGTTCACCAACCCCGCCGAGTACCGGCCGGTCGTCCAGGAGCGGCTGTGCGACTTCATCCGCGTCCACATCTCCGCCATCGGCGGCATCACCCCGGCCTGGCGGCTCGCGGGCGCGTGCGAACTGTTCGGCGTACGGACCGCGTGGCACGGCCCCGGTGACGTCTCGCCGGTCGGCCATGCCGCCAACCTGGCCCTGGACCTGGCCTGCCCGAACTTCGGGATCCAGGAGCAGCACCTGTTCGGGGCCGCCGCGCAGGAGGTGTTCCCCGGCTGCCCCGAGATCCGCGACGGCCACCTGTGGCCGAGCACCGCACCCGGACTCGGCATCGACCTCGACGAACGCCTTGCCCTGAAACACCCGCCCCAGTTCCCCGCCCCCGGTCGTGCCTGGAAGCCGCCGCGCCGCGCCGACGGTGCCCTCCAACGCCCCTGACCGACCGCCCGAAGGAGCCCGGCCCATGAGAACCCGTACACCCATCACGATCCTTGCCGCGACCGTCTGCCTGACCACGGTCCTCGGCGCCTGCACCACCCCGTCCTCCGGAAGCGGCGGCGGCGCGAAGCAGAACGTCACGCTGACCGTCGCGGAGTGGACCAATCCCGGTGCGGTCGAGTTCACCAAGGAGCTCAACGCCAAGTTCGAGAAGGCGCACCCGGGAGTCACCGTCAAACTGCAGACGGCCCCGAACGCCAACGGAGCCTGGCAGCAGCTGTGGAACAGCATGCTGCAGTCCAAGTCCCTCGACGTCCTGGCCCAGTTCCCGCCGACCCAGCAGGGCTACGCCCCCGACTACACCAACCTCAAGCCCGGAGGGGCGGCCGCACTCATCACGTCCGGTCAACTGACCGACCTCAAGGACCAGCCGTTCATGAAGCAGTACGACCCGGAGGTCCAGGCCGCCGCGGCCGGATACAGGGGCGGCGTCTACGGCGTCATGGCCGCCGAGTACGTCGGTGCGGGTGCCATCTGGTACAAGAAGGACCTGCTCGCGAAGCACGGCCTGTCCGTTCCCACGACGTACCAGGAATTCCTGGACGCCTGCGACAAGCTCAAGAAGGCCGGGATGACACCGATCTTCGTGTCCGCGCAGAGCGGCATGCACGGCGGCGTGTGGCAGGGCATCGCGAATCAGATGATCATGAAGGGGCATCAGCCCTCGGAGTCCGTCAAGGTGTCCGAGGACCGGGCCACCGCATTCTGGAAGGGCACGCGGTCCTGGACCGACCCGGTCTACAAGGAGATCTCGCAGCGGCACACGGAGGTCATGCAGTACATCGAGCCCAATGCCGCGGGCGTGTCCCAGCAGACCGCGCCCGGCGTCTGGGCCACGAAGGCCGACAACTACCCGTTCCTGCTCGACGGCTCCTGGGACGGGCTGACCATCCAGCAGGCCAACCCGAAGCTCAACCTCGGGTTCTTCGCCCTGCCGGGCACCGACGACCCGGCGGCCAACCGCGTGGCGTTCAAGCCGGACCTCACCTGGGTGGTTCCGACCACCGCGCCGCACAAGGACCTGGCGATGCAGTGGCTCGCGATGTTCTCCGAGCCCGACAACTACAAGAAGTGGCTGGAGCAGACCGGCTCCATCTCCACCCAGCCGGCGCTGCAGAACACCGGCCTGCCCTGGATGGACTGGCTGAACGGTCACATGAGTGACGCCTTCCCACAGCTCACCAACCCGTGGATCCCGGCCGGGGCGCCCATCGAGGCGGGCGGTCCCGACCTGTACAAGATGAAGCCGATCGGCAGCGACAGCATCGACACCCTCCTGTCCGCCTCGGCGTCGGCCTACCGCAAGTCGGTCGGCAAGTAACGAACGCACTCTCGGAAAGGAGGCTCGGCGTGGCACGCTGTCCCTTCGGAAACCAACGGACGCGGCGGTTCATCCCCTGGGCCAGCATCGCGATCCCGGGAGCCGGGTGGCTGCTGTTCGGGCTCTACCCGTCGCTCGCCACCATCGGATACTCGTTCACCCGGTACTCCGGGCTCCCGGGCACGCCTCTGAACGTCTGCGGTCTGTGCAACTACTCGGCGGCCTTCACCTCGCTGTCGTCCGTGGTCGGGGACGCGGTGCGGGTCACGCTGACCTATGTGGCCGGCGTGACCGTACTGCAGACCGCGACCGGTCTGGGCCTCGCCCTGCTGCTGAACCGGCCCGGACGCTCCTACACCCTCTACCGAGCCATCATCTTCATGCCGCAGATCTTCTCGGTCGCGGTGGTCGGCGCCGTCTTCGCGCTCATGCTGGACCCCTACTCGGGCCCGGTGGAGAAGGTCATGCACGGCATCTTCGGCAACTCCTCGGCGTTCCTCGGGTCGAGCTCGCTGGCCCTGCCCCTGGTGATCCTGGTGAACGTGTGGATGTTCTCCGGCTACACGATGCTCATCTACATCGCCGGGCTGCGGAACATCCCACCGGCGGTCTACGAGGCGGCGGCCATGGACGGCGCCGGACGCCTGCGGGTGTTCCGGCACGTGACCTGGCCCCTGCTGGCTCCGGCCACCACGGTGAGCGTGTTCCTCACGGCGATGGGGACGCTGGGCGAGTACGCGCTGATCATGGTCCTCACCGGCGGCAACTTCGGCACCAAGACCCTCGGGCTGTACATGTTCCAGTCAGCGTTCGGGGGCGACAGCCAACTCGGTTACGGCTCGATGCTCGCCATGTTGCAGTTCCTCCTGACCGTCGTGATCGGCGGCGGACTGCTGTTCACCCTGCGCCGACGGGAGATCTCGCTGTGAAGGCCTCTCCTGCTGTTCTGGACCGGACCGATCAGGGCCCTGCTCGGAGCGGTACGCCGCAGCCGAAGGCGCCACTGCTGACCACGAAGGCGGCCAAGGCCGCCGGGGTGAACCTGCTCTGCTTCGCGATCGCCGCCCTGCTGTTCGCCCTGCCGCTGGTGTACATGCTGCTGCAGGCGTTCAAGACGTACACCGGGTTCCTCCAGAACCCCACCGGGATGCCGGATTTGTGGACCACAGAGAGCTTCTCGACGGCGTGGAGCCAGGGCAACTTCGGACGGCAGATGATCAACAGCCTGATCTACGCGGTCATCCCCGACACGGTCACACTGATCCTCGGAGTCTTCCTGGCCTTCCCCATCTCGCGCGGTTACTTCAAGCGCTCCAACCTCTTGTACACGTTCTTCATCTTCTCCGGGTTCCTGCCCGGCGGCCTCATCCCGCTGTTCATCGAAGCGCGCTCGCTCCACCTGTACAACAGCATGGCCGGGTACCTGATCCTGACCAGCCTGTCCGGCGCGGGGTTCTTCTTCTTCGTCGGCTACATCAAAGGCATCCCGCGCGAGATCGACGAGGCCGCCGCGCTGGACGGCTGCGGCTACGTCCGGTTCATCTTCACGATCATCATGCCGCAGATGAAGCCCGCCCTGGCCACCTTCGCCATCTTCGGTTTCGTCCACGCCTGGAACAACCTCATTCTGCCGCTGGTCATGTTGTCCGACGCGGCACTGTGGCCGGTCACCCGCGGGCTGTACTCGTTCTTCGGCGAGTACACGCAGAACTGGCCGCTCATCGCCGCCGGCACGTTCATCGTGGCCGCACCCATCCTGCTCCTGTTCGTGCTGCTCCAGCGCCACCTCGTCGAAGGCGTCGCCGGCGGCGCGGCGTTCGGCACGCAGGGCGTCACCGCAGCGCCCGCCGTCCCGGCCGAGGAGGGGGACGGATCATGACCGACCCCGTCACCTGCTGGCCCGCGGGCGGCGACCGGGTGCGGTTCCGGCTTGCCGATCCGCTGCGCCACCCGGAGTTCGCCTGGCCCAGGACCCTGCTGCACCACCCGGTACGCTGGGCCACCCCGTCCGTCCGTGCCGAACAGCTCCGGCTGGTCGACGAGACGGGGCGGCCGGTGGCCTTCCAGCTCTCCCGGGTGAACTCGGGCGGCAGCCAACTGGCGTTCGCCGTCGTCTGCTTCTTCGCCGACCTGCCGTCCGGCGCGACACGCGAATTCACCCTGTGCGCCGACCCATCGGTGCCGACGGCCCATGTCCCGCGACCGGTCCGGATCACCGAGGACGGCACGTCCACCGTCGTGGACAGCGGAGCGCTCCGGATCCGGCTTCCCTCCTCGGGCCGGTTCGCCGCCGACGCCGTACCGGGTCCCGTCCTCCAACTCGACCGAGGACACGGCTGGGTGGGGAGATCCGCCCTGCGCTGCGGCACCGAACGCCTCGAACACCTGGAAGTACGGCTCGTGGAAGCCGGTCCGCTGTTCGCCACCCACCAACTCCGCTACCACTTCACCGGCGGAGCCTCCTACACGGCGACCGTCGGCTGTTTCCAGGGCTGCGACTTCGTCGACGTGACCGAGGAGAGCGACGAGTTCGCCCACCGGCTCGACAGCCGGCCAGGCGCGCCGGACCCGTGGCGGGTCACGATGCGGTCCGCAGGCGACCTGGGGACCAATCCGCGGCTGAGGAGCTCGAAGTACACCGGATACGGCGTCACGCTGGGCGCCGACGTCGACCGGCCCGGCGAGGTCGCGGCCTTCCTCCAGCAGGTGGACCGCGGCCCCAACTACCGATGGGGGATCGCCGACGACAACGGCAGCGGGCACATCTACTACTACGCCGCGGGGCACTCCTACAGCGGCCAGGGCCCCGAGGACGCCGGGGACCGCAGGGCCCCCGACGCCACCTTCGCCACCTCCTGCGCGGTCTGGAGAAACGGCGCGTACCGCTCGATCGGCCAGAACACCCTGGACCGTCCCCTCCACGATCTGGGCGGCGCGCAGTACGCGGAGATCGTCTCCGACCCGGACGGCCCGGTGGGCGGCCTGTACCTGAGCCGCAGCGTCCTGCTCGTCGGCAGCGACTACCTCGTCACCTACGACGCGTTCGCCGCAGGCCAGCGCATGGTGTGGACATGGTCCGTGCTGACCGAAGCCACCGGCCACGACGCCAACAGCTTCCCGCACCTCGCCGAGCGGATGCCGTTCATCCACGTTGTGCGCGGCGTGCGTACGGACGGCGTCCTCGACGGCGCCTTCGTGACCGACGTCTCCTGGGGCGTGCGCCTGGAAGGAAGGGCCGACGGTGCGAACGGCAACACGCTGGCCGTCGTGAGTCACCGCGACGACCTGGAGGTCGCCCCCGCGCGTTCGACACCCTGGGGCGCCCGGATCCGGACCCCACACAGCCTGGACTTCGTGTTCCGGAACGAGGCGTCCGCGCACTACGAACCGAAGACGGTCGAGTTCGCCGATCAGGGGCTGCGCTTCTCGGGCACGGCCGGGACCATCAGGCTCTTCGACGACGGCCTGCGGCAACTGACCCTCTTCCACGGAAGTGCCGTGGGAACCTCCGACCTCCTCCTGACCACCGGGGACGACGATCTCGGCATCAGCCTCCGCTACCGGGATCCCACCGAGGCCCAGGGCGTCTACCACGCCCCGTCGGACAGTTCGGTGAGCCTGTACGTCCCCGGCGGGCGGCATGCGGCGGCACGCTTCCACATCGACGGCGAGCGGGTACGCCCCCTCGCCGTGTCGCCGGACACGATCACCGTGGCCCTGCCCCGAGGCCGCCACCACTGGGAGCTGACGGGAGGACAGCCGCAGCCGCCGCCCTCGCAGGTCCTACGCACAGAGACCGTCGGCGACGGCGCGCTCGTGCACTTCTCCACGGCAGCCGCCGCGGACCGCTACATCGTCCAGCTCAGCTCCGACGGCGGCCACACCTGGATGACGGCCGCTGAGACGGAACGAAGTCCCGTCCACCTGACCGGTCTTGCCGAGGACGAGAAACGCCACGTCCGCGTCATCGCCCGGAACAGTCGCCGACAGGCCACGCCGGGCTCCGACTACCCGGTCCACCCGACCCGCCGGGCGCCCGATCCGCCGGACGGGCTGAGACTCCGGCTCGGCCACGGGACGGTCACCGTCACCTGGGGCGAGGTGCTGGGCGCGGGCAGGTACCGGCTCTACCGGCGCCGCAAGGGCGAGGTCATCCATCTCGAGATCTACGGCGGGTTCGGGTTCCGGCACGTCGATCATGCGCCCGGCGTCATCCCCGGACACGACGATCCGGGCCGGGCCCGCCCGGCGGGCGTGACCGTGTACGAGTACGCCGTCGCGGCGGAGAACGGCAACGGCGTCGGCCCGAAGTCGGCGGCCGTGGAGACGGATCCGGGCAGTTGGCGGCACTGGTCCCCACCGACGGATCTTGCCTTCCGCCGCCGGCACACCTACAACCAGCCTCCCTACGTGCCCGCGTCCGCGACCCCGCGACCCTACGGCCACCAGGTTCCGGCCCCGGAACTGCCTGCCGTCGCCCACCCGGCCGGGGAGGCACCGTGACCGGCCGGCGAATCCTGGTGACCGGCGCCGCGGGCCGCATCGGCCGCGAGCTGCGGCCACGCCTGGCCCGCGCAGGCCGTACCCTGCGGCTCCTGGACGTCGCGGAGATCGAGCCGGCCGGACCGGAGGAGAGCGTGGAGACGGTACGGGCGTCCTTCACCGACCAGGACGCGATCGACGCGGCCTGCCGGGACGTCGACGCGGTGCTCCACCTGGGCGGACTGGCAGGGGAGACGTCATGGGAGCGGATCGCCGACATCAACATCGACGGCACCCGGCGGATCCTCGAAGCCGTACGGAAACACGGAGTTCCCCGCGTGGTGCTCGCGTCGAGCATTCATGCCGCGGGGTTCCACACGCGGGACGACGCGGCCGACGGCGTCCTGCCCGCGGCCGCGCCGCCACGCCCGGACACCTACTACGGTGTCAGCAAGGCCGCGATCGAGGCGCTGGGCAGCCTGTACCACTCCCGGTTCGGCGTCGACGTCACCTGTCTGCGGATCGGCGCGTTCCGGCCGTGCCCGCTCGCCCCCGAGGACCTGGCCGCCTGGCTGTCGCCGGGTGACGCGGCCCGGCTCGTCGAGGCATGTCTGCATGCGGAGCCTGCCGCATTCCGCGTCCTGTGGGGCATCTCCCGCAACACCCGCCGATGGTGGTCCCTGGCGGAGGCGGAGGCCATCGGGTACCGCCCCGAGGACGACGCGGAACACCACCTGGCGTCGATCCTCGGCTCCGGGGCCTTCGGCCCGACGGACCTCGACCCCGTAGAGCCTCGCAACTTCCGTGTCGGCGCCTGCTTCTGCACGATGCCGCTCGGCTGACGACCGGAGGACCCGGCCGATCGGGGCCCGGCCCTCCGAGGTGAGGCAACGTTGTCCTGGATCGGGTGGGGCAGGTGTACCCAGGCCGGAAGCACCTGCTCGGCCTGCTCCTCGGCCTGCTCGGCCGGTCCGGCGGTGTACGCGCCGAACTCGGTCGGTCCGCGACCGTGCCCGGCCGTCGAGCGGGGGATCGTGCCTATGGTCGCTGTTCATGCCGCGCCCCGGCCCTGCTCGGCCCGGCCGATCCACTCATCCGGCAAACGTCGCCGAAGGCAGGCCCACCGCGCCGTCCACCTCGTCGACGACGAAGACGGACCCCGCCAGGTCGTCGCCCGAGAGTTCCAGGCCGTCACGGGCCGAGGTGACGTACAGCGCGTCGAGGCGGGGTCCGCCGAACGCGCAGGAGGACGGCTGGTGCACGGGCATCGGGATCTCGCCGAGCAGGTCTCCGTCGGGGGAGATCCGTGCCAGGCGTGCGCCACCCCACACCGCGACCCACAGGCACCCGGCCGCGTCGACGGTGAGCCCGTCCGGCATGCCCGTGTGCACGGGAAGCCGGAACAGTGTGCGCCGACGGCTCAACCACGGGTCCTCGTCAACGGTGTCGAAGGCATAGATCTCGCCCGCGATCGAGTCGGCGAGGTAGAAGATGCGGCCATCGGGGCTCCAGCCGAGCCCGTTGGGCAGAGCGAGTCCTTCGAGGACCACACGGCTCGTCCAGTCGGGCAGGAGGAGGTGCAGGGCGCCGCTGCCCGGCCGGAAGTCCATTGCCGTGCTGCCGGCCCAGAACCGCCCGTGCCGGTCGCACTTCGCGTCGTTCATGCGCTCGCCGTCGGGCAGGAGCGCGCGCCTGGTGGTCATCGAACCGCCGGCGTCGACGCTCGCGAATCCCTCGGCCGTCGCCGCCACGAAGCCTCCGCCGCGTCTCGGCACCGCGGCGCCGACCTGCGTCGGCAGCCGAAGGCTGGTGGTCCGGCCGGTGGCCGGGTCGCTGGTGTGGATGTGCCCGGCGGGGATGTCCACCCAGTGCAGGCGCCGGAGCCCGGCGTCCCAGACCGGCCCTTCGCCCACCCTGGCTCTCCCGGGGATCGCAACCTTGGCCGTCATCGAAAGCCCTCCGTCGCCGCCTGCGGTCGAGTACGACGTCCGCCCTCAGCCGGGCAGTACCACAGCCGCGTTGGCCAGCAGCCCGCCGTCGACGGGCAGCGAGATGCCGGTGATGAAGCTGGCTCGGTCCCCGGCCAGGAAGGCGATCGCCTCGGCGACCTCGTCCGGTCGCGCCACCCGGCCGAGCGGATGCATCCGCCCCCAGGACTCGACCAGTTCCTGCGTGCCTCGGTCACTGCCGTCGGAGAAGGCGCGGGCGGAGGCGCGCAGCATCGGGGTGTCCACCGACGCGGGACAGACCGCGTTGGCTCTGATCCCGTTCTTCGCCTCGTCGATGGCGATCGACCGGGCGAGCGCGTTGAGCGCCCCTTTGCTGGTGGTGTAGGCGGCGACGGCGGTCTGGGTGACGAAGGCCTGCACGGAGGAGACGATCACGATCGAGCCCGCCCCGCGGGTGCGCAGGTGGGGGAGCGCGTGCTTGACGGCGTGGAAGGCGCCGGTCACGTTGACCGCGAGCACCTCGTTCCACTCGTCGGCGCTGGTCTCCGCCGCTACGCCGTAGCGTTGGATCCCGGCCGCGGTGACGAGGATGTCGAGCCCGCCGTATGCCGCCACGACATGGGTGACGAGTCGAGCGGTGGCGGTCTCGTCGGTGACGTCGACATCGACGCGCTCGACACCGGGAGGCAGCTCCTCGTACGCGCCTTTTGGCGGGATGCCGGCCGCCACGACCGTTGCCCCGCGCGCGGACAGCACCCGGGCCGTCGCGCCTCCGATGCCGCTGAATCCACCGGTGACGATGGCGACCTTGCCATCGAACTCCGCCACGTTCCACTCCCTCGATGTGTTCCCGGGCCTCGCGCCGGGCTGCGACGGCCGGTTTCGGGTGACGACCACCGCGCGGACGGGCCGGACGAACTGCGGTCCGGTGGCGTCGATTTCACTCTAAACAACGTTGTCTCAGCCCGCTAGTCTGTGGCCGTTCCGCACTCCGGCGCACTTTCGGGCGGTGCTCCTCGGCCGCGTCCGGTTGTCGCTCGACGCCGTGTCGGGGTCCTTCGCGTGGGCGCTCGTTCGTCGGGCGGTGAGGAGAAGAAGCTCGTGACGGCAGAGTGGATCAGATGGCCCGCCAACGTCGTTGCCCGGTTCGGCGGGGAACCCGTGGCGTTCGGCGGCGACTACAACCCCGAACAGTGGGACGAGAGCGTATGGCCCGAGGACGTCCGGCTGATGCGTGAGGCCGGAGTCAATCTGGTCACCGTGGGTGTCTTCGCCTGGTCGACGTTGCAGCCGGAGCCCGACCGATGGAACTTCGGCTGGCTGGACCGCCTGCTCGACCTGCTGCACGCGGGCGACATCGCCGTCGATCTCGCCACGGCCACCGCGTCGCCCCCGCCATGGCTCACCACGCGGTTTCCCGAGGTACTGCCCGTCGACCGGCAGGGGCGGACGATGGCGCAGGGCGGACGCCAGGCCTGGTCGCCGTCGTCACGGATCTACCGCGAGCACTCGCTCGCGCTGGTGGAGAAGATGGCCGAGCGCTACGGCGACCACCCGGCGCTCGCGCTGTGGCACGTCTCCAACGAACTCGGCGGCCACAACTCCCGGTGCTACGGCGAAGCGAGCGCCGTGGCCTTCCGGAGCTGGCTGAGGGACCGCTACGGGGACTCGCTCGACCAGCTGAACGCCGCGTGGACGACCAGCGCGTGGAGCCAGACGTACTCGGCGTGGGAACAGATCCAGCCGCCACGGGTGACGTTCACCGACTCGAACCCGACGCAGGTGCTGGACTTCGACAGGTTCAGCTCCGACCAGCTGCGTGCGCAGCTGCGGGCCGAGACCGCCGTCCTGCGACGGGTCACGCCGGATGTGCCGGTCACCACGAACCTGGTGCTCTTCGACGCCGGGAAGAACATGAACTACAGCTCGTGGACCGACGATGTGGATCTCATCGCCAGCGATCACTATCCGAGACCGACGTCCGACGCCCCGGCCGAGCTGTCCGTCTCGGCCGACCGGGCCCGCGGACTGTCCCGGGGGAAGCCGTGGCTGCTGATGGAGACGGCCACCGGTGCCACGAGCTGGCGCCCGGTCAACCCCGTGAAGCGCCCGGGGCAGCTTCGGCGGGACGTACTCGCCCACCTCGCCCGCGGATCCGACGGCATCTGCTTCTTCCAGTGGCGGGCCGCAGGTGCGGGCGCCGAGCGGTTCCATTCCGCGATGCTCCCGCACGCCGGGGCCGACAGCAGGAAGTTCCGGGAAGTGAAGTCGCTCGGCACGGAGTTGGCACGCTGTGCCGAGGTGCTCGGCAGCCGGGTCGCCGCGGACTGCGCGCTGCTCTTCTGTGAGGAGTCGTGGTGGGCCGCCGACCGTGAGTCGCATCCGCACAACGGTCTGTCGTACATGGAGTCCGCCCTGGGGTGGCACCGGAGTCTGCGGGACGCGGGCGTCACCGCCGACATCGTTGTGCCGTCGGCCGACCTGTCGGGCTATCGGTTGATCATCGTCCCCATGCTCTACCTGGTCCGCGACCAGGACGTGGCCGCGCTGACCGCTGCCGTGCACGCGGGGGCGACCGTGCTCGTCACCTACTTCTCGGGCATCGTCGATCCGCTCGACCGGGTGCGGCTCGGTGGCTATCCCGGAGCGTTCCGCGAACTGCTGGGCGTGCGAGTGGAGGAGTTCGCGCCCATGGTGGACGGGGACTTCGTCGAGATCGACGGGGTCACGGGGCCGGTCCGGGGCACCACCTGGCATGAGGAGATCGATCTCACGGACGCGGAGGCGGCCTGCTGGTACGACAGCGGCGACTTCGCGGGCACACCGGCGATCACCCGCGCGGACCGGGGCGAGGGGGAAGCCTGGTACGTGGGCGTGGAGCTGGACGACGACGCGCGTGCGCGTCTGGTGGGGCTGCTCGTGAAGCGGTCCGGGCTGACGGCGGTTCCGGCCGGAGGCGGCGTCGAGGCCGTGACGCGCCGCTCGGCCGGTCATGACTACGTCTTCCTCATCAACCACGGCGACACCGAGACCACCGTTGCCGGCTGGGGGACCGACCTGCTGGACGGATCGGCGCACGAGGGCGGGGTCACGGTGCCCGCGGGCGGGGCGCGGGTCCTCAGACAGGCCCGGCGGGCGAGCGGCCCGGCGCGGTGACCACGAGTCGGACGGCCGCTGGGGAGCGGGTTCCCGCACCCGGCGCAGGACCTGCCGTATATCCGTATCCGACGCGTCCGCCGCCCGGCCGGGCGAACCTCATGCGGTCAGGCTGACAGCCGGCCGCCCGTCGGCGCAGCACGTGGGCCGGCGGGCTCGTCGAGCGACAGGCCGTTCAGGACTCCCTGCAGATATCCGATCGCGTGTGCCCGGCCCCGGCTGCAGTAGGCCTCGGACGAGGTGTCACCCCAGGTGTCCAGATCACCGATCATGGCCGGGACGTGGTCGTCGATCAGGAATCCGTCGAATCCCGAGGCGTCGAGCCGGCGGATCACCCGTGCCGGGTCGAAGTTGCCCTCGCCGAGGAAGCATTCGCTGAAGCGTGGCACCGTGCCGCGGACGTCCCGGAAATGGACGTAGCAGATGGCCGGTCCCAGCAGGTCGATGACCTCGTCGACGCTCTGCTCGCCGGCCATTTCCGACACGGTGCCGAGGCAGAGGTTCAGCCCCCATGACGGGCTGCCGCCGGCTTGCGCGTGGGCCCGTCCGATGGCGTCCGGAGAGGTGAAGATCCGGGCGATGCCCCCGAGCGGCTGTGGGGTGGGCGGATCGTCGGGATGGAGGGCGAGCCGCACGCCGACCTCCTCGGCGACGGGCAGCACGGCGTCCAGGAAGTACTGGTGGTTCGCCCACATGCGCTCGGCCGTGATCGGCTCGTCCACAGCCTGGTCGGGAGTCAGCCGGTAGCCGGCGAGCGCGTTGCCCGCGTGGACGTCGGCCAGGTCGAAAGCGGTGACCTTGGCGCCACCGCGGCCCTTTGCCGCCATGTCCGTGCGCCATACGTAGGTGGCGAGGAAGTTGTAGCCGAGCACGTCGATCCCGACGGCGGCGAGGTTGCGGATGGTCTTCCGGTAGTTCTCGATCTGCTCGTCGCGGCCGGGCAGACCGCGCTGGATCTTCCAGAAATGGGCGAGAGGGACGTTCTCGATGCCGTCGATCGCCAGACCGTCGGCGTCGCAGCGGTCCCGCAGCGCCCGCAGTTCGGTCAGGCTCCAGAAGCCGTCGGCTCCCGGCAGCAGATCCGGCGTGTGGAACTGGACGCCGGTGAGGCCGAGTTGATGGGCGAAGGTCGCCACTCGGGCGTCATAGGTGTCGATGTGGCCGAGGGAGAGCCGTATGGTCATGCCTGCCCGACCCGCTGCCGGCCGAGCCCGTCCGCGTTCTCGAAGTCCATGACGTCGCCTTCCTTCAGACAGGGGAACGGCGGGACAGGGCCACGCCCTCGGTGGTGCCGGCCCGGCCGTGTGTCCGGATCGATGTCAATCGGTGAAGTAGCCCGGGTACTCGGCGCGCAGCGCCGGGCCGCGTTCCAGAGCGCGTCGGGCGTGCCGGCTGATCAGGGCACGACCGGCGGGCGGATCGGCGTTCTCCAGCGCGTCCACGATCAGCCGGTGTTCGTCGATCAGTTCGCGCATCGTGGCGGCGTCGGGCTGGGCCAGCCGGCGGAGCCGGTCGAGTTGCAGCTTCATCCGCTGTACGGCCTGCCACGCCCCCGGATAGCCGCTGAGCGAGAAGATCTCGCAGTGCAGCGCCTCGTCGGCGAGGAAGAACGCGTCGTAGTCCTCGGTGCGGCAGCTGTGCTCCTGCCGTTCGAGCAGTTCACGCAGAACGGTGACGTCCACCGTCGGGTCGGCGCACGCCACTTCGAAGGCGGCGACCTCCAGGCTCTCGCGGACGAAGCGAGCCTCTTCCACGTCACGCAGGCTGATCAGTCCGACCCGCGTGCCGACCTGTGGCACGACACGCACGAGGCCCGCGTCGACGAGTCGTGCGAGGGCCTCGCGCACCGGCGTGCGGCTGACGTGGAGTTGTCCCGCCAGGTCGGTCTCGGACAGGGAGGCTCCCGGAGCGAGCCGGAGTTCGCGGATCGCGGCGACCAACTCCTCGTAGACGCGGTCGGACGTCCGGGTCCGCGCCCCGTCACGGGTGATCGGGGACAGTCCCGCATCGCGGCCGGCCGATGTCCGCTCAGGGATGCGCGGTTCTTGAGAGGGATTCACGAAATGATCGTTGCACGTCGTATGCTTGTATGCAAGTATCCCAGCCATCGACCCACTCGTCGTGGAAGGGGAGCACCGTGTGTGCCGACTCGCGAGACCCGTCACCATAGGACCCATCGTCAAAATCCCTCCTGCCCAACGGATGTGACGACGGGACCCCAGGCCCCGTGACCGTACGGGGAGGCAGCGCCACGGCCATGGCAAGCCCGGTGCCCCTGTCCCGTCAGCGCCGGGAACCGTGACTCTCCGAGCGTCGCTCCCGCCGAGCTGCCGGAACACGCGGACGACCTCGGTTCCGGCACGTCCCCAAAGGGGCGCGAACTCCCTTCACGCCATAGTCCGTTGCCCGCTCCACCGGCATCGGAGTCAGAGCCGTCATCCGGTCCCCACGGACGACCCGTCCGCGCCCGGCCATGCGTCAGTACGTTCACCGCGTCCCTCCCGCCGGGCTTCGCAGCCCTCCGTCCGGCACAGGACCGGGAACGTGCCAGAACCGGCGCCGACCAGAACATCCCGCAAGACCAGCCAGGCACGCCCCTGGCCGTCCGCAAGGGCAGCATCGATGCACTCGGTGACCCGAACAACGCTGTACAGAGCCGAAATTGAGAGGACGTCATGGTCATGCGCAGGGCGAGTCTCGCCGCGGCGGCCGTCATCACCGCCACCGGCATCATGCTTTCGGGGTGCAGCGGCAGTACCGAAGCGAGCACCGGCGGCCCGGCCGAAATCACCTTCTGGGGGTGGGCGTCGGGCTACGAGAAGTCCGTCGAGCTGTGGAACAAGTCGCACCCCGACATCCACGTGAAGTACGAGGCGATAACCGACGGCGGCGCGGGCGGCTACGACAAGATGCTCACCGCCGCCAAAGCGGGCAAGGCCCCCTGCCTGGCCCAGGTCGGCTACGAGACCTTCTCGAGCTTCCTCGCCGCCGGTGTCCTGCAGGACGTCAGCAGCTACGTCAAGCCGCAGAAGGACGAGTTCGCCGACTGGGTGTGGGGCAACGTCGGCGTCAACGGCAAGGCCTACGGTGTCCCGGTCGACACCGCGCCGATGGCCATGTTCTACCGCGCCGACCTCTTCAGGAAGGCGCACATCGAAGTCCCCAGGACCTGGGACGAGTTCGCCACCGCCGCTGCGTCGGTGAAGGCCGCCGACCCGTCGTCCCGCCTCATGAACCTCCCCACCGACCCCTACCTCTACGGCGGATTCGCCTGGCAGGGCGGTGCACCCTGGTTCGGCGTCAAGGACGACGCCTGGGCCGTCTCGCTCGACAGCACAGCCAACGGCAAGGTCGCCGAATACTGGCAGGGACTCTTCGACCGGGACCTCGTCACCTCCCACCCCGCCTTCGACGCCGCGCTGTACTCCGCCTGGAGCAAGGGCAAGGTCTGGGCGGAGGTCGGTCCGGTCTGGTCCGCCTCCCTCATCCGGGACAACGCCGCAGCCTCCGCGGGCAAGTGGGACGTCGCACCCATGCCCCGATGGGGCACACAGGACGCCGTCGGTAACTCGGGTGGCTCGGCCACGGCCGTGATGAAGGACTGCGCGAGGCCGAAGGAGGCCGCCGAGTTCGCCCTGTGGATGTCGACCGACTCCGGCTCGGTGTCGAACCTGATCGCCTCGGCGGCCATCCTCCCCGCCTCCAAGTCCGGGCTCGCCAACAAGGCACTGGACGCCCCCCAGAGCTACTACGGCGGCCGGCCCGTCTACCAGCTGTTCCGTCAGGAGGCGGCCAAGGTGAGCCCCGACTGGCGGTGGGGCCCGGTCATGTCCACCACGGCCACGGCGCTCGGTGACGGTCTCGGCAAGGTGCACACCAAGAAGGGAACCTTCCAGGACGCCCTGAACAGCGCACAGAAGGGCACGGTCTCCGCACTGCGGTCCCAGGGATTCTCCGTGAGCAAGTAGCCCCCGCACGGGGGCCGCGCGCCGACGTGGCCCCCGCTGGATCCGCAAACCCGCCACTCCACGGAAGAGGTGACCGTGTCCTCCTCGACGATCCGGCGGCGCCGACTGCGAGAACTGCGGCGAGCCGCGCCCTTCGTCCTGCCGTTTCTTCTGCTCTTCTTCATCGTCTACCTGGTACCCACCGGGTACTCCGTGGGCCAGAGCTTCTTCGCCGAAAAACGCTCCGGCCTCGGCCTGTCCGGAGCCGAGTCCGTCTTCGCGGGCTTCGACAACTACGTCCGGGTGTTCCATGACACGGACTTCCTCTCGTCCCTGGGCCGGGTGGCCTTCGTCGGCGTCATCCAGGTGCCCGTGATGCTCGCCATCGCGCTCTTCCTCGCCCTGCTCATCGATTCGTCGGCCACGAAGGGGCGCAGGTTCTTCCGGATCGCCTACTTCATCCCCTACGGGCTGCCCGGTGTGATCGCCGGTCTGGTGTGGTCCTTCCTGTACGCGCCCTCGCTGAGCCCCATCGCCGGCTACCTCGGGTCGATGGGCGTCCACTTCAGCTTCGTCACCGACGGTGCCCTGCCCTTCTCGATCGCCAACATCCTGACTTGGGCATGGACCGGCTACAACACCATCCTGATCTTTGCGGCCCTGCAGGCAGTCCCCGAGGAGACCATGGAGGCTGCCGCGCTCGACGGTTGCTCCGGCTGGAAGGCCGCGCTGCTCATCAAGGTCCCGCAGATCCGGCCGGCCCTGCTGCTCACCCTCGTCTTCTCCATCATCGGCACGTTCCAGCTGTACAACGAGCCGGCCACCATGAAATCCGTGGCGCCGAACCTGTCGTCCACCTACACCCCGATCATGGCCGCGCTGCGGTCCCTGTCGGCCAACGACTTCAATTACGCCGCCGCCCAGTCCGTGGTGCTCGGCGCACTGATCTGCGTGCTGTCCGTCCTTGTCTTCCGCGCATCGGCCAGGAGCGTCGACTGATGACCGCCACCCTGCAACCGCCCACCCGAACCGCTTCCGCGGCCCGGGACCCGAGGCCGCGGCGCTCCCGGGCGGGCGCCCTCACGACGGTCAACCCGGCATCGCGCCTTTTCGTGCTGGCCGTCATGACCCTCTTCGCCGTCTACTTCCTGCTCCCGGTGTGGTGGCTGGTCGTCTCCGCCACCAAGGGCACCGGAGAGATCTTCTCGGGCAACGGTTTCTGGTTCGGCCGGCACTTCGCCCTCTTCGACAACATCCGGACCCTGTTCGAGGCCCAGGGCGGCATCTACTCCCGCTGGCTGCTCAACTCGCTGCTGTACGCGGTCGGCGGCGGGATCGTCTCCACGCTCCTGGCGTCCATGTGCGGTTACGCGCTCGCCAAGTTCCCGTTCCCGGGGCGCGAGGCCGTCTTCGGCACGGTGCTCGCCGCCGTGCTGCTGCCCGCACCCGTGCTCGCCATCCCGCTCTACCTCGTGTTCAGCTACACGGGGACCATCAACACTTTCTGGGCCGTGTTCGTCCCGAGCATCGTCAGCCCCTTCGGCGTGTACCTCAGCCGGATCTACGCCGCGTCCTCGATACCGGACGCCCTGATCGAGTCCGGGCGGATCGACGGAGCGGGCGAGATGCGTATCTTCGCGATCTGCGTGCGACTCATGGCACCCGCGATGGTCACGATCTTCCTGTTCCAGTTCGTCGCGATCTGGACGAACTTCCTCCTGCCCTCGCTCATGCTCGCCGACACCTCGCTCCAGCCGGTGACGGTGGGGCTCGTCGGCTGGCGCGAACTCCAGGGCTATCCCGTCAGCTACACCACCGTCGTCACCGGCGCACTGGTCTCCGTGGTGCCCGTCGTCGCCATGTTCGTGTCGTTGCAGTCGTTCTGGAGCAAGGGCCTCGTCACGGGAGCCGTCAAGTAGCCCATCCACCCCGAAAGGATGATCCATGAACATCCTGACGCGAAGACTGGCGGCCGTGTGTGCCGCTCTTCTTCTGGCGGCACCAAGCACCACTGCCGTAGCAGCCGACGACCGGCCGACGAACCTGCTTGCCGCGGACCTGGACACCGGATTCGACAGCGGCAAGAGCCCGCTGATCATGTCCAGCCAGACATCGGGAGGCACCCAGCAGATCGTGCAGGTCGACGGCGACAACGCCCTGGAACTCCGCGACGCCCCCCAAGGCACCAACCTCTCCAGCTACTTCTACCACCGGTGGTCCACCGGCGCGCTGAAGGACCGCATCAACGCCGTCTACAGCGAGCCGGTCGGCAACCCCGCCCGGCAGTTCGTCCTCCAGTACGACCTGGCGCGGAGCGCGGCGAGCGACAAGCCCGTCGCCAAGGACATCTACGCACAGATCCAGTTCGGCAACTTCGACAACAACCTCGTGCCGCGGTTCCCGGTGCCCGCGGTGAGCGTCACCACCACCCCCGCGTACACCGGTACCTCCGGCGGTCTGTCGCGGGTCGACGACACGGCCGTCCCGCAGTACCGCTTCACGATCGTGCCCAACGGCGGGCAGCGGCTCGTCTCCACAGTGGAGCTGGGCTTTTCGGTACGCGTCGACACCGGCGGCACCGACGAGGCGATCACCGTCGACAACCTCGGCGTCTACGAGGTGGCCGGCGGCATCACCGACACGGTACCCCCCTCCGCCCCGACCTCACTGACCGCCGCCGTCACCGCCGGCAGCGTCTCGCTCGGCTGGACCGCGTCGACCGACAACCTCGGCGTGACCGGGTACGACGTCTTCCGCGACGGCTACCAGGTCGCCTCCTCCGCCGGCACCACCACCTCGGCCCTCATCAGCGGCCTGATGCCCGCCACGAGCTACGACTTCACGGTGCGGGCAAGGGACGCGAGCGGCAACATCAGCGCGCTGAGCACGCCACTCAAGAAATCGACCGGCCCGTACGTGCCCGAGTCGCCCGCCCCCTACCCCGGCACGCAGAAGACCCGGACACAGTGGCTGTGGGACAAGACGAAGTCCATGAAGGAGGAGAGCGGCGCCGTCAACGTGGCCCAGTACACCGCGCAACTTGCCGACCACGAGAACGTGGCGGCGAACCTCGCCAAGCTCGACACCCAGTTCCGGAGCTACGACTACGAGCAGTACAAGACCATGGCGAAGATGTACTCCTACCTCATGGTCGGAGAGCAGTTCGGCCCGGCCATGCGCGCGCACGTGCGCAGTTACTTCGCCTCGTACGCCTACCAGAAGCTCCCGCAGACCGAGAACCTGCGGATGAGCAACTACACCACCGGGTACCTCGTCGGCCAGTACTTCCCCGACCTCGTCGACCTGAACGGCAATTCCGGGGCACAGCTGAAGGCAGCCAACAAGGCGAACATCCTCGAGATGGCGAACGCGGGCGTGCGCAGTGGATGGGCGGAGTACCAGAGCCCCGAGTACACCTTCATGACGTACTTCTGTCTCAACGCCCTCTACCAGTGGGCCGACGACTCCCAGTTGCGCCGACAGGTGAAGATGGCGATGGACGTCATGTGGTTCGAGTGGGCGAACGACTGGATCGACGGCTACATGATCTCGTCGGAGAGCCGCGCCAAGGGTGACCTGTCCACCGTCAACGATCCGACCTGGCGGCCCGCGGACCACTCGGTGCTCGCCTGGACGTACTTCGGAGCCCACCGCGCACAGCAGGGAATCGGCGAATCCGACAACCCGGCGCCCTCCGCGTACCGTCCCAACCTCGAGTACGCAGGTCTCGCGGCCTGGCCGGGGACGAAGTACACGCCGCCCGGGCCGGCGGTGGAGCTCGGCCGGAAGACCGACAAGTCCTACACCGCACACAAGGCGAACCTCCAGAACTCCAGCGGCCACGCGATGGACATCTACCGCACGAGCTATGTGCGACCTACCTGGGGCCTCGGCACCGAGGTCCAGTACCGCAGGGTCGACAACTGGGTCGAGGACCTGCCGGTCGTGCTCCGCTGGCAGTCCGACGCCGCCAATCCGCTGTTCCGGCTGTCGGTCGACCAGGGCAACGCCTCGATCGGCGCCTACGACCAGCCCGCCAACCAGCGGGTGATGCAGGACGGTCCCACGGCGGTCGGCGTCTACAAGTCATCGGGCGACCAGACCTCGAACTACATCAACGCGCTGTTCCCCACCAACGGTTCGATCCGGGAACGGCGCGAGGTCGACGGGTGGACGATCGCCGACACGGGGCCGATGTACTTCGCGTACAAGCCGGCGAAGCCCGGAACCTGGTACCACCAGACACCGAACGACCCTGCGAACAAGGTGAAGAAGACGGCGCAGAACCACCCGACCGCCGGCCTCAGCTACAGCTATGACATTCTGCGCAGCCAGGCCGACAGCAACGGCTGGGTGCTGGAATCGGCGGATGCGTCCACGTACGCCGGCCTCGACGCGTTCGCGAGCGCCCTCACCAGTACCACCAGAATGGACGTGAGCCGCCTTGAGGATACGAATCCGCGGCTCGTGTATCACAGCCTGAGCGGGGACGACCTCGACATCACCTTCGACTCCGCGTCGGAGGCGCCCGGTGCCACCCATCTCGTGGACGGCACACCGATCGACTACGGCGCGTACAAGTTGTTCGACACCCCGTGGCTGCAGCAGGACAAGCTGGGCTCGACGTTCACCGCCTCAGTCGATGGCGAATCCGTCGTCTACGACTTCGATCACTGGACCGTGACCGCCGCGGATGACGAGGACCACGACCAGCGCAGCCGCCCCCGGCCTGACGACGCGCGCAGGGGGGCTCGGTCCCGGTGACTTCCGCCCGATCGCCCGTCCGTTCGTCGCCCTCGGGCCGTCCGTTGTGGCGATACGCGACCGGCTACGAGGCCTGACCTCGCAGGATGAACAGGTGCTGCGGCTGCCGGTGAGCGCATGGGGCGCTTTGCATCCCGTGACCTCAAGACCCGCTGCCGTGACGGTCTGGATCACTCCACGGATACGTGGGCGGCGCGTGAGCGCGAGTTGACGCCGCTCTCGTCGTCGCGGTGGGCGGGTGCGGTCACTGTGTGCGGCGTGGAGGAACGCCATGCCCAGCAGACGCTTGCTCGGGCGGATCAGGTAGGCGGAGGCCGCGTCGTGCGCAGCAGCTTCGCTGAACCGGACGGTGGTCTGGCGCAGTTCGTGGTCGGCGAATGCGGTGAGCGTGGTCTCCAGGTCCTGCTGCCGGCTGACGAGGGTGCCGTCGGTGGGCAGGCGCAGGGCGCTCCTCCACAGGTGGGGTCAGGCGGTCGGGTCCGGCCAGGGGATGTCGGTGTCGACGGGGGCGGTGTAGTCGATGCCGGGTACGGCGAAGCCGTACAGACGCTGGACTTCGGCGCGGAACCAGTCGAGGTCGGCGAGGTCACCGATGCTGTTCGTGGTGGCGCTGTTCCAGCGGTCGGCGACGGCCTCCTGTACCGAGGGTGCGAGCTCCCAGGCGTCGAGGCGTACTCGGCCGTCGTTGTCGAGAGTGAGAGGGCGGGCGTCGGTGAGCTGGTCCCACAGCTCGGTGAGCTGGTCGATCGGCGGGACCATGCCCTGGCCGAGGACGCCGCGCAACAGGCCGACGTAGAGGGCGATGCCGGGGATGGCGGTGGAGGACTGGGTGACGGCGGCTCCGTTGACGGAAGTGAGCGCGCGTCCGCCGACGAGCTTGTCCAGGCGTTCGTTCAGGGTGCGGGCGGTGGCCTCGAGATGGGCCTTGGCCGCGCCGATGGTGCCCTGTCGGTAGATGCCCGCGGTCAGGGGCGAGCCGATGTAGGAGAGCGCGGCGGTGGTGAACCCGTCGGCGAGCAGGTCCCGTCCGGCCAGGTGGTCGATCCACCGCTCCCAGTCCGTGCCGCCCATCACCGCGGTGGTCTGCTCGATGTCGTCGCCCGCTGCCGGGGCGGTTTCCACCTCCGTGACCTCCGGGGCGCCGGAGGCGTCCAAGTTCAGGGTTTTGGTCCGGTAGGGCTCGCCGATCGGCTTGAGGACGGAGGAGTAGGTGACGCCGGTGTCCGGGTCGGTGCGCCGCGGGGCGGCCACCGAATAGATCAGGTGGTCCAGCCGCCCGTACCGCTGCTTGACGAGGTCGGCTACCTGATGCTTCATCGCATCGGAGAACGCGTCGCCGTTGAGGAAGACCATGTCCCGGCCGTGCCTACGGGCCAGCTCGGCGGTGGCCGCGGTGCGGTACCAGCCGGCCGTGCCGGTGCGTCGGCCGGGTGCCTTCTCGAAACAGACCCCGATGCCGCGGATCCCGGCACGGGCGAGCCCGGCGATCGTGGCGGCGAGCCCGTACCCGGCGGACGAACCGATGACGAGTGCCACCGGACCGTCCCCACCGGGCTGCCTGGCGGGGACGGCCTCCCACATGTCGGCCACCATCTTGCGGCAGCCGGCCGGATGGGAGTCGAGGAAGAGGAAACCGCGGTTCAGGGGGGCGATGACGCGTTCGCTCACGATCAGGTCCTTGGGGTCGGCGCGGATGAGAGCGCGGCAGCCACCAGGTGGGCCACCGCACCCTGCAAGTCTGCGACCGTACGGATACGGGCGGTGATCTCATCCGGCACAACGATCGACAGGCGGCCTTGGAGGGTTTCCACCAGTTCGGGCAGAGCGAGGCTGTCCATGCCCAGGTCGCGCTCCAGTACGGCTTGGCGGTCACCAGCTGCCGTCGGCGGCACGATGGATTGCCTGGTGTGCTGTGTGCCGCTACGTGGCCTCACAGTTGGATGGGCAGGTGGCGGGGTCCGCGGAGCATGGCGTTCTGCCGGTAGGGGGGCGGGTCCTGGACCAGGCGGGCCGTGCCGAGGCGGGGAAGCAGCGCGCCGAGCGCGGTCTCGGCTTCGATGCGGGCGAGTGGTGCGCCGTAGCACAGGTGGATCCCGCTGCCGAAGCCGAAGTGCTCGTTGTCCGGGCGGGTGGGGTCGAAGCGGTCGGGCTCGTGGAACCGCTTGGGGTCGCGGCTGCCCGAGGCCAGCGCCAGTATGACGGACGTGCCCTCGGGGATCGTGGTGCCGGCGACGTCGATGTCGGCGAGAGGGATCCTCTCGCGCATATGGACCGGGGGTTCGTAGCGCAGCAGTTCCTCCACCGCGCGCGGCAGCAGGTCGGGTTCGCGGCGCAGCCGGTCCAGCTCGTCGGGCCGGCGCAGCAGGGTGAGCACACCGTTGGTGATCAGGTTGACCGTGGTCTCGTGTCCGGCGATGAACAACAGGATGGTGGTTTCCGCCAGTTCCTCGACGGTGAGCCGCAGGGCGGGGTCCGGTTCGTTGATGAAGTCGGAGAGCATGTCGCCGGTGGGACGGCCGCGGCGCTGTTCGGCGAGGTTGACCAGGTACCGGCCCATCTCCTGCCGGGCCTGCAGGCCCGCCTTGTCCCGTTCGGTGGTGTCCTCTTCGGGCCCGATGTCGGCGGACGCGACGATCACGTCGGTCCATTCCTGGAACAGTGCCTCGTCCTCGCGCGGGACGCCCATCAGCCGGCAGATGACGGTGATGGGCAGGGGGTAGGCGAAGTCGTCGACGACGTCGATCTGCTCGCGGTCCCGGAGCGCCTCGATCAGCTCCCCGGTGATGTGGGCGATCTCGCCGCGCATGGCGTCGATCCGGCCGGGGGTGTGCGGCGGCCCGAACGGCCGCATGGTCAGGGTGCGCAGTCTGTGGTGCTCGGGGTCGTCGAGCCGCAGGAACGGCGGCCGCCTCGTCTCCTCGGACGACGACGAGTCGGTGCGGCTGCGTGGTTCGGCACTCATCCGCGGGTCGTGGAGCAGAGCGGCGATTTCGTGGTAAGTGCCGATCAGACAGCTGCCGTCGGCCTGCCGCACCACGGGCCCGGCCTCGCGGAGTTCCGCATACAGCGGGTAGGGGTTGGGACGGTTCGCGTAGTCGGAGATCCGTGCCAGCAAGGTCTCGGAGGCCATGGTGGCTCCTCGTGGTTGGGCGGGACGTGGGTCAGCGCGTGGGCTGCACCACCGTCAGTCGTCGATCGGGCAGGTGACCGGTGAGCGCCACGGTGGGGCCGTGCGACAGCCCACTCGGGTCGGGCACGTCGGACGGGATCGTGACGTCGGCCGCGATCGCGCGGTCCGCCGCGCCGGGCGGGGGCGGGAACGGAGCGGCCGTCTCGATCAGGTGCTTGTAGTAGTCGAGCGATTTGGCCATGTCGACGGTGACCGCGGCGGTGACCCGTCCCTGGTAGCCGTAGACCACCGACAGACGGCGCGCCTCCAAAGAGCCCTGGGCGATGACCACGTGGTCGGAGTAGGTGGGCACGCCCACCGACTTGATGTTGAGCCCGAACTGGGTCGACCAGAACGTCGGGACGGCGAGGTGCGGGCGCCGCAGCGGCCCCGGACTGACCATGTTGTGAGCCGCCACCTCGGCCTGTTCGACCGCGTTGCCCCAGTGCTCCAGGGAGAGCATCTGGTACCCGAACAGCGGGTGCGGGAACCGGGAGACGTCACCGGCCACGAAGACGTCGTCGGTGACTATCCCGTACATGTTGAAGGCCCGGCACCCGGCGTCGCAGGCGATCCCGCGCGGACCCGCCGCCAGCCCGGACTCCGCCAGCCACTCGACGTTGCGGACCGCCCCCAACGCCACCACGCACACGTCTGCCCCGACACGACTGCCGTCGGACAGGTCCGCGCCGGTGAACCGGCCGTTCCCGTCCCCGCGCAGAGCGGTGACCGTCACCCCGCAGCGCAGGTCCACGCCGTGATTGCGGTGCATGGCTGCCGCGAGTTTCGCCAGCGTGCCGCCGAGCGCGCCCACCAGGGGTGCGGGGCCGCGTTCTGCGACCGTGACCTCGATACCCCGCTCCCGGCAGGCGGAGGCGATCTCCGAACCGGTGAAACCGGCACCGATCACCAGCACCCGCTCCGGCCCGGCGGCCAGCCGCTCGGCCAGCCTCCCGGCCTCGTCACTGGTGCGCAGGGTGAACACGCCGTCCAAGGAGGCCTCCTCCGGGTCGGGCCAGGGGCGCGCCCGGGTCCCGGTGGCGATCAGCAGCCGGTCGTACGGCAGCGAATCGCCGTCGGCCAGCATCACGCGTTTCTCCAAAGGGTCCACGCCGGTGGCGGCTACTCCCAGTCGCCAGTCGGCGTCCGGGTCCCGGCGCATCGGCAGCGCCGTGGTGTTCGCCGGCGCCTTGCCGAGCAGCACCTGCTTGGACAGAGGGGGCCGGTCGTAAGGTGCACAGGGCTCGTCCCCCACCACGGTCAGTGAGCCGGTGAAGCCCTCCTCGCGCAGCGTCTCCGCGGCCCTCAACCCGGCCAGCGACGCGCCGACGATCACGATGCGGCCGTCGCTCAGATCACCGGGCACCGGTGCTCACCCCTTCACCGAGGAGGATGGCCTGGACCGGGCACGCCGCCGCAGCCTGGCGCACGCGCTCGACCTGGTCGTCCGGGACGGCCGTGGCGTACAGCAACCCCTCCTCGCCGTGCAGCTCGAACACCTCCGGTGCGAGGAACACGCACTGCGCATAGCCCTGGCAGCGCGTGAGATCCACAACGGTCTGCATCCTCACCACCTCCTCCGTGGCCTCACCCCCTCATTTCCAGCATGGGGGGAGATCCCGAAGCCCGCACGGCCACCGCTCGGCTCCGCAACGAGCTGGTACGAGCCGGCACCGGTTGCCACCGGCCACGGGATCGGGCGGGGGAGCGCGGGGCCGGTGGACGGCCTCTCCGGCTCGGCCTGGTCGATGATCCTGCCGCCGCCAACGGCATCGCCGCCTGGATCGAGGCGGGCGGCCACGGCCTCGCGGATCCGCCCGGCATCCTCGACCTCTGCACCTTCACTCCCTCTCGCCGCATCCTCGTCGAACTACTCGACGAGTAGACACCCCACTGCCTTGCATGACCGAACCCGCGTGCCAGGCAGCTCCAACGGCTGATGGGCGTGCGGGTTGCCGCCCACGCCAGTCCCGGAATCCGCAAACTCGCGCGCTTTGTGCAGGCCGGGCTGGAAGAGTCCGGTGTGCAGATCGGGGACGAAGGCTTCGAGGACGACGCGGTGGAAGCGCCGGCGCTGCTCGGGTGTGAGCCGATGGAGGCCACCGCCATCCTGCCTGCCTCCGTGGACGAACCGCACCGCCTCGCCCGCCGCATTACGCATCTGCGCTCCTACCTCGGGGTCTCCATCGGAGCGTTCCGCACCGGCGACATCGTGCACGCCGCCACAAGCGCGTCCAACCGCACCACTACACCGGGTTCAGCGTCGAACTCACCTCGCGGAACACCGGCACTCCTACGTGGCCAACCTGCCGGATGGACCAGCTCCGATCTGGGGAGGCAGAAGGCGGGCATACCGCCGAAGGCAGGGGAGGGGCAAGCATGGGGACTGTGCTGCTGGCGGCGTTGGCCGCCGCGGTCGCCACAGTCGTCGTCACGGGCCTGGTACGTGCAGGGCGACGCGAAGCACAGGCCGAGCAGGCCCGGCTTGCCGAAGAAGCACGACGGCAGGCCCGCCGGTCGCTTGAGTCGGTCTGGGCAATGGACGACCGCGAGTTCGAGGAGTACATCGCCGATCTGTGCCGCCGAGACGGCTGCACCGACGTCAAACGCGTCGGCGGGGCCGGCGACCTCGGGGCCGACGTGACCGGCCTCCTGCCCGACGGCCGCCGCATCGTCATCCAGTGCAAGCGCTATGCCAAGCACCGCACGGTCGGCAGCCGCGACATCCAGACGTTCAACGGCACTGCCCGCGCCGAACACGGCGCCGACGTCCCCGTCTTCGTCGCCTCCTGCGTCTTCACCGACCCAGCTCGCAAGTTCGCCGCCCGGCACCAGCTGTGCCTGATCGACGTCAACCTGCTCGGCTTCTGGAACAGCGGCACCGCCCTGACCTCTTTCCTGGATCTGGACATCGGCCGCTCCGGAACCAACCGCAAGCTCCACCCGGACCACGACTGACGGAGGGAACCGCCGTGCAGGACACCGAGGCACCTCTCCACAGCTGGCGTATCGACGACCGTGAGTAACAGCGACAGGAAGAACGTCGCGGCCGCCGCTTCGCGTACACCAGCCTCGATCCCGCCCGCACCGCGCTGGTCGTCATCGACATGGTGCCGTTCTTCATCGACGCCAACCCCTACGCCCGCGGCGTCGTCCCGAACATCCAACGCCTTGCCGGCCGGCTGCGTCCTGCCGGCGGAACCGTCGCCTGGGTCCTGCCCGGTTCCGTTCGGGCGGCGGTGTCCCGTGGGCATCGGTATCGATGACGACGAGACCGGCACCTTTGTGTGCGATACCGGCCCCGGACCCGGGCTGTTGCGCCCGCCCTGCCCGGATGCACCCGGGATCGGTCGCCGCGGTGCGGGAGCAGCGACACCGGCGGCCGGCCCGGGGGCCCGGGCACCGGCGGGCGCACCACAGTGCGATCGACAGGGCGTCAGGCGAAGTTGCCGGTCGGGACGCTACGGCCCGGCCTGAGTCGCTGTCACACAGGTGCGGTTCAGGAACGATGCGTACTCCTTCCAGCGACTGAAGCGACTCAATTTCCGAATTGGTGGAGTTCAGATGGAACGGAACGCCTGGGACCTGCACGAGGTCCGCCCGGTGCCTGTTGTCCTCACGTTCGCCCGGCTGTACGGGCGGTATTCAGCCGGGGAACTATCTGGCTGAATCGATGCGGTGGTGACAAGGAGTCATCTCTTGTTTCATCTGCAAGGTCCAAGCTCGATCGCCTCATATGTGGAAGGAATTTCGTTTTCCGCATGTATGCGCTCTGCAGGGGTCCGGGTGGTGCGCCGGGTGGCACGCCGGGTGGTGCGGCGTGGAAATGGCCGGTTGTTATACATATGTGGCTGGTGAGCATCGCTTGATCTCACTCACCCGACGTGAAGGTGCCGCAGGAAGCCTGTTGCTCGGGCGTCGGTTCCATGGCCGAGTTCCTTGCCGATATGTGACTTCATCTGCCACAGCGCCGGGGCTGCTCTATTCCGTGACTTGGCGCCAAACGGTCACTGTGATGCGGTGGTCGGGGTCGGTGGCCGACTGTGCGGCACGTGCCGACATGCCTGGTCACGGCAGTTGGAGGGTCTGTTTCACGCCGTCTGTGGGTCGGGTGGCCCGTGGTATGGGGTGATCTGGCCTGGGGTGGTGCGGTTTTCGGCCGAGTCATGGGTGCCGGTCGCGGTGTCGAAGTGCACATCCCCGCAGAACGAGAGGGTCGTGATGTCGTGACGCCTTATGGCTCTGTCGTGGGTGCGCTACCTGACGTCGAATTCCCCGACGTGATCAAGCCGAACAGGTCACGCCAGGAAAAGCTGTGGCAGACGGTTGCGAAAGAGAGTCAGAAGAAGCGATTCGCCAAAGAAAAAAATCGTTGCACCGTATGACATCGGTTCCATGGCATCGCGGGCTGCCCACGTCCATGAACCACTTCATCCGGATGCTTGATGACGGCCCTGCCCGGGGAGTCTTCAATCGGTCCGGTGCGAGGGCGGGGATATCGACACATCTACGCCATCCGGGTGACATCCTGTCGGCTTTGTTGCTGTCATATGCGGCCAAGAGGATAACTGTCACTATCCAAACCGGTGGGCCGCCCACCCTCTCCGGGGGAGCGGCTGTTCATTTCTCTCGTAGCTGTCCAGGTGAGGTGAAAGCCTGGGGATCTGCCGGTGGGACTGCCGCAATGGGCACCCCCGTGGGAGGGGTTTGGATCCGCCAGTCGGTGCCAGTAGCCGGTGCCGACTGGCGCGGCGGCCCATGTGACCTCTTTGGGGGCACCATGCGCGCTTCCCTAACGATTTTCCCGACGTCCGACGCCCGGCACCGGGCTGCTGAGTTCTGCGGTGAGACCGCTCCGGTCGGTGCGGCGAAACTCCAGTCGGCGGGGGGATACCTTGTCGCTCGCACCCTGTTCTCGGCCGATTCACTCATCGTCGTGCACGGCGCGGGGGCGTTGCCGGAGAACGGAGCCTGCTGCCTCCCACGGCATCGAATCACCTTCCATGCCGGCGGCGGGCATCGTCCGGACCCCGTTCGGTGACTGGCGTTCGGGGTGCCGGTCCCGGCTGGACGGCCGTATCACCACCGGGCGTCGGCGCTGTCTGCGCGAACGTGACCGCTCCTGCGGATCCGGGTGCCCGGTGCCCTCCTTCTCGGCGAGATCGCCCTTCATCTCACGTCTGTGCTGCCACCGGGGGCAGCACGGACGACCTCGACGGCACCGGTCCGGGATCGGCACCACCGCGGATGCGGGACTGCGGGCGGCCCGGCTCACCCCGTGTACGGCCCGCCGCATGGGCGGCGGACGGGTGCACCGCGCTTCCCGCCGCTGAACCGCCCACCGGGCTCCCGGCGCGGTTGTCCCCGCCCGGCGGGCACATCGGGTACGGCAGGCAATTCCGCGGCCGGCGGCTTGTGCCGTGTCCGCAAGCGTAAACCGGCCACCCCGCCACCTGAGCAAGGCCCAGGACGAGAGAGGAAGAACCATGCTGCCGACTGCTTGGCCGGGGGCGCAGATCGCATTGTCCCCCCAGGAAATCGAACAATGGCCGAATACGGCGTCAGCCCGGGTCCTGGCCGACGACTGGCCTACGGGACGGCCGGCCTCGTTCCGCGTGCCGACACTGGAGCGAGCGGTGCCGGTCTGCCGCCAACTGGCCCGGCTATGGATGGACTTTGAGGGCATAACGGGCGAAGGTGCCCGATGTGCGGCCTTACTCGTGATCTCTGAGCTGATGACCAACGCCATCGTCCACACCGACAGCCTCTCGATCACCGGCCGCCTGCAGAAGGACGGTGACTGGCTCCTCGTGGAAGTCCAGGACGAGGGGAGAGCGTCGTCCGTCCCGCACCGTGCCGGCGACGCCAACGAGTACGGTCGGGGCCTGGTGGTGGTCGCGCAGTCCGCCCAGGCGCTGGGAACGCGGCGGGAGACCGGCGGAGGCCGCACATTCTGGGCGCGGATCTCACTGACCGGGTGAAATCCCTCCAGGCTGCGGTCCGCGACCGCGATCCCGTCCGCCGGGCCCCGCGTGAACACAACACAGCGCCCGGGTCCGCCGCGGGGTGTCCGCGGGCCGAGGCCGGAGCAGGGCCGCAGAGACCGTCTGCTGTGAAACCGGGCCGGGGCGAAGGTCCGGCACGTCGCCAACTCAACTCCCAGGCCGGTGAACAGCGCCTGCGACGCCGGTTCACCTCGTCGGCGGGTGCTCCAGCACGCGCCCGGCCGCCGGTGATCTCGATCACGTGCCACATTTCGCGGACACATGAAGCACCTGAGGGCCGGCCGACCTCGTTCCGCTGGACGAGCCCCGGCCGGCCCGGCCGAGGCAGGCACCGGTGTCGGACCGCTCCATGTTCCGCACCCGCTCCCCCATGGAGGATTCAAGCCCCGGGGCCTGTGCTGATGCCAGGTATCAGACGATCTGGCACAGGTCTCGCACGGCTGATGGCGTGATTGGCCCGGGTCTCGCGCGTCTTTCTCCCCAACCGCGGGACCGGCCCGACGACGCGAGAGCGGTCCAGGACATCCCGGCCTGTTGGCAGGCCGTTCGAAGAAGGACGAAGCCCTGACCGCGGGATCAGACACCCCGCAAGGCTTCTCAGAAGAGATGCCGCACAGGACGCATGCGTGACATTCCGCCGGGCAGTCGACGGCTCCCGCATCGAAAGTATTCGAAGAGGCGGCACTTGCCGTCGCCGGGGTCCCGCGCCTGTCGCACGAGGCGGACGAGAGAACGCGACCTGTACGGTTCCGGCCGGCCGCGTCCTGGTGGGCTGCCGGGAGGCGCGGGGGAGGGGCCGGGCCGAAGCGGCTCAAGAACGTCGCATCGCAGGTGAGCGGTCGCAGGCCGCTCGCGTCTGCTGACCGGGGGTGGCGCGGGGGCGTCGTCCCGGCGGCAGATCACATCCGGACTGCGAACACGCCTCGGCGGCGCAGCCCGATCGGGCGCAGCCGGCGCACACGCTTCGCAACGTATCCTCTGCCGTCGCGTCCTTGGTTTTGCCACCCCCGGGTGGGCTGGTCGTGGCGGAACCGTCCCTGATTGTGGACAGCGCCGGCCTGCGCGAGGAACTCGCAGGCCGGCGCTGTCCACAGCCCTTACCGGCCGGCGTGGCGACGTGGCAGGCAAGGGGCCCTGAGGGGGACGGCTGGTCAGATGTAGGTGTACCCGCCGGGGACAGTGGCGGTGCCGGCCGCGGTCGTGACCACGACCGGGACGTTGCCCGCGGCGGTGCCGGCCGGGGTGATCCCGAACAGCAGGATCCCGGTGGGGTCGCCGCCCAGCACGGTGGCCGGAACTCCGTTGACGGTGACAGTGCCACCGCTCAGGTTGGTGCCGGCGATCACGAACGGGGTGGCGCCGGCGACCGGGCCCGAGGCCGGGGTGATGCTGGTGGCGGTGGGAGGAGCGGGCGTGGACGGGTCCACGTAGGTGTAGGACACCGGGTTGCTCGTGCCGCCGCCGGTGGTCACGGTGACCGGCACCGTGCCTGCGGCGTTCGCCGGGACCGTGATCGTGACAGTGAGTCCCAGCACGTCCTGGGAGACGATGGTGGCCGGCGTGGAACCGAACAGAACGCTGGTGGCACCGCTGAGGCCCACTCCGAGGAGCTGAACCGTGTTGCCGCCGGCGACCGGTCCGGAGTTGGGCAGGACCGCCAGGAGCAGCGGACCGAAGGGGAAAGACAGTTGGGCGACCGGCTGCGACTGGCCGGACGAGGTTGTGTCTGTGGACATGACGGGTCCTCCTGTGACAGGCGGACCGTTGCGGTCCGCACGGGGGCTGGCCGGGATCGACGGCAGGCTTCCCTCGTGCCCGACGCGGGGTCAGGGGTGAGAGGAAGAACGGCTCCCGGCTCAGGGGGAGAGTGACCGGGCAGTGGCTTGCGGCGATGAGTCCCGCCAGGGACGGGGCGGACGCGACGGCGACCGGGGGCCGACGGGCATCGGCCGCGAGATGCGCACCACTGCCCGGTCTCAAGCACGGCGGGCCGCTTCACCGGCCGGTGTCGGGAGCACCCACCGGCCGGTGGCTCTCCGGGGCAGCCATGCAGTGGCCGTGCTCGCCGGAGCCCTGCCGGAAGGAAGGGCCGAAACGGGCGGGCCGATTGCCGAGCTTCCCGGAGCGGGACGGGCGGCCCACCGGTTCAACGACTTCAGTAACCCCAATGAATGACCTGCCATCAACCCCTGCGTCAATCAGTCACCCGATCGGCCCAGTCCGAAATGCGCTCCGAGAGCGAGGGGGACGGCCGGCGGCCGCTGCTGCCGTGATCGCAGCAGTCGCGCCGAGATCATTCCACCGCAACCAGCCTTTACCGGATAATTGCCAGGTGTGCGCCATTTCTTTCCGGTCGCGACATCCCGACGGTAAAACGCCGCGAATCCGACTTCACGACCCGATGGGGCCGGATTCGTGGATCCCGCCGAGAAGAAGGCACCCACCGTTCAGTTCATTACGCCGTACGAGTGAACTGTCGGTGGTCTCATTGCGAGTTTATTCAGCTCCGTGGGATAACCGTTTTGAATCCAACCGGTGGGCTGCCCTCCTCTCCGGGGAGCGCGGCAACCGACGATCCGAAGCAGAACTGGCCAGCCAGTTGTGAGCAGTATCGAGATCGTTCGTCGCAATGAGCGCCCCTCGGCAAGGAAGAGGCGGCTCGCATCACCTCGTCAAGGGGCATCATGCGAGTTCCCTGTGCTGTCCAATCCTTCATCGGTGTCTGTCTCCTGGCGTCACGGCCGGCCATCATCCCGAGGGCCGCCCGCGCCCGGACCCCCGCGCTTGCACCCTGAGGCCGCGCCGGCCGGCGCGGTCACGACGGCGCACACCGCCGGCTGGGGCACCGTGGCATTCACACCGTTCCGTACGCGAGGCGGACCGCCGATACCGTCCGCGCCGCCCTTGGCCGGCTCCCGCACGCCGGTGAGTGACGCGACGCGCAGGGGATTCCTGGACCAGTTGCGCGGTTTCGTGACACTCGCCGTTCTGTGGTGGAAGTATTTTCGGCTGCACTCAAGACGGCGTGGCAAAAACAATCGATCCGACGCCTCCGCTGATAAATCAGCGCTGATCCTCCCGACTGGAGAGCGCTATGCCTCAATCGATTCGCGTAATGCTTAGCGAGGGGTCGGAGGGTTCACCGTCGGCCTGGGAAGTGAAATCACTGGACAGTGAAACAAGAGTGACGGTTCCCCGTTGGAACGGTTATGAGCATTTCGGGTTCGCGGGTCACTATGCCGAACTCGACGGCGAACTGCTGCCCGTATACCGCTGGATCTACCGCACATACATTGCCGAATAGAGCCCTGCTCGAATCCGGTCGCTGCGAAACCTCTCCCTCAACAGCACACAGCCGTTTACGTGCGGGTGCTACCAACTGATCCGGAGGGGATCGAAATGACGACTGCTCTGTTGCCCGTAGGTGTGTCGTGAGCGGGGCGGCCCCCCTCTCGGAAGGTGGCCGGCACGCGCGGGATGCCATGGTCACCGTTTGCCGCCCTGGCCGACATTGCTCAGTCCTGGCGGCCGACCCGCAGGGCCTTCTCAAGGAGCGTGAACGACTTGGGTGCACCGCCCGGCTGCGGCTTGCCCGCCTTGTGGCCGACGAGCCGGTAGCCGTCGTCCAAGTAGTAGGCGTTCAGGCGCGCATTGCCGGCCAGGCAGTCCAGACGTATGAACGCCCGCCCCGCCGCAGCCACGCGGCGCTCCGCAGCTCGTAGCAGCAGCCGCCCTGTCCCCGGCCGGGCGCTGCTGCGGTCCACCATCAGCCGGTGCACATAGCCGGCCACTGGCGGCTGCGGTCCCCAGGCATCCTCGTCCGCCCACCACAGCTCCCAGGCCCCGGCCGCGCGGCCGTCGGCCTCGGCGAGCCAGACCTCGCCACTCGCCATGATCCGGCGGAAGTGGTCCTCGTCCAGCTCGCCGGGCTGCCACTGGCCGGTAATGCCCTGGGCGAGCATCCAGCGGGCAGCTTCGTCGCGCAGGCGAACGAGAGTGGCGAGGTCGGCGTCGTCGGCGAGGCGGAAGTGTAGATCGTTCACGTCGCGATCCTCGCACGGGCCCGCACGGGTGCTCGACGATGTGCCTGCCGACTGAACGGGGACGCCGGCCGCCCACGCTCCTCCCTCCAGCGACAATCGGGTGATGGTCTGCCGGCTGTGGTTGGCGTCCCGACTGTGTGGGCCCGTCTCACTCCTGCCCGTCCTCGTCGTCGTCGAGTTCGACCGCGTCCGGGTCGTGCAGCGGTCGTACTCGGCAAACGCCTGCCCCAGCGGCGTCGGATGCCCTTCACGGCCGAGCATCCGCAGCAGGTCATGGGCGCGGACCTGGTTGGTGACCGGAGAGCCGGCCACCCGCAGCATGTCCGGCACTGCGTGATCACCTTGCCCAGGTGACCCGGTTGCAGGCCAGCACCTCCAGCGGCCCGTACGTGCCCGTCTCCACGGGGCCGCGCCCGCGACCTTCAGGAAGTCGAATTCACGTACATCGACTACATCGACTACATCGACGTCAAATACTGAAAAAAGGTCTGTGAGGATCAAACCCTGTTTCCCCGGTGAGCCGAAGCGCGATGGTTGATACACAGGCAGGCTTGCAGTCACCGGCGGGGCTGCAGGCCTTTGTCGATTGCGCTGGCGAGCTGCTCGGAGGCAGGTCGTCACGGCAGGGTGAGGACGTCGTCGATCGCGGATCGAATCTCCTCGTCCTGAAGGAACGCTCGATAGACCCGGTACGTTGACATCCGCCGGTCGGATTCCAGCACCGTACGCAGGATTGTCCGCGCTGCCGGAGAGATCGTGCCGATCCGGGCGAGGGCCCGCAGCGCGTCGAGGAAGTAGCCATAGGCGTTGCCGCCGTTGACGATGGGAGGGAGGTACTCCTCAAGGACGGACACACTCCGCTCCGGTTCGCCCGTGATCGACCACAGCGCGACCGCCGCCGGCACCGTGCTCCATGACATGCCGTATCCGGTCGGCGCAGTGCGCGGCCGCCGGGCCGAAATCGCCGAGGAGGCCTTCCAGCCGTGGAAAGCGGTCAGGTCGTCTGCCTGTCCTTGCGCCGGACACTGGCGCGCGGGCAGCTGCCGACAGCACAAATCGCTGACCGGTACGGCATCCAATGCAGGTCCGTCCGGGACGTGTTCGTACGTTACCTGGACGAGCGCCGCCCCAGCCTCGACTACAGCACGCTGTCCGGCCTGGCCAGTCAACTGGTGGGAGCCTTCTGGGACGACATCGAAAGGCACCATCCCCGCATCTCCAGCCTGCACCTGGCACCACGTCGCGAGTGAATTCATCCACCACCCGGGCCTTGTCCACCGTGCACCTTGGCCGTCACCTCGGGTCGCTTCAGGTCGCGGAGAACGGCTGGCCAGCGCTGATCTGGACGAGAGCCGACGGCTACCGGATCGGCGCTGAACCGGCCGCCCTCCAGGCATACGAACGGGCCGATCTCACCGGGAAGCTCACCGAATTCCGCCGGTTCCTCACCGGCACGGTCGCCCTGCACGCCGCCGCTCACCCCGGCGACAAGCGGGTCAAGCACATCATCGCCCAGCTCAACTCCATCGAATCCGCCCTCGATCTCGTCGTTTCGTCCTGACCAGCACAAGCGGTCCGCCCGGCCTCCGACCGGGCGGACCGCTCACCAATGAACGAGGGGAAGGCCGCCGTCATGCGCCAGCGCCGCTATCCCTCCGACAGCACCCACGCCGAATGGGCCCTGATCGAAACGCCGTTACCCGAACCGGCTTGCGAGATCAGAGCCGGGGGTCGGCCGGAGAAGCATCCCCGCCGCGAGATCGTCGACGCGATCGCTACGTCGTGGACAACGGCCAATGCCGTTGCTTGAGCTACTGAAGTATCGCGGGCGCAAGGGTGATGATCTTCTCGGGAACCCGTCGCGTGCCTCGCCTGGCCTGGTCTTTCTT
>NZ_JBIURV010000022.1:0-49983 GCF_044741025.1 Streptomyces sp. NPDC088246
CGCCCGCGTTTTCGACGGACCGGCGGCCGAGGTCTCCCAGGTCGTCGGCGCGATGAAGGACCTGCGCACGATGGCTGGCACCCGCGACTTCCTGATGGTCGCCGACTCCAAGCTGGTCTCGTACGCCAACCTCTCCGCGCTGCTGGCCGCCGGGGTGCACTTCGTCGCACCGGCACCGGCCGCGCAGGTCAAGGACGAGGTCTATGCCGAACTCGACCTCGATCTGGCGGACGTCGTGGACTGGGTGCCGGACAGAGACGCCGGAAAGCCGCCCGAGCAGCGCGAGAGGTATCGCGTACTGGAGGACACCCACACCCTGAAGGGGGCGCGCAAGAGTGATCCCGAGCTCACCGTGCGGCGGATCCTGGTCCACTCCACTGCGAACGCCGCGGGCCAGCAGGCCGCCCGGAACAAGCGTCTGAGCAAGACCGCCGAGGACCTGGACAAGCTCGCCTCGGCGGCCGGCGGGCGGCACTACAAAAGTGCCGACAAGATCGTCGCCCGCGTCGGTGTGATCGCGGCGAAGCGCCGAGTCACCGCCTGCTTGCGCTATGCCGTCACCGAGAATGACAGTGGCCGACCCGCTCTGAACTGGCACTTCGACTCCGGCGTCCTGGACGCCGAAGCTGCCGTCGACGGCTGGTACGCGCTGCTGACCACCCTGCCCGCCGAGCAGGCCGATCCCGGCCAGGTCCTGATCAACTACAAGGGCCAGGGCGCGGTCGAGCGCCGCTACCACGACTTCAAAGGGCCCCTCGCGGTCGCACCGGTCTTCGTCCAGCACAACCGGCGCGTCGCCGCCCTCGTCCAGGTCATCTGCCTGGCCCTGCTGGTGTTCTGCCTGATCGAACGGCAGGTCAGACGGGCCCTGGGGCCGGAACAGACCATGACCGGCCTCTACCCCGACAACCGCCGCGTGCGCCCCACCGGCCGCATGATCTTCTACCACCTCGGCGAACTCACCCTGCGGATCGGCCACATCACCGACCCACCCACCGTCCAGATCACCCGTGGCGTTCAACTTCACCTCCTCGATCTCCTCGACACCGACATCGGACAAACCCGCTGGCCACAGACCTGAAACGGTGACCCGCGAAGTCCGGGTCTAGGGCGCTTCGAGCCACCCCTCGTACTCCGCGGCGAGCGCATCGAGTGCCGAGGAGTCCAGCCGCCGCGACGGGTCCTCCACGACCACCAGCCACTGGGCGTCCTCGGCATCGTCCTCGCCGGCCAGTGCATCGCGTACGAGCTGGGGTTCCTCGGTGACCCCGAAGCGGTCGCCGAGTTCCGCGGCCACCTCCTCCGCGGCATCGCGGTCGGGCAGCACCAGCACATGTCTTACATCGCTCACCTGCCCATTCTCCCGTACGGTGTACGCCGTTGCTTCGGCGATGGGGGTTGTCAGTGGCGCGTGGGATGCTGGACGGCGATGGCCACCAGAAGGAATTCCACCGACGATCCGCTCGCCCCCCTCACGCTCGCCGTGGGCCAGGAGGACCTGCTCCTCGACCGCGCCGTGCAGCAGGTGGTGGCGGCGGCCCGTGCCTCCGACCCCGACACGGATGTCCGCGATCTCACCTCCGACCAGCTCCAGCCCGGCACCCTTGCCGAGCTGACGAGCCCGTCGCTCTTCGCCGAGCGCAAGGTGGTGATCGTGCGCAATGCGCAGGATCTCTCCGCCGACACGATCAAGGACGTCAAGGCGTACCTCGGTGATCCGGTCGAGGAGATCACCCTCGTTCTGCTGCATGCGGGCGGAGCCAAGGGCAAGGGCCTGCTGGACGCGGCGCGCAAGGCCGGGGCGCGGGAGGTCGCGTGTCCGAAGACGACCAAGCCTGCCGAGCGGCTCTCGTTCGTGCGGTCGGAGTTCCGGGCGCTGGGGCGCTCGGCGACCCCCGAGGCGTGCCAGGCGCTGGTCGACTCCATCGGCAGCGATCTGCGGGAGCTGGCGAGTGCGGTCTCGCAGCTCGTCGCGGATGTCGAGGGCACGATCGACGAGGCGGTCGTCGCCCGCTACTACACGGGCCGTGCGGAGGCATCGAGTTTCACGGTCGCCGACCGCGCAGTGGAGGGGCGCGCTGCGGAGGCCCTTGAGGCGTTGCGCTGGTCGCTGTCGACCGGGGTGGCGCCCGTGCTGATCACCAGCGCGCTGGCACAGGGCGTACGGGCGATCGGAAAGCTGTCCTCGGCGCGCGGAGGGCGGCCCGCGGACCTCGCCCGTGAGCTGGGCATGCCGCCGTGGAAGATCGACCGGGTGCGCCAGCAGATGCGTGGGTGGACGCCGGACGGCGTGGCGGTGGCGCTGCGGGCGGTCGCGGATGCGGACGCAGGCGTCAAGGGGGGCGGCGACGATCCGGAGTACGCGCTGGAGAAGGCCGTGGTCGCGGTGGCGCGGGCGGCGCGGTCGGGGCGGTAGCCGGGCGGGGCGAGGGCGCCGGGTTCGCCCGGCGGCTGCTCTGCCCTCAAGCTCAAGCGCCGGACGGGCTCACACGCCGGACGAGCTCAAAAACCGGACGGGCTCGAAGCGATACGCCGAAGGCCCCGGGCCTCGCTCTGGGGAGAGCGGGGTCGGGGCCTTCGGTTCACGCTTGGTGCGTCGCACCCGCGTGGCGAACGCAGGTTCGGTGTGCGGCGCGGGGGCCGGGCAGGGGCGGGAGAGAGGGCCCGCTGGTCCGTTCCGGCGGTTACATCAGAAAGCTCAGCCCTGGAGGGAGGCAACCTTGGAGGCCAGCGCCGACTTCTTGTTGGCGGCGGCGTTCTTGTGGATGACACCCTTCGAGACGGCCTTGTCGAGCGCGCGGGAGGCGTCGCGAGCGGCCGTGGTGGCCTTCTCGACGTCACCGGCGACGGCAGCCTCACGGGCCTTGCGGATAGCGGTCTTGAGCGAGGACTTGACGGCCTTGTTGCGCAGGCGCGCCTTCTCGTTCGTCTTGTTCCGCTTGATCTGGGACTTGATGTTCGCCACGAAAGAGCCTTTTCAGGTTCGTTGGATCTTCGATGTGCGCCCCACGGCCTGAGAGAGTCGCGAGGCACAGCTGTCAACGGTACCAGCCCCGCTCCGACCGGCCCAAACCGGTCTCCGCCCCGCAACCATGGGACGATGGAGGCTACGTATCGATCCGACCGAACCGACATCGACCCGAGACACGGCGTTCGGCGTCTCAAGAATCAGGACCCTGCGTGCCCGCGACTCCTACCAACGTGCCCGAGCCGAGCCGTACCGACCCGGCGCTGATCCGCAACTTCTGCATCATCGCGCACATCGACCACGGCAAGTCGACCCTTGCCGACCGGATGCTTCAGCTGACGGGCGTGGTCGACCAGCGGCAGATGCGTGCTCAGTACCTCGACCGGATGGACATCGAGCGCGAGCGCGGCATCACCATCAAGTCCCAGGCGGTACGTCTGCCCTGGGCGCCCAACACAGGCGAGGACCAGGGCCGCACCCACGTCCTCAACATGATCGACACCCCGGGCCACGTGGACTTCACCTATGAGGTCTCCCGCTCGCTCGCCGCCTGCGAGGGCACGGTCCTGCTGGTCGACGCCGCGCAGGGCATCGAGGCCCAGACGCTGGCCAACCTCTACCTGGCGATGGAGAACGACCTCACCATCGTCCCGGTGCTCAACAAGATCGACCTGCCGGCCGCGCAGCCCGAGAAGTTCTCCGAGGAGCTGGCCAACCTCATCGGCTGCCAGCCGGAGGACGTGCTCAAGGTCTCCGCGAAGACCGGTGTCGGCGTGGACGTGCTGCTCGACCGGGTGGTCAAGGACGTTCCGGCCCCGGTCGGCAAGGCCGACGCCCCCGCCCGTGCGATGATCTTCGACTCGGTCTACGACTCGTACCGGGGCGTCGTCACGTACGTCCGTGTCGTCGACGGTCAGCTCAACAAGCGCGAGCGCATCAGGATGATGTCCACCGGCGCCACCCACGAGCTGCTGGAGATCGGGGTCTCCTCCCCGGAGATGACCCCGGCGGACGGCCTCGGTGTGGGCGAAGTGGGCTACATCATCACCGGTGTGAAGGACGTCCGGCAGTCCAAGGTCGGTGACACCATCACCTCCCTGAGCAAGGGCGCGACCGAGGCGCTGGGTGGCTACAAGGACCCCAAGCCGATGGTGTTCTCGGGCCTGTACCCGCTGGACGGCTCGGACTACCCGGACCTGCGCGAGGCGCTCGACAAGCTTCAGCTCAACGACGCCGCCCTGGTGTACGAGCCGGAGACCTCCGCCGCGCTCGGCTTCGGCTTCCGCGTCGGCTTCCTCGGTCTGCTCCACCTCGATGTGATCCGTGAGCGGCTGGAGCGCGAGTTCGGTCTCGAACTCATCGCCACCGCGCCCAACGTGGTCTACCGCGTCGAGATGGAGGACGGCACCGAGCACACCGTCACCAACCCGAGCGAATTCCCCGAGGGCAAGATCGACAAGGTGCACGAGCCCGTCGTGCGCGCCACGGTCCTGGCCCCCAGCGAGTTCATCGGCGCGATCATGGAGCTCTGCCAGAACCGGCGCGGCACCCTGCTCGGCATGGACTACCTCTCCGAGGACCGGGTCGAGATCCGCTACACCCTGCCGCTCGCCGAGATCGTCTTCGACTTCTTCGACCAGCTGAAGTCCAAGACGCGGGGTTACGCCTCCCTCGACTACGAGCCCACCGGCGAGCAGTCCGCCCAGCTCGTCAAGGTCGACATCCTGCTGCACGGCGACAAGGTCGACGCGTTCTCCGCGGTCACGCACAAGGACAAGGCGTACGCGTACGGCGTGCGGCTCGTCGCCAAACTGCGCGAGCTGATCCCGCGGCAGAACTTCGAGGTGCCGATCCAGGCCGCCATCGGCTCCCGGGTCATCGCCCGTGAGACCGTCCGCGCCATCCGCAAGGACGTCCTCGCGAAGTGCTACGGCGGTGACATCTCCCGTAAGCGGAAGCTGCTGGAGAAGCAGAAGGAAGGCAAGAAGCGGATGAAGATGGTCGGCAATGTGGAGGTGCCGCAGGAGGCCTTCATCGCCGTGCTGTCGACGGACGAGTCGGGCGGGGACGGCAAGGCCAAGAAGTAGCCTCCGCCGCAAGGCCGAGAAGCAACTCCCGCCCCGGACGCCACCCCGGCTCCGTCCGCCCCTACCCGGTGGTAGCCCAACGGGCCCCTGCGTCGCAGCGCACTGCGACGCAGGGGCCCGTTTGTTATGAAGCGGCGGCCCTTTGCCCCTTACGCGGCGGACGCGGGCGCTCTACCCTGATCACGGCTTCGTAGTTACTCGCCAGTTAAACAAGCGGGACCGAGCGCCGCAGGACAAGCACCGCAGGACCAAGTCACGCAGGACCGAGCGCACGGGGTGCGCGGGAACACACGTAGGAACAAGCAGCAATCAGCAGCCGGTCGTGAAGCACTGCCGCAGGCTCGGAGGATGTCGTGAGCGACACACAGACCTTGATCGAGAACCGACCGCCCTCCGTGGCGAACCTCTTCATCGATCGCGTGGCGGCCACCCCGGACGGGGAGGCCTACCGCTACCCCGTCCCTGCGGCCACCGGCGAGGGACCCGATGAGTGGAAGTCGCTGAGCTGGGCCCAGGCCGCCGAGCGGGTGTACGCCATCGCGGCAGGGCTGATCGGTCTGGGTGTGCAGCCGGAGGAGCGGATCGCGCTCGCCGCCGGCACGCGAGTGGAATGGATCCTCGTCGACCTCGGTGTGATGTGCGCGGGTGCCGCCACCACGACCATCTACCCGTCGACCAACGCCGCGGAGTCGGCGTTCATCCTCTCGGACTCCGAGAGCCGGGTCCTGATCGCCGAGGACGCCGGCCAGCTGGCCAAGGCCCGCGAGCGCCGCGCCGAGCTGCCGAACCTCGCCCATGTCGTCGTCATCGACCCCGAGGGCGCCGGACCCGCCGAGGGCGACCCCGAGGGCTGGGTGCTCACCCTTGCCGATCTGGAGGCCCGCGGCGCCGAGCACCTGGCGAAGAACCCCGATGCGGTCAAGGAGCGGGTCGCCGCCATCACGGCCGACCAGCTGGCCACCCTGATCTACACCTCGGGCACCACCGGCCGCCCCAAGGGCGTACGCCTGCCGCACGACAACTGGTCGTACATGGCCAAGGCCACCGTGGCGACCGGCCTGATCACCAAGGACGACGTCCAGTACCTCTGGCTGCCGCTCGCGCACGTCTTCGGCAAGGTCCTCACCTCCGGCCAGATCGAGGTCGGCCACGTCACCGCCGTCGACGGCCGGGTCGACAAGATCATCGAGAATCTGCCGGTGGTCCAGCCGACGTACATGGCCGCCGTCCCCCGGATCTTCGAAAAGGTCTACAACGGTGTCGCGGCCAAGGCGCGGGCCGGTGGCGGGGCCAAGTACAAGATCTTCCAGTGGGCGGCCGGGGTCGCCCGCGAGTACGCGACGGTCTCGCAGGACAACTTCCGGCGCACCGGCACGGCCTCCGTCCCGTTCGCGCTCGGTGCCAAGCACAAGGTCGCCGACGCCCTCGTCTTCGCCAAGATCCGCGAGGCCTTCGGCGGCCGGCTGCGCGCCTGTGTCTCCGGCTCCGCGGCGCTCGCCCCCGACATCGGCTACTTCTTCGCGGGCGCCGGCATCCACATCCTGGAGGGCTACGGCCTCACCGAGACCAGCGCCGCCTCCTTCGTCAACCCGGGCGAGGCCTACCGCACCGGCACCGTGGGCAAGCCGCTCCCCGGTACCGAGGTACGGATCGCCGGCGACGGCGAGATCCTGCTGCGCAGCCCCGGCGTGATGCAGGGCTACCAGGGGCTCCCGGAGAAGACCACCGAGGTGCTGGAGGCGGACGGCTGGTTCCACACCGGCGACATCGGCGAGCTGTCCGTGGACGGCTATCTCCGGATCACCGACCGCAAGAAGGACCTGATCAAGACCTCCGGCGGCAAGTACATCGCCCCGGCGGAGGTCGAGGGACAGTTCAAGGCGGTCTGCCCGTTCGTCTCCAACATCCTGGTGCACGGCGCGGACCGTAACTTCTGCACCGCCCTGATCGCACTCGACGAGCCGACCATCCTCGGCTGGGCCGCCGAGAACGGCCTGGGCGGGAAGCCGTACGCCGAAGTGGTGGCGTCCCCCAAGGCCGTCGCGCTCATCGAGGGCTATGTGAAGCGGCTCAACGAGGGGCTGCAGCGCTGGCAGACCATCAAGAAGTTCCGGCTGCTGCCCCGCGATCTCGACATCGAGCACGGCGAGCTGACGCCCAGTCTGAAGCTGAAGCGGCCGGTCGTCGAGCGTGAGTACAAGGGCCTCATCGACGACATGTACGCAGGAGCCCGCGAGGCGTAATACGGGTTCTCACCGACCGGCCGCACGGTGCGGCTGCTTCCGTTTTCCTCTGCTCACTTTCTCTGCTCACTTCGGCAACTCGTTGCTTATGAGCATGGTCCATCTGTCACTCTGTCGGTGTCGTCAGCGGCGCCCAGCGAGAACAGAACGAGAACAGACAGACAGAGCGAGAACAGGTCAGGAGCTGCACCGTGGGGCCCATTCCCTTGCAGCGGGACATCGTTCAGCGTCCCGGTATCACCGTCGGCCATGCGGATGCGCGGCCGGTCGCCCGTACGTCCCTGCCCGGAAACCTCCTCGCGCCCTCCGCCGCCCGCCGGTTCGTCCGGGCAGCGCTCACCGAGTGGACCGGGCTGGGACTGCCGGCGGCCGTGGGCTTCAGCGAACGTCTGGCCGATGATGCGGCGGTCGTCGTCAGCGAGCTGGTCACCAACGCGGTCGTGCACGCAGGGACCAATGTCGAGCTGCTCTGCCGGCTCGAGGAGGCCGCCGAGGACGAGGCCGCGGCCCTGGTGCTGGAGGTCTCCGACCACCACCCGGCCCGTGCCGTACGCAGCGAACGCCCGGAGGCCGGCAGCGCGACGGACGCAGCGGACACGGCGGAGGGCGATGCCCCCACCGGCCCCGAGGAGCCCGCCGAGTACGGTCGCGGGCTCCAGCTCGTCGGCACCCTCGCCGAGCGCTGGGGCATCACCTACCGCACCGGCCTCAAGACCGTCTGGGCCCGGCTTCCCGTCGACGACTGGAACCCGTTCCCCGAACCGTCGGCCGAGTCCGGATTCCAGCAGGGGCTGCGCGCAGCCGAGCTGCTCGCCCCCACCGCCCGGCGGGCCCTTCGCGACGACGCGGACTGGGCCGGCCGCGGCGCGCTCTCGTTCCTCGCCGAGGCCTCGGACCTGCTCGCAGGCCAGCTCGACGAGGACATCGTCGCGGCCCTCGCCGGACAGTTACTGGTGCCCAGACTCGCCGACTGGTGCGCGATCTGGCTGGAGCCCGAGAACGGCGGCCCCGCGGCCGTCCCCCGGCTCGCCAGCGCCTGGCACCGGGACGAGGCCGAGACCGGGCAGCTGCGTACGGTGCTGGAGCAGGACCCGATCCGGCTGCCCGAGCGGGTGGGCACCGGGCCCGTCTCCATGCCCTGGCCCGGCGGCGAGGAGGACGGCGGGGAATCCGAGGGGCGCGCCGGATCCGCTCTCGCCTACCGGATCACATCGGGCGGCCGGACACTCGGCGCCGTACTCCTGGGCCGGGAGGGCACGGTACGTGTCCCCGACGAAGTGACCGCCCTGATCGAGGACTTCGTACGCCGTGTCGGCCTCGCCGTCGGAGCCGCCCGTGCCTACACCCGGCAGGCCACCATCAGCCGCATCCTGCAGCGCGCGCTGCTGCCCAGCAAGGTCGCCGACATACCCGGCGTCACCAGCTCACTGGTGTACGAGCCCAGCGACGACGGGGTCGTCGGCGGCGACTTCTACGACATCTTCCCGTGCCCCGGCGACCGCTGGTGCTTCGTCCTCGGTGATGTACAGGGCAGCGGCCCCGAAGCCGCCGTCGTCACCGGCCTCGCCCGGCCCTGGCTGCGGCTGCTGGCCCGTGAGGGTTTCGGCGTCGGCGAAGTGCTGGACCGGCTCAACCGGCTGCTCCTCGACGACGCGATGGAGGCTGCCGAGGCGGCCGCGCTCATGGTGGCCGCGGCGGGCGGCCAGCAGACGGCGGACACCGGGCAGTCCCGCTTTCTCTCCCTGCTGTACGGGGAACTCGTGCCGCTGCCCGGCGGCGGCGTGCGCTGCACCCTCGCCAGCGCCGGCCACCCGCTGCCGCTGCTGCTGCGCCCCGACGGCGAGGTGCGGCCGGCCGCCGAGCCGCAGATACTGCTCGGAATCTTCGACGACGTCGCGTACGAGAGCCAGATCTTCGATCTGGCGCCCGGCGACAGCCTGCTGTGCGTCACGGACGGCGTGACGGAGCGGCGCTCCGGGACGCTGATGTTCGACGACGGGGACGGTCTGGCCCGGGCGCTGGCCGACTGTGCCGGGCTGTCGGCGGACGGGATCGCGGACCGGATCAAGCGGGCCGTGCACGAATTCGCCGAGCGGCCGCCCGATGACGATCTGGCGCTGCTGGTGCTGCAGGCGGGGTGAGGGTGCGGCGGGGCGGCCGGGGGTGCTTGCTGCGGCCCGGGTGCCGCGGTGCGGCCCGCGAGTGCGTGCCCCTTCGTGATCATGAACGTGGCTCGGAGGTCCCCGGCGGCGAGTGACAATGGGCGGTATGCCTTCCGTACTGCCCGATGGTGAACCCGTACCCGACGACGGGGCGCTGCCCCGCCATGCCCTGGAAGGCGCCGCCGACCGGCCGCTCGGCTTCTACCTGCATGTGCCGTACTGCGCGACCCGCTGCGGCTACTGCGACTTCAACACCTACACCGCCACCGAGCTGCGCGGCTCCGGCGGTGCGCTGGCCTCCCGGGACAACTACGCGGCCCATCTGATCGGCGAGGTCCGCCAGGCCCGCAAGGTCCTCGGTGACGATCCGCGTCCGGTCCGTACGGTCTTCGTCGGCGGCGGCACACCGACCCTGCTGGCCGCCGGAGACCTGGTACGGATGCTGGGGGCGATCCGCGACGAGTTCGGGCTCGCGGACGATGCCGAGATCACCACCGAGGCCAACCCGGAATCCGTCGATCCGGCGTATCTGGCCGAGCTGCGGGAGGGCGGCTTCAACCGGATCTCGTTCGGGATGCAGAGCGCGCGGCAGCACGTGCTGAAGATCCTGGACCGTACGCATACGCCGGGGCGGCCCGAGGCGTGTGTCGCCGAAGCGCGGGAGGCGGGCTTCGAGCACGTCAACCTCGATCTGATCTACGGCACGCCCGGGGAGTCCGACGACGACTGGCGGGCCTCGCTGGACGCGGCGATCGGCGCGGGGCCGGACCATGTGTCCGCGTACGCGCTGATCGTCGAGGAGGGGACGCAGCTGGCCCGGCGGATCCGGCGCGGCGAGATTCCGATGACCGATGACGACGCCCATGCGGACCGGTATCTGATCGCGGACGAGGCGATGACCGCGGCGGGCTTCTCCTGGTACGAGGTGTCGAACTGGGCCCGCACACCCGAGGGCCGGTGCCTGCACAACGAGCTGTACTGGCGCGGAGCCGACTGGTGGGGCGCCGGTCCCGGGGCGCACAGCCATGTCGGCGGGGTGCGCTGGTGGAACGTGAAGCATCCGGGGGCGTACGCGCAGGCTCTGGCCGAGGGGCGATCGCCGGGGGCCGGGCGCGAGATCCTCTCCGCCGAGGACCGGCGGGTCGAGCGGATCCTGCTGGAGCTGCGGCTCGCGGACGGGTGTCCGTTGTCGCTGCTGGCACCGGCGGGGCTGGGCGCGGCGGGGCGGGCGGTGGAGGACGGGCTGCTGGAGCGGGTGCCGTACGGGCAGGGGCGGGCGGTGCTTACGTTGCGGGGGCGGTTGCTGGCGGATGCGGTGGTGCGGGATCTGGTGGACTGAGAGGGCGGGTGCGGGGCCGGGTGGGGTGCGGGTGCGCCTGCGGCGGGCCCGTTCCCCTGCCCGCTCCTTCCCGTAACCGGGGGCTCCGCCCCCGGAGAGGCCGGGGGTCCGGCGAAGGGGCTACCGAGGCGGCGCCGTCACGAAGTCGATCAGGTGCTCCACGGAGCCCAGCAGTGCCGGTTCCAGATCCCGGTACGAGCGCACCGTGGACAGGATTCGCTGCCAGGCCGCGCCCGTGTTCTCCGGCCAGCCCAGAGCGCGGCACACGCCCGTCTTCCAGTCCTGGCCACGCGGGATCACCGGCCAGGCGGCGATGCCCACGGACGACGGCTTCACCGCCTCCCACACATCGATGTAGGGGTGGCCGACCACCAGCACGTTCGCGTCCGAGACCTGGGAGGCGATCCGGGACTCCTTTGAGCCCGGGACCAGGTGGTCGACCAGAACGCCCAGCCTGGCGTCCGGGCCGGGGGAGAACTCGCGCACGATGGCCGGGAGGTCGTCGATGCCCTCGAGGTATTCGACGACCACGCCCTCGATCCGCAGGTCGTCGCCCCAGACCCGCTCGACCAGCTCCGCGTCGTGGCGGCCCTCCACATAGATCCGGCCCGCCCGCGCGACCCGGGCGCGCGCCCCGGGGACCGCGACCGAACCCGATGCCGTACGCGCGGGGCGTACGGGAGCGGCCGCCGACGGGCGCACGAGCGTGACCACCCGGCCCTCCAGCAGGAAGCCGCGCGGCTCCATCGGGAACACCCGGTGCTTGCCGAAGCGGTCCTCCAGGGTCACCGTCGGACCCTGGGCCGTCTTCTCGCAGCGGATCACCGCACCGCAGAATCCCGTGGAGACCTCCTCCACGACCAGATCGGGATCGGCGGGGACCTCGGGAACGGGGGCGGACTTCTTCCACGGCGGGGTCAGGTCCGGCTGGTAGCTGCGCATCGGATGACGATAAGACGACAACACGTCACGACACGCCGAAGAGGACGGCCAGTTGGTCACGCTGGTCCCTGACGAACGCCGCGTCCACCACCGCCCCGTGCCCCGGAACGTACACCGCGTCCTCGCCGCCCAGCGCCAGCAGCCGGTCCAGCGTGGCCGGCCAGCGGGACGGGACGGCGTCCCGTCCCGCCTGCGGTTCGCCGGACTCCTCGACCAAGTCGCCGCAGAGCACCACCGAGGGGGAGCCGGGGACGAGCACCGCCAGATCGTGGCTGCTGTGGGCGGGGCCCACATTCGCCAGCAGCACCTGACGGCCGCCGCCCAGATCGAGCGTCCACTCGTCGCGCACTTCATGGTGCGGGGCCACCAGCGCATCGACGGCCTCGGCCGCATCGTTTTCGGACACTCCGTGGCGCACCGCGGAGGCGTGCAGATCGTCCGCCCCGAGCTTCATCAGCCCGGCCATGCCGACTGCTCCGTACACCTGGGTGCCGGAGAAGGCGGCGGTGCCCAGTACATGGTCGAAATGGGGGTGGCTGAGTGCGATATGCGTCACCTTCCGGCCGAGCAGGGCCTGTGCCTGGGCCCGGATTTCCTCACCTTCGCGGAGTGTTGATCCGGTGTCGTAGAGCAGCACTCCATCCGCTCCGACCACCAGTGCGACTGTCGCATCCCATCCGGGGAGGCGCCGTCGGCCCACTCCGTGACCGAGTCGCTCCCAGCCGAACTCTTCCCAAGAGGCGTCCATACCGCGACGCTATCGGCAACGACCTGCGCAGTCTCGCGGTAGCGTGACCGGTCGCCCTTGCTAGGCCCCCACCCGGCCGCCGTACACTGGCCGGGGGATTGCTGGCACTCGTGAGGACAGAGTGCCAGGGGGATTCCTGGGAATGAAACAGGAACGGCCCGAGAACCACCGAGGAAACACAGCTGGAGGTGTGCGCGATGCTCAGCGAACGCAGACTCGAAGTGCTGCGCGCCATCGTCCAGGACTATGTCGGCACCGAGGAGCCCGTGGGCTCCAAGGCGCTCACGGAGCGGCACAAGCTGGGGGTCTCCCCGGCCACCGTCCGCAACGACATGGCGGTGCTGGAGGACGAGGGTTTCATCGCCCAGCCCCACACCAGTGCGGGACGCATCCCGACGGACAAGGGCTACCGGCTCTTCGTCGACAAGCTTGCGGGTGTCAAGCCCCTCTCGTCGCCGGAACGTCGTGCCATTCACAATTTCCTCGACGGCGCGGTCGACCTCGACGATGTCGTGGGCCGCACCGTACGGCTGCTCGCGCAGCTGACCCGGCAGGTCGCCATCGTGCAGTACCCCTCGCTGACCCGGTCGACGGTTCGGCATGTGGAGCTGCTGTCGCTGGCAGCCGCCCGGCTGATGCTCGTGCTGATCACGGACACCGGCCGGGTCGAGCAGCGCATGATCGACTGCCCCGCTCCGTTCGGTGAGACCTCTCTCGCCGATCTGCGGGCCCGGCTCAACAGCCGGGTCGTCGGACGCCGTTTCGCGGATGTCCCGCAGCTGGTGCAGGATCTGCCGGAATCCTTCGAGAGCGAGGACCGGGGAACCGTGTCCACCGTGCTCTCCACCCTGCTCGAAACCCTTGTCGAGGAGACGGAGGAGCGGCTGATGATCGGCGGCACCTCCAACCTCACCCGCTTCGGGCACGACTTCCCTGTGATGATCCGGCCGGTGCTGGAGGCATTGGAGGAGCAGGTCGTGCTGCTGAAGCTGCTCGGCGAGGCCAAGGACTCGGGCATGACCGTACGGATCGGGCACGAGAACGCCCACGAGGGGCTCAACTCCACGTCCGTCGTCGCGGTCGGCTACGGTTCGGGCGACGAGGCAGTCGCCAAACTCGGCGTGGTCGGACCGACCCGCATGGACTACCCCGGAACGATGGGAGCGGTACGCGCAGTGGCACGTTACGTCGGACAGATCCTGGCGGAGTCGTAAGTGGCCACGGACTACTACGCCGTACTCGGCGTGCGCCGCGACGCATCTCAGGACGAGATCAAGAAGGCATTCCGTCGGCTCGCTCGTGAGCTGCATCCGGATGTGAACCCCGATCCGAAGACCCAGGAGCGGTTCAAGGAGATCAACGCCGCTTACGAGGTGCTGTCGGACCCGCAGAAGAAGCAGGTCTACGACCTCGGCGGCGACCCGCTGTCCGCCTCCGGCGGCGGTGGCGCGGGCGGATTCGGACAGGGTGGCTTCGGCAACTTCTCCGACATCATGGACGCGTTCTTCGGTACGTCGTCGCAGCGCGGACCCCGTTCGCGCACCCGGCGCGGCCAGGACGCGATGATCCGGCTGGAGATCGATCTCGCCGAGGCCGCGTTCGGCACCACCAAGGACATCCAGGTCGACACGGCCGTCGTCTGTGTGACCTGCAACGGCGAGGGCGCCGCACCCGGCACCTCCGCCCAGACCTGTGACATGTGCCGCGGCCGCGGCGAGGTCTCCCAGGTCACCCGGTCCTTCCTGGGTCAGGTCATGACCTCGCGGCCCTGCCCGCAGTGCCAGGGCTTCGGTACGGTCGTGCCGACCCCGTGCCCGGAGTGCGCCGGCGACGGCCGTATCCGGTCGAGGCGCACGCTCACCGTGAAGATCCCCGCCGGTGTCGACAACGGCACCCGCATCCAGCTCGCGGGCGAGGGCGAGGTCGGCCCCGGCGGCGGCCCGGCCGGGGATCTGTACGTGGAGATCCACGAGCTGCCGCACTCGGTGTTCCAGCGCCGCGGCGACGATCTGCACTGCACGGTCACCATCCCCATGACGGCGGGCGCGCTCGGCACCAAGGTGCCGTTGGAGACGCTCGACGGCCTGGAGGAGGTCGACATCCGGCCCGGCACCCAGTCCGGCCAGTCGGTCCCGCTGCACGGCCGCGGGATCACGCATCTGCGGGGCGGCGGGCGTGGCGATCTGATCGTGCACGTCGAGGTCTTGACCCCGACGAAGCTGGACCCGGAGCAGGAGCGACTGCTGCGGGACCTGGCGAAGCTGCGCGGCGAGGAGCGGCCCACCGGCCAGTTCCAGCCCGGGCAGCAGGGGCTGTTCTCCCGGCTGAAGGACGCCTTCAACGGGCGCTGACGGCCCCCGCACACCGTTCCCCGCCGCCGGACGGGCTCGCCTGCCGAGCCCGTCCGGCGTTTGAGGACAAAATGGACCGCAGGCCGCGCACGCCGAGGCATGCAGGACGTGACACGATGCGGTCATGTCATCCGTGTTGACCGATCTCTGCCGGTATCCGGTCGTGCAGGCCCCGATGGCGGGTGGTGCGTCCTGTCCGCAGCTCGTCGCGGCCGTCGCCGAAGCGGGCGGGCTGGGCTTCCTCGCCGCCGGGTACAAGACGGCGGACGGCATGTACAACGAGATCAAACAGCTGCGCGGGCTGACCGGTCAGCCCTTCGGCGTCAATCTCTTCATGCCGCAGCCGGGTCTCGCCGACCCGAGCGCCGTCGAGGTGTACCGGCATCAGCTGGCCGGCGAGGCCGCCTGGTACGAGACCCCGCTCGGCGACCCGGACTCCAGCGGCGACGACGGCTACGAGGCCAAGCTCGCCATCCTCCTGGAGGACCCGGTCCCGGCAGTCTCGTTCACCTTCGGCTGCCCGACACGCGACACCCTCGACGCGTTCGCAGGCGTCGGCACGTACACCGTCGTGACGGTCACCACGCCCGAGGAGGCCCAGGCCGCCCAGTGGGCGGGGGCCGACGCGGTCTGTGTCCAGGGCATAGAAGCGGGCGGCCACCAGTCCACCCACCGCGACGACCCGCAGACCGACGGCACCGGGATCGGGCTGCTCTCCCTGGTGTCCCAGGTCCGCGAGACCGTACAGGTGCCGATCATCGCCGCGGGCGGGCTGATGCGCGGGTCCCAGATCGCCGCGGTGCTCGCCGCGGGTGCGGAGGCGGCGCAGCTCGGCACGGCGTTTCTCGTCTGCCCCGAGTCCGGGGCGAATCTGCTGCACAAGCAGGCACTGACCAACCCGCTGTTCGTACGGACCGCCCTGACCCGGGCGTTCTCCGGCCGCCCGGCCCGCGGCCTGGTCAACCGCTTCATGCGCGAGCACGGCCCGTACGCCCCCGCCGCCTACCCGCAGGTCCACTATCTGACGGCGGGGCTGCGCGCGGCGGCGGCAAAGGCCGGGGACGCCCAGGGCATGGCACTGTGGGCGGGGCAGGGGCACCGGATGGCACGCGAGCTGCCCGCCGGCCGGCTGATCGGACTGCTCGCAGAAGAACTGGACGCCGCACGGACGGCAGTGAGCACAGGGAGTACGCAGTGACCGCACCGGTCTTCGTCGTCGAACAGGTCCCCGACGGGCCCGAGTTCGTCCTGGAAGGACCCGAGGGACGGCACGCCGTATCGGTGAAGCGGCTGCACGCCGGTGAGGACGTCGTGCTGACGGACGGCCACGGCCGTTGGACGGAGGGCGTCGTCAGGGCCGCCGAGGGCAAGGACCGGCTCGTGGTCGCCGCACTGGCGACGGTTCATGAGGAGCCGTGGCCCGCACCCCGTATCACCGTCGTCCAGGCCTTGCCCAAGGGGGACCGCGGCGAGGTCGCCGTCGAGACGATGACGGAGACCGGTGTCGACGCGATCGTGCCCTGGCAGGCGTCGCGCTGCATCACCCAGTGGAAGGGCGACCGCGGCCTCAAGTCCCTCGCGAAATGGCGCAACACCGCCCGGGAAGCAGGCAAGCAGTCGCGCCGGGTGCGCTTCCCCGAGGTGGCGGACGCGCTGACGACCAAACAGGTTGCCGCACTTCTGGCCGCGGCGGACTTCGCCGCAGTCCTGCACGAGGACCGGGGCCACGACAGTGAGCCGCTGGCCACCGTCCAGCTCCCCACCCAGGGCGAGATCGTGCTGGTCGTCGGCCCCGAGGGGGGTGTGTCGCCGGACGAACTGGCGGACTTCGCCGCCGCGGGGGCCCGTACCTGCCGGCTCGGAACGTCGGTTCTGCGCACCTCGACGGCGGGCACGGCGGCGACGGCACTGCTGCTGGGGCGCACCGGCCGCTGGGCGTAAGCCCCCTCCGGCGCGCCTGCGCCGCCCCGTTGTGGCCGCAAGCCGTCTACCGCGTCGTGGGGGAACGGTGGGAAACTGCCCGTATGGGGACATCAAGGGCATGGGGTCAGGGAAGAACCCGTCGCGTTCTGGCCGCGTCCGCACTCGCGGGCGCGGCGGTCGCAAGTGTCGTGGCCTGTGAGCCGACGGGCAGCATGAACTCCACATCCATCGCCGTGACCACCGACCTGACCGGCACCAGCGCCCTGGAGCGCAACGGGGTCGATGTGCGGTGGCTGAACTGCACGGCCGACGTCGACGGGGACCGGCTCCAGGGCGCGTCGCCCTCCGCCTCCGCGCGCCGGATCGCGGACGTCGACTGCACCGGAAGGACGGGGAGCGGCAAGGACATCACGATCACCGGCAAGGTGACCCAGGCTCTCGACGGGCGGTGTGTGCGGGGCGACCTGACCGCCAGGACCGGCGGGAAGGCCGTCTTCCGGTCAGATGTGCTCGGCAACTGCAACAACGCCGCCCCGTCGGCCGTCGGGGCGAATCAGCCCCGGGGCGGCGGCAGTGGCGGCGCCCGGCCGACGGTCACCGTGACGGTCACGGTGACCGAATCGCCCCTGGGTAAGTGAGTGTGACCGGCACCGGACCACCCGGCGGACTCCGGCCAACCCAGTTCCGCGGAGCACGTCAGCGGCCTAGGCTGATCCGTGTGACGCAGCCTGCCTACCTCCGATACCCCCATGTCCAGGGCGATTTGATCGCCTTCACCGCCGAGGACGATGTCTGGCTGGCGCCGCTGGACGGCGGCCGAGCCTGGCGCGTCAGCGCCGACAACCGACCTGTCACCAACCCGCGGATATCTCCCGACGGAACCCGCGTCGCCTGGACGTCCACCCGGGACGGGGCGCCCGAAGTGCACATCGCACCGGTCGACGGCGGCCCCTCCAAGCGGCTCACGTACTGGGGCGACGCACGGACCTCCGTACGCGGCTGGACGCCCGGGGGCGACGTACTGGTCATCAGCGCCCAGGGGCAGGCGTCACTGCGGCGCAGCTGGGCCAGGGCCGTACCGGTCGACGGCGGGCCCGCGCGGACCCTGCCGTACGGGCCGGTCGGCTCCCTCGCGTACGGGCCCGGCGGGCGGGTCCTGCTGCTCTCGGCCACCATGGGGCGCGAGGCCGCCGCCTGGAAGCGCTACCGGGGCGGCACCGCGGGCAAGTTGTGGATCGCGGAAGAGGGCGCGAGCGACGGCCCGGCGGAGTTCGTACGGCTGCACGAGGACCTCGACGGGAACATCGAATCCCCGATGTGGGTGGGTGACCGCGTCGCCTTCCTTTCCGACCACGAAGGCGTGGGCGCGCTCTACTCCTCGCTCCCCGACGGCTCGGATCTGCGCCGGCACACCGGCGTCGAGGGGTTCTACGCCCGCCACGCGACCACCGACGGAACCCGCGTCGGCTACTCCTCGGCGGGTGAACTCTGGCTGCTGGACGACCTCGAAGGCTCCGAGCCCCGTCGTATCGACATCCGGCTCGGCGGCCAGCGCGCCGACCTCCAGCCCCACTCGGTGCACGCCGGCAGCCACCTCGACTCCGCGTCCCCGGACCGTACGGGCCGCGGCAGTGCCGTCGGGACGCGCGGCGCCGTCCACTGGGTCACCCACCGCGAGGGCCCGGCCCGGGCGCTCGCCGTCGAACCGGGCGTACGGGCCAGGATGCCCCGTACCTTCCAGGCCGACGGCGACCAGCACGTCGTCTGGGTCACCGACGCCGAGGGCGACGACGCCCTGGAGTGCGCACCCGCCACCGGCACCGCGCCGGGCGCCGTACCGCGCCGCCTCGCCGCAGGTCGTATCGGCAGGGTCCTCGGCCTGGTGGCGGCCCCGGACGGCAGCCGGTTCGCCGTTGCCGCGCACGACGGGCGGGTACTGATCGTCGAGCGGGAGAGCGGCGAGGTCCACGAGGTGGACCGGAGCGAGCACGGCGACGCCTCAGGCCTTGTCTTCTCGCCCGACTCCGCCTGGCTCGCCTGGTCGCACCCCGGGCCCGAGCCGCTCAGGCAGCTCAAGCTCGCGCACCTCGCCGATCTGTCGGTCGCCGAGGCCACCCCGCTGCGCTTCCGGGACTTCGCCCCCGCGTTCACCACCGACGGCAAGCACCTTGCGTTCCTCTCCGAGCGGTCCTTCGACCCGGTCTACGACGCCCATGTCTTCGACCTGGCGTTCATCGGCGCCTGCCGTCCGCATCTGCTGACGCTCGCCGCCACCACGCCCTCTCCGTTCGGGCCGCAGCGCCACGGCCGTCCGGCCGAGAAGGAGAAGGGCGGCGGCGAGGGCGAGGACAACCCGACCGCGCTGCCCGTCACCCGGATCGACCTCGACGGACTCGCCGACCGGATCGTGCCGCTGCCCGTCGAGGCCGCCAGTTACTCCACGCTGCGCGCCGCGAAGGACGGGCTGCTGTGGCTGAGCCACCCGGTGACCGGGGTGCTCGGTACGAGCGGCGCCACGCCCGACGCCCGCCGGCCCGAGACCGTCGTCGAACGGTACGACCTGGAGAAGCTGCGCTGCGAGGAACTCGCCTCGGACGTCGACGGCTTCGCGGTCAGCGGCGACGGCAAGCGGATCGTCCTGTACACCCGGGGCAAGCTGCGCGTCGTACCGTCCGACAGCCGCGTCCCGGCCGGCGACGACCACGACGGCGGCAGCGACAGCAGCGTCACCGTCGACCTCTCCCGGATTCGCCGGACCCTCGACCCGGCCGCCGAGTGGCGTCAGATGTACGACGAGGCCGGGCGCATCATGCGGGACAACTTCTGGCGTCCCGACATGGGCGGCATCGACTGGGACGGAGTCCTGGACCGCTACCGCCCGGTGCTGGAGCGCGTCGCCACCCATGACGACCTGATCGACCTGCTGTGGGAGGTGCAGGGCGAGCTCGGCACCTCGCACGCCTATGTGACGCCGCCCGGCGGATGGCGCGACGACTCGGCCCGGCAGGGGCTGCTCGGTGCGGACATCTCCCGTACGGGCGAGGGAAGTTGGCGCATCGACCGGATCCTGCCGTCGGAGACCTCCGACCCTGCGGCCCGCTCGCCGCTCGCCGCACCCGGGGTGGCGGTGCGCGTCGGGGACGCGATCCTCGCCGTCGACGGGCACCTGGTCGACCCGGTGGCCGGGCCCGGACCGCTGCTCACCGGCTCGGCCGGCAAACCGGTCGAGCTGACCGTCTCACCGGTGGACGGCGGTGACCCGCGCCATGTCGTCGTCGTACCGGTCGCCGACGAGGAGGCGCTGCGCTACCACGCGTGGGTCGCCGACCGGCGGGCCTACGTCCACGAGCACTCCGACGGACGCCTCGGCTACCTCCATGTCCCCGACATGGTCGGCTCGGGCTGGGCACAGCTCCACCGCGACCTGCGGATCGAAGTGGCCCGCGAGGGGCTGGTGGTGGACGTACGGGAGAACCGGGGCGGCCACACCTCGCAGCTGATCGTGGAGAAGCTCGCCCGGCGCATCGTCGGCTGGGACCTGCCGCGCGGGAGGCAGCCGTACAGCTACCCGGAGGACGCACCGCGCGGCCCCGTGGTGGCCGTCGCCAACGAGTTCTCCGGCTCGGACGGCGACATCGTGAACGCCGCGATCAAGGCGCTGCACATCGGGCCGGTGGTCGGCACGCGTACCTGGGGCGGGGTGGTCGGCATCGACAGCCGGTACAAGCTCGTGGACGGGACGTCGGTCACCCAGCCCAAGTACGCGTTCTGGTTCGAGGGTTACGGCTGGGGTGTGGAGAACCACGGGGTCGATCCCGATGTCGAGGTCGTGATGGCGCCGCAGGACCATGCCGCGGGGCGGGATCCGCAGCTGGACGAGGCGATCCGGATCGCGCTCGCGTCGCTGGCCCAGACGCCGGCGAAGCGAGCACCGGAGCGGCCGGGGGCATAGGTGGCGGGTGCGCCTGCGGCGGGCCTTGCCCCCCAGCCGCCCCTTCCCGTACTGGGGCTCCGCCCCCGGATACGGGAAGGGGCGGCTGGGGAACGAGTCCGCCGCAGGCGTCCCGATACCATGCCGTACAACGATCACCATCGACCGAGGAGCCGACCCCATGGCGGGAGAACCGCAGCCCGACTGCCTGTTCTGCAAGATCGTCTCGGGTGACATCCCGGCAACCATCGTCCGGGAGACCGAAACCACCGTCGCCTTCCGTGACATAAACCCGCAGGCCCCCACGCACGTACTCGTCATCCCCCGCGTCCACCACCCGGACGCCGCCGCCCTCGCCGCCGCCGAGCCGGGGATCGCCGCCGACATACTGCGCGAGGCCGGACACGTCGCCGCCGACGAGAAGATCGTGGACAGCGGCTACCGGGTCGTCTTCAACACCGGCTCGGGCGCCGGACAGACCGTCTTCCACGCGCACGCCCACGTCCTGGGCGGCCGCGGACTGCAGTGGCCCCCCGGCTAGAACGGTCGATCGCACACCGTGTCCGTACGCGAACTCGTGGTCCTCGGCACCGCCAGCCAGGTCCCGACCAGGCACCGCAATCACAACGGCTATCTGCTCCGCTGGGACGGCGAGGGCATCCTCTTCGACCCGGGTGAGGGCACTCAGCGCCAGATGCTGCGGGCCGGCGTCGCCGCGCACGACATCAACCGGATCTGTGTCACGCACTTCCACGGTGACCACTCGCTCGGCCTGGCCGGGGTGATCCAGCGGATCAACCTCGACCAGGTCCCGCACCCGGTCACCGCGCACTACCCGGCGAGCGGACAGCGCTTCTTCGAGCGGCTGCGGTACGCGACCGCCTACCGCGAGTCCGTCGAGCTGACCGAGGCCCCGGTCGCCGCCGACGGGGTGCTCGCCGCCACGGACGCGTACACGCTCAGCAGCCACCGGCTCTCGCACCCCGTCGAGTCGTACGGCTACCGGCTCGTCGAGCCCGACGGGCGCCGCATGCTGCCCGCGAAGCTCGCCGAGCACGGCATCAAGGGGCCGGACGTCGGCCGGATCCAGCGGGAGGGCTCCCTCGGCGGCGTGCCGCTCGACGAGGTCTCCGAGCGCAGGCGCGGGCAGCGGTTCGCGTTCATCATGGACACAAGGCTCTGCGACGGCGTGCACGTGCTCGCCGAGGGATGCGACCTGCTGGTCATCGAGTCGACCTTCCTCGACGAGGACGAACGACTGGCCACCGACCACGGCCATCTGACCGCCGGCCAGGCGGCCCGGGTGGCCCGGGACGCGGGCGTACGGCACCTCGTGCTGACGCACTTCTCGCAGCGGTACGACGATCCGGCCGTCTTCGAGGCCCAGGCCCGCGCCGCAGGGTTCGAGGGCGAACTGACCGTCGCCCGGGACCTCGGCCGGGTTCCCGTGCCCACCCGGCACCTCTGAAACACATCAGCACCACCATTTGTGAGCGTGAAAAACCCGTGCACCTCCCCAAAGCCGAACTCCACCTCCACATCGAAGGAACCCTCGAACCCGAGCTGGCCTTCGCGCTCGCCGAACGCAACGGCGTGCAGCTGCCGTACGCGAACACCGAAGAGCTCCGCACCGCCTATCTCTTCGACGATCTGCAGACCTTCCTCGATCTGTACTACGCCCTGATGGCGGTGCTCCGGACCGAGGAGGACTTCGAGGAACTCGCCGACGCGTATCTCACCCGCGCCGCCGCCCAGGGCGTCCGGCACGCGGAGATCTTCTTCGACCCGCAGGCACACACCGCCCGCGGCGTCCCGATCGGCACCGTCGTCGACGGGCTCGGCCGGGCGCTGGACCGCAGCGAGGAGAAGCACGGCATCTCCACCCAGCTGATCATGTGCTTCCTGCGCGACCAGTCGGCCGAGTCGGCGCTGGAGACCCTGGAGGCCGCGAAGCCGTATCTGCACCGGATCAGCGCGGTCGGCCTCGACTCGGCGGAGGTCGGGCACCCGCCCGTCAAGTTCCGTGAGGTGTACGAGGCGGCCGGGGCGCTCGGGCTGCGCAAGGTCGCCCATGCCGGCGAGGAGGGCCCGCCCGAGTACATCCGGGAGGCCCTGGACGTCCTCGGGGCCGAGCGTATCGACCACGGGCTGCGCTGCATGGAGGACGCGGACCTGGTGAAGCGGCTGGCCGCCGAGCGGGTGCCGCTCACCCTCTGCCCGCTGTCCAACGTGCGGCTGCGCGCCATCGACACGCTGGAGGAGCACCCGCTGCGGGCCATGATGGCCGCCGGACTGCTCTGCACGGTGAACTCCGACGACCCCGCCTATTTCGGCGGATACGTCGGGGACACCTTCCACGCCGTCCACGAGACGCTCGGCCTGGACCACGAGCAGTTGCGTACGCTGGCGCGCAACTCCTTCGAGGCGGCCTTCCTCGACCACGACGAGGAGCGCAGGACGCGCTATCTGGCCGAGGTCGAGGCGTACGAGTTCGACTGACCGGCCGCACCCGACGGGCCGGCCGTCCGGAACGCGTTCCTGACCGGGCGCCTGCGACGCAGCGCGGGCAGGCTGATCTCCGTGACGGCCTGCTCGGGCGCGCCCAGCTTGGGCACGGCACCGGGTACCGCTCCGGTGGTGACGGCGAGCAGCGCGGCCGGTGCGCCGCCCCTGCGGCGCACCGATCCCGGCACCAGCGGGCGGCCACCGGTGTGCAGGGCGACAGCCGTGACCGGGGCCGCGACCAGGAGCGTGACGGCGCCCAGGATCAGCCCCATGACCGGGTAGCCGGCCTGCTCGGACAGCACGCTGCCGAGCACCGGTCCGCAGGCCACTCCGACGGATGACGCGGAGCCCGCGAGCACCGCCCAGCGACCGCGTACGTCCAGGGAAGCGGCCAGGCCGATCAGATACGACAGGACCACCGGGTAGACGGTGTTCCACAGGATCTCGCCGGTCGCGAACGAACCGAGATTCCCGGCCGACGAGCTGAGCACGATGCTCACCGCGATGATCACGGTGCCCATGCCGATCGGCACCGCGCGGCCGAGCCTCGCGCCCAGCACCCCGGCGCCCATCACCCCGAGCAGACCCGCACCGAGCGCGGCGGCGAACACCGCACCGACGGTGACCTCGGAGAGCCCGGCCTGGACCACACCGATCCGGCCGCTGACGCCCCACAGCGCGTTCTGTGCCATGGACCAGACGAGCATTCCGCCCGCCAGCACCAGACCGGAACGGCGGTGCGGCAACCGGCCGGCGACGGGGGCGGCGGGACCGCTGGGCGCGGCACCGCCGAGCCGCGCGGTGGCGGGCCAGACGAACAGGGCGGCCAGGGCGATCGAGGCGAACGGCAGCCGGTGGCCGCCGCCGAGGTGCGGGATCGTCAGATACAGGGCGCCCGCCGTCGCGGAGACGCTGAGCAGCCCCAGCGACGAGGTCCGGTGCGGATCGCGCTGGGCGGCGATGCCCGCTGCGGCCACCGCGGTCGCCGTGCCGGAGCCGAAGCCGCCGATCATCGCGCCCATGACCACCAGCGGCACGGAGCCTGCCAGCGCTGCGCAGCCGTACCCCACCATGGCCAGCACCAGTCCGGTCCGGGCCGCCCTTCGCGGGCCGTACACCTCGACCCGGCCCGCCAGCGTGAACCCGGCGGTGGCTGAGCTCAGCAGCAGGGCGCTGCCCACCAGACCGGCCTGGGCCGTACTGAGGCCCAGATGGACGGAGAGCCGTCCGACGATGGTGGGGAGCAGATAGGCGGCGAGGTAACCGGCGGTGAACACGGCGACCAGGGGCCACGCGGCGCGAGGGCGCGAGGACATGGGCGTTCCTGAAGACATGCCGAAGGAGGCAGAGAAGGCAGGGGAGGGCAATGCGGGAAACACGGGGGAGGCGGGGCACGCGGCGACTGTCGCCGACGGGGCTCGCGGGCCAATTTGTATCAACTGCGTCAGGCTGGCCGAAAGGCGCCCCTGTGTGATCTGGGCCACATATGCGTTTGCCCTCCGGCCGTCCGGGTAGCAGCGTTCGTTTGCGCAGGTCAGCGTCTGTATGTGCGGGGTCGCCCCCGACCCTCCGGAAGCGGCGGCGCGGACCCTCCGGTTACGGGGGTGAATCGGGCACACTGGCCAGATCTGCCACGACCGGGGAGTGCAAGTGAGCACACACATTCCAGGCATCGACCCACTGGACGGGCTGCGCGCCCCTCAGGACCCGGACTGCGACGTCTTCCTCACCGGCACGGTCTTCCTCGACATCGTCTTCACCGGCCTGGACAGCGCCCCGGTGCGCGGTACCGAGTCCTGGGCGCGCGGCATGGGTTCCAGCCCCGGCGGGGTCGCCAACATGGCCACCGCGCTGGCCCGGCTGGGACTGCACACCTCGCTGGCCGCGGCGTTCGGCGACGACCACTACGGGGAGTACTGCTGGGATGCCCTGGAGCAGGGTGAGGGCATCGACCTGTCGATGTCGCACACCGTCCCCGGCTGGCACTCGCCGGTGACCGTCTCGATGGCGTACGAGGGCGAGCGGACGATGGTCTCGCACGGCCACGAGGCCCCGGGCCCCGCTGACACCCCCGGCGTCGCGGTCCCCGCCGAGGAACCCGCGTTCCCGAGCTGCCCGCCCCGTGCCCGGGCCGCCATTGCCTCGCTCGTCCCCGGCCGCAGCGAGCCCTGGGTCGCCAGGGCGGCCAGGAACGGCGCCCGGATCTTCGCCGACGTCGGCTGGGACGAGACCGGCCGCTGGGACCTTGACGCCCTCGTCGACCTGGAGCACTGCCAGGCCTTCCTGCCCAACGCCGAGGAGGCGATGCGCTACACCCGCACCGACTGCCCGCGCGCCGCCGCCCACGCCCTGGCCGAGCGGGTGCCGCTCGCCGTGGTCACCCTGGGCGCGGAGGGCGCGTACGCGGTGGACGCGGTGACCGGGGCGAGCGCCGAGGTACCCGCGATCGAGGTCGAGGCGCTGGACCCGACCGGGGCGGGCGATGTCTTCGTCGCCGGATTCGTCACCGGCACCCTGGCGGACTGGCCGCTGGCCGACCGGCTGGCCTTCGCCGGGCTCACCGCGGCGCTCTCGGTGCAGGAGTTCGGCGGATCGCTGTCGGCGCCGGACTGGGAGGAGATCGCCGCCTGGTGGCAGCAGGTCCGCACGTTCGCCGACCAGGACCCGGCGGCGCTGCAGCGATACGCGTTCCTGGAGGAACTGCTGCCCGCGACCGCCCGGCCGTGGCCGCTGCGCCGGGCCGTCCCGACGATCGGCTTCCGCCGCCCGGCGTAACCCTGGGCACATGTGTTCGCAGCCTGTGCGAAAAAGCCCTCGGTGTTGTCAGTGCGGAGTCGTACGCTTGGTAATCCAGAGGTTGTCGATCGGCGAGAACCTTGCAACGGGAGGTATGTGCAGGCCACAGAGCCGGCCCATGACTCAGACACCCACAGCCCAGACCCCCGCGCCGGGGCAGGCACGAGCCCAGTTCACCGTTCCGGCCAAGCATCCGATGGTGACCGTTCTGGGCTCAGGTGACGCCCTGCTGCGCGTGATCGAGACGGCCTTCCCGGCGGCCGACATCCATGTCCGGGGAAATGAGGTCAGCGCCGCCGGAGACGCGACGGAAGTCGCCCTGATCCAGCGCCTGTTCGACGAGATGATGCTGGTGCTCCGCACCGGTCAGCCGATGACGGAGGACGCAGTGGAACGCTCGATCGCCATGCTCAGGGCGAGTGAGAGCGGCGAGGGGGACGGCCCTGAGACACCGGCCGAGGTGCTCACCCAGAACATCCTCTCCAGCCGCGGTCGCACGATCCGCCCCAAGACGCTCAATCAGAAGCGGTACGTCGACGCCATCGACAAGCACACAGTCGTCTTCGGTATCGGCCCCGCGGGCACCGGCAAGACCTATCTCGCCATGGCGAAGGCGGTCCAGGCCCTGCAGTCCAAGCAGGTCAACCGGATCATCCTGACCCGTCCCGCCGTCGAGGCGGGCGAGCGGCTCGGCTTCCTGCCGGGCACTCTCTACGAGAAGATCGACCCATATCTGCGCCCGCTCTACGACGCGCTCCACGACATGCTCGACCCCGACTCGATCCCGCGGCTGATGGCGGCGGGCACGATCGAGGTGGCGCCCCTGGCGTACATGCGCGGCCGCACGCTCAATGACGCGTTCATCATTCTCGACGAGGCGCAGAACACCAGCGCCGAGCAGATGAAGATGTTCCTGACCCGGCTCGGTTTCGACTCGAAGATCGTCGTCACCGGTGACGTCACTCAGGTCGACCTGCCGAACGGGACCAAGAGCGGTCTGCGTCAGGTCCAGGACATCCTGGACGGCGTCGAGGACGTGCACTTCTCCCGGCTCACCTCCCAGGATGTCGTCCGGCACAAGCTGGTCGGCCGTATCGTCGACGCGTACGAAAAGTACGACAGCCGAGACAGCCACAAACGGAAGTAGTCGCAGCGCACCATGTCGATCGACGTCAACAACGAGTCCGGAACCGAGGTCGACGAGCAGGCGATCCTCGACATCGCCCGCTACGCGCTCGCGCGGATGCGGATCCACCCGCTCTCCGAACTCTCGGTGATCGTGGTGGACACCGACGCCATGGAGCAGCTCCACATCCAGTGGATGGACCTGCCGGGACCCACGGATGTCATGTCCTTCCCGATGGACGAACTCCGTCCGCCGTCCAAGGACGACGAGGAGCCCCCGCAGGGGCTCCTCGGTGACATCGTGCTCTGCCCGGAGGTCGCCAAGAAGCAGGGTGAGGACGCGGAGACGCAGCACTCCATGGACGAGGAGCTCCAGCTCCTCACCGTCCATGGAGTGCTGCACCTCCTCGGGTACGACCACGAGGAGCCGGACGAGAAGGCCGAGATGTTCGGTCTCCAGGCCGCGATCGTCGACGGCTGGCGCGCCGAGCACGGCCTGACCGGCCCGTCGCCCGCGCCCACCGTGTCGTGAGCGTTCCCCTCGTCCTCGGTGCCGTCCTGCTGGTCGTCGTCGGCTGGCTGGCCGCCTGTGCGGAGGCGGGCATCGCCCGTACGTCCAGTTTCCGGGCCGCCGAGGCGGTCCGATCCGGCCGGCGCGGCAGCCAGAAGCTGGAACAGGTCGCGGCGGATCCGACCCGTTATCTCAATGTCGCCCTGCTGGTGCGGGTCGCCTGCGAGATGTCGGCCGGTGTGCTCGTCACGTACGCCTGTCTGAAGGAGTTCCCGGAGACCTGGGAGGCGCTGGCCGTCGCCATGGCCGTGATGGTTCTCGTCTCCTATGTCGCCATCGGTGTGTCGCCGCGCACCATCGGCCGCCAGCACCCGCTGAACACGGCCACGGCAGCGGCGTACGTCCTGCTGCCGCTGGCCAGGATCATGGGCCCCATCCCGCAGCTGCTGATCCTCATCGGCAACGCGCTGACGCCGGGCAAGGGGTTCCGCAAGGGGCCGTTCGCCAGCGAGGCCGAACTGCGGGCGATGGTCGACCTCGCCGAGCAGGAGTCGCTGATCGAGGACGAGGAGCGCCGCATGGTGCACTCGGTCTTCGAGCTCGGTGACACGCTCGTACGCGAGGTCATGGTGCCGCGGACCGACCTGGTCTGCATCGAGCGCTACAAGACGATCCGGCAGGCGCTGACCCTGGCGCTGCGCTCCGGTTTCTCGCGGATCCCCGTCACCGGGGAGAACGAGGACGACATCGTCGGCATCGTGTACCTCAAGGACCTGGTCCGCAAGACGCACATCAACCGGGAGTCGGAGGCCGATCCGGTCTCCACGGCGATACGGCCGGCGGCGTTCGTGCCCGACACGAAGAACGCCGGTGATCTGCTGCGCGAGATGCAGCAGGACCGCAGCCATGTCGCCGTTGTGATCGACGAGTACGGCGGCACGGCGGGCATCGTCACCATCGAGGACATCCTCGAAGAGATCGTCGGCGAGATCACCGACGAGTACGACCGCGAACTCCCGCCCGTCCAGGAGCTGGAGAACGGCTGCTTCCGGGTGACCGCGCGCCTCGACATCGGCGACCTCGGGGAGCTGTTCGGCCTCGACGAGTACGACGACGAGGATGTGGAAACGGTCGGCGGACTGCTCGCGAAGGCGCTGGGCCGGGTGCCGATCGCCGGGGCGTCGGCGGTCGTCGACCTGCCGGACGGCCGCCGGCTGCGGCTGACCGCGGAGTCCCCGGCGGGCCGCCGGAACAAGATCGTCACGGTGCTGGTGGAGCCCGTGGGGCCCCAGGGGGTGGACGCGGGGTGACTCCGCAGCAGCTGAGGGCGTTCTGCCTGGAGTTCAACGCGAGCGTCGAGGAGTTCCCGTTCGGGCCGGAGGCGTCCGTCTTCAAGGTGCTCGGCAAGATGTTCGCCCTCACCGCGCTGGATGCGCGACCGCTGACGGTGAACCTCAAGTGCGATCCGGACGAGGCGGTGCGGCTGCGGGAGGAGTACGACGCGGTGGTGCCGGGCTGGCACATGAACAAGCGGCACTGGAACACGGTGACGGTGTCCGGGGTGCCGGACCGGGTGCTCCGTGAGCTGATCGAGGACTCCTACGACCTGGTGGTGGCGGGGCTGCCGAAGGCGGAACGGCTGCGGCTGGACCGGGCGTAGGTCCCCGCGGGGGTGGGGCGGGGCGGGGAACAGGCCCCCCGGTTCGTATGCTCGGCACATGACTGAGAGCACCGACCTCGGCCCCGAGGACCGCAAGATCGTCACGCTGGCGCGCAGCGCCCGCGCCCGCAACGGTGTCCCGGAGGGCGCGGCCGTACGGGACGAGACCGGACGTACGTACGTCGCGGGCACCGTGCAGCTGGAGTCTCTGAAGCTCAGCGCGCTGCAGACCGCCGTGGCGATGGCCGTGGCCAGCGGCGCCACCTCGCTGGAGGCGGCCGCGGTCGTCTCCGAGGCGCAGACCCCGTCGGACACGGACCGCGCCGCGGTACGGGACCTGGGCGGCCCGGACACACCGGTACTGCTCGCCGGACCCGACGGCGCGCTGCGGGTCAGCGTGACGGCGGGCTGACGCCGACAGAATCCTCACACCGTGTACGAACGCCCCGCACCCCACCGGCGCGGGGCGTTCGCACACCGTGTGAGGGGAATGAGGATCTTGACAGCATCTGATGGCCCATCAGTCGGTGCATTTCGCTTCCATTGACTTCTCTTCGGCCGGAGTCGTCAATGGGCCCCCTGTCGGCGCAGACGAGCCGCTGCGCCGCATCCGGCAGGAGGGGGCTCCATGCGTCCGACCGTTCGAAGAATCAGCCTGCGAAGATCCGATGTCCGAAAACGTCCCGCGCGCGGCCGCCGCTGGGCCGCCGCGCTGGGCGTGGGCGCGCTCGTCGTCGCCGGGGGAGGGGGACTCGCAGGCCCCGCGCAGGCCATGGCGACGGCCTCCGTACCGGTGGACTTCCCCACCCACTGCATTCCGCCGGCCATCGCGGGTATCCCGCCGATCGACGGGCCCACGAAGGCCGAGATCACCGTCGACAACGCCGCCCCGGAGGTGGGCGACACGGTCACGGTCACGTACACCGTCGTCAAACCGGCCGCGGGCAACCCGGTCGATCTGGCGCTGCCCGCCGACATCATGACGCCGACCGGCAAGGTCACTGTCGGCGGCGCGCAGTCCGCGAGCGTCACCGTCGCGGGCCCGAAGAAGAACGACCCCGTACCCGGCAAGGGCGACTTCCCGCCGTTCTCGATGACCGGCACCTTCACGGTCACCGCACCCGGTCGGATCACGCTGTCGCCCGGCGACTACAACATCCACACCAGCTACATCATGGAGCTGGACACCCCCTGCACAGTGACGAACCCGCCCGCTCCCGTCTCCCAGACGATCATCGCGACGGACGGCGGCGGCCAGGTCAACGAGCGTGCCATCCAGCTCGGGACCGCATCCGGCAAGGCGGGCGACGCTGTCACCGTGACCGGGTCGAAGTTCACCGCGGGTGCGGACATCACCCTCGCGGGCCGGGCCGGTGACACCCGGACCGCCGACACGGCCACCGTCAAGGCGGACGGCTCCGGCGGCTTCAGCGGCCGGCTCACCGTCAACGATCCGGCGACCACCGGCATCGTCGCCTACGAGGGCGGCAACTGGGACGCGGCCAGGGGCGCGGGCCCGCAGGCCTACACCGTCACCAGTGGCGGCGGCGAGATCCCGGACGGCAGCCAGCAGCTCAACTCGTCCGTCAAGGCGGGCACGCTGTCCATGGTCCAGGCCGGGGACACCGTCGAGATGTCGGCGGTCGACTTCGGGAAGGGCGGCGCCTCCCGCGGCTCCCTGCAGACGGTGACGGTCGAGGACTACCGCGGTGGCCCCGCCGGCTGGTCCCTGACCGGAAAAGTCACCGACTTCAAGGGCCCCGGCGGCGCGACGATCGGCGCATCCGCACTCGGCTGGACCCCGGTCTGCGCGACGAAGGCCGGCAGTCCCAGCACCTGTGCGGCCGGTTCCGCGGGACCGGTCGGCAGCGCGGGCGCCACGCTGGCGTCCACGCCGAACGGGAACTTCACCGGCGGCGAGTTCACCGTCGACGCCCGGCTCGCGCTGAACGTACCGGCGTACACCGCCCCCGGCGCGTACTCCGGCGTGCTCACCCTCACCCTCACGTGACCGAGCAGCCCCGATCAACCGGTGGACCGGGCGCGCACCCGCCCGGACCGCTCCGAACCGAGACCGACCGACCCGGAGGCCCCGCACCGTGCGCAAGCTGTACGTACTCCTCGTGGCCGGCGCCCTCATGCTGATCGGAGCCCCTGCGGTCCACGCCGCGGACAACGGCAGCTGGTCGGTCTACCCGGCGACCACACAGACCGGGCAGCGCCCCTACTTCTACCTCTCCGCCGACCCCGGCGCCACGCTCGACGACAAGGTCACCGTCACCAACAAGACGGACCGGCCGCAGACCTTCCGGCTGTACGCGGCCGACGCCTACAACACCGCACGCGACGGCGGATTCGCCGTCCGTGCCCAGAACGAGAAACAGCGCTCGGTCGGCGCCTGGGCGAGGACCGACCGCGAACGGGTCACCGTGCGCCCGCACGGCTCGGTCACCGTCCTGGTCACCATCACCGTCCCGAAGGACGCCGAGCCGGGCGACCACCCCGGCGCACTCGTCGCCCTCGACGAACGCATCGACCCCGCCGACGCGGGAGCCGTCGCCGTCGGCATCCAGAAGGCGGTGGGTGCCCGGATCTATCTGCGGATCAACGGACCGACCATGCCCGCGCTCTCCGTCGACGACGTCGAGGTCGAGCACACCCAGCCGCTGGTCCCGGGCACCGGCAGGAGCCGGGCCGTCATCTCGTACACGCTCCACAACCGGGGCAATGTCACCCTCAACCCCAAGGTCGCTCTCAAGGCCGAGGGCCTCTTCGGCCGCACCCTGCTCGCCCGGGATCTCAAGAAGATCCCCTCCGAACTGCTGCCCCGCCAGCAGGTCAGGCTGACCGAACAGTGGGCCGACGCGCCCCAGCTGGAATGGGGCGAGATAGAACTGACCGCGAGCGCCCGCGACACCCGCGAGTCCGCCGCCGTCTCCTACTTCGCACTGCCCTGGCTGGTGGCCGGGGTCCTGCTGGTGATCGTCGGCGGGGGTACGGGGATGTGGATTCGGGCCCGTCGGAGCCGTACCCGCAGGGCCTGAGACGACGCGCGACAGGCCTCGCCGGGGCCCTTGGTACAGCGAGGCCGCCAGGATCGGGGACAATGGGCGCCATGAGCGTTCGACCTGACACAGAAGCCGCTGCACAGCAGGCTGCGAACAACGCCCCCCACCGGGCCGGCTTCGCCTGCTTCGTGGGCCGCCCCAACGCGGGCAAGTCCACCCTCACGAACGCTCTGGTCGGCCAGAAGGTGGCGATCACCTCCAACCGGCCCCAGACCACCCGGCACACCGTGCGCGGCATCGTGCACCGCGAGGACGCGCAGCTGATCCTCGTCGACACCCCCGGCCTCCACAAGCCGCGCACGCTGCTGGGCGAGCGTCTCAACGACGTCGTACGGACCACCTGGGCCGAGGTCGACGTCATCGGGTTCTGCCTGCCCGCCGACCAGAAGCTCGGCCCCGGCGACAAGTACATCGTCAAGGAACTCGCGGGCATCAAGAAGACCCCGAAGATCGCCGTCATCACCAAGACCGACCTGGTCGACTCCAAGCAGCTCGCCGAACAGCTGCTCGCCGTCTCCCGCCTCGGTGAGGAGCTCGGCTTCGAGTGGGCGGAGATCGTCCCGGTCTCCGCGGTCAAGGCTGAGCAGGAGGCAGGACGCAGTCCCTCGAACAAGGGTGGTGGTGGGAGAGGGGCCGGCCAGGTCGACCTGCTGGCCGATCTGATCGCCCCGCTGCTCCCGGAGAGCCCGCCGCTCTACCCGGAGGGCGACCTCACCGACGAGCCCGAGATGGTCATGGTCGCGGAGCTGATCCGCGAGGCCGCGCTCGAAGGCGTACGGGATGAGCTGCCGCACTCCATCGCGGTCGTCGTCGAGGAGATGCTGCCGCGCGAGGACCGCCCGGCGGACAAGCCGCTGCTCGATATCCACGCCAACGTCTACATCGAGCGCCCCAGCCAGAAGGGCATCATCATCGGCCCGAAGGGCAAGCGGCTGAAGGACGTCGGCACGAAGTCGCGCAAGCACATCGAGGCACTGCTCGGTACGCCGGTCTTCCTGGACCTGCATGTGAAGGTGGCCAAGGACTGGCAGCGCGATCCGAAGCAGCTGCGGAAGCTGGGGTTCTGACCGCCGCCCCGGTCCGGCGGCCGGAGGCCGGCGCAGCTGCCCGGAGCCGCTGACGCCCTCCGGGGCCGAGGGGTGCGAGGGCGGCCGTGTGGATGGGGCCCGAAGCAGCTGCGGAAGCTGGGGTTCTGACCGCCGCCCCCGGTGGATTCAGCGGTACGCCTGTCTCACGCGCCCTCCTTCAGGACGCGTGAGATCAGTGCGCGCTGGGCTTCGGTCAGTCTCGGGTCCGCGCAGTGGACCGTCCGGTCGCCGACCGTGATCCGGTAGCGGAAGCCGTCCGGTACGCCCTGGGGCGGGGTGTGGTGGCCCGCGGCGAGCGCCGATTCGGCCAGGGCCTCCCACTCTGAGGCGTCGGCCCGTCCGGTGGTGTCGACCTCGCGGTGGCGTGCGATGCCGGCGAAGCCGCCGGTCCTGCTGACCTGAATCCGCATACGGTGTCCTCCATCGCCGGACGGGCCGGAACTGTTCTACGCGGTCGGGACGCCCACCTCCGACCATGCCTTCAGGACCGCCTCCGCCTCGTCGCCCTCCCCGAAGCGGCTGCGGGCCGCGGCCACGGTCAGCCGGGCGAAGGACGCGAAGTCCGCGTCCACGGCCAGTTGACCACCTGTGAGCACATCGAACCAGAGCTGCCCGGCCCGCTCCCACGCATTGCCGCCGAGTGCCGTCGCCAGCAGATAGAACGCGCGGTTCGGGATACCCGAGTTGAGGTGCACTCCGCCGTTGTCCTCGCTGGTGTGGACGTAGTCCTCCATCGACGCGGGCTGCGGGTCCTTGCCGAGTACGTCGTCGTCGTACGCGGTTCCCGGCGCCTTCATCGAGCGCAGGGCGTCGCCGTGGACCCGGGGCGCCAGCAGCCCGGCGCCGATCAGCCAGTCGGCCTGATCGGCGCTCTGGCCCAGCGAGTACTGCTTGACCAGGGAGCCGAAGACGTCGGACACCGATTCGTTGAGTGCGCCGGACTGGCCGTAGTAGCTCAGATTGGCGGTGTACTGGGTCAGGCCGTGCGCCAGCTCATGGGCGATCACGTCGATGGCGACGGTGAAGTCCAGGAAGATCTCCCCGTCCCCGTCGCCGAAGACCATCTGCTCGCCGTCGAAGAAGGCGTTGTTGTACTTCTCGTCGTAGTGCACGGAGCCGATCAGCGGCAGCCCGTTGCCGTCGATCGAACGGCGGCCGTACGCCTTGAGCAGCAGTTCGAAAGTGGCGCCGAGTCCCGCGTACGCGCGGTTGACGCTTGCGTCCTTCGTCGGCTCCTGGCCCTCGGCGCGGACCTCGGTGCCGGGCAGCTGGGTGCGGTGACGACAGTCGTACAGCGTCCGGTCGGGCTTGTCGGACGCCTCCCCCTCGGTCGCGGGGGCGACAGGCACGGTGGTGACCGTTGCCATCTGGCGGCGGGTGCGGCGGGCGGCGTCGCTCTCCAGGGTGCGGCGGGCGGGGCCCGCGAGATCGGGGTTGTCGGACTGCGACAGCTTGTCGAGGACATGGGGCGGCACGATGGTGCAGAAGACGGGGTGGAACCCGTGCTGAGACTGAGGCTGCATGGAGCCGACTGTGGCACTGGGTGATTGTGATGTCACCGGTTGCGACCAGGATTGATGAAATGGAGTGATTGATCACTCTTGGGTGTTTCCGGCGTCCGGTCCCGCATACTGATACGGGACGGACGCATCAGACGCCTCTCGACTACTCTCGTCGCATCATGCGTTTCGGGCTGCTTCTTCTTAGCTGCCGCGGCGAGGGCCTGTAGTCGTAGGCCGACCCCCTCCCCGCGGAGTCTGGTGTTGCAGCGACACAGTCGGCCGTCCCATTGGTTGGACCCCCGAGGAGCCGTACGCCATGACCGCCGCAAATCCCGCTCAGAGCCCCGCCGAGAACGCCGTCGGCCGCCCCACGCCGATCACCAACGCGACTCAGCTGCAGAAGCCGTCCGGGATGCCGATCCACAAGTACGGCCGCTACGAGGCCGTCGAGATCCCCGACCGCACCTGGCCGGACAACCGGATCACCGTCGCGCCCCGCTGGCTGTCCACCGATCTGCGCGACGGCAACCAGGCGCTGATCGACCCGATGTCGCCGGCCCGCAAGCGTGAGATGTTCGATCTGCTCGTACGCATGGGCTACAAGGAGATCGAGGTCGGCTTCCCGTCCTCCGGCGAGACCGACTTCGCGTTCGTCCGCTCCATCATCGAAGAAGGTGCGATCCCCGAGGACGTGACGATCTCCGTACTGACGCAGGCCCGCGAGGACCTGATCGAGCGGACCGTCGAATCCATCGTCGGCGCCCGCCGCGCGACCGTGCACCTGTACAACGCGACGGCACCCACCTTCCGCCGGGTCGTCTTCCGCGGCTCGAAGGACGACATCAAGCAGATCGCCGTGGACGGCACCCGGCTGGTCATGGAGTACGCGGAGAAGCTGCTGGGCCCGGAGACGATCTTCGGCTACCAGTACAGCCCCGAGATCTTCACCGACACCGAGCTGGATTTCGCCCTGGAGGTCTGCGAGGCGGTCTGTGACGTCTGGCAGCCGGAGGAGGGCCGCGAGATCATCCTCAACCTGCCCGCCACCGTGGAGCGTTCGACCCCGTCCACGCACGCGGACCGGTTCGAGTGGATGTCGCGCAACCTGTCGCGCCGCGAGTTCGTCTGTCTGTCGGTCCACCCGCACAACGACCGCGGCACCGCCGTCGCCGCCGCCGAACTGGCCATCATGGCCGGTGCGGACCGGATCGAGGGCTGCCTGTTCGGCCAGGGCGAGCGCACCGGCAACGTCGACCTGGTCACCCTGGGCATGAACCTGTTCTCGCAGGGTGTCGACCCGCAGATCGACTTCTCGCAGATCGACGAGATCCGCCGCACCAGCGAGTACTGCAACCAGATGGAGGTCCACCCGCGCCACCCCTACGCGGGCGACCTGGTCTACACCGCCTTCTCCGGCTCCCACCAGGACGCCATCAAGAAGGGCTTCGACGCCATGGAGGCCGACGCGGCCGCCCAGGGCAGGACGGTCGACGACATCGAGTGGGCGGTGCCGTACCTGCCGATCGACCCGAAGGATGTCGGCCGCAGTTACGAGGCCGTCATCCGGGTCAACTCGCAGTCCGGTAAGGGCGGAATCGCCTACGTCCTGAAGAACGACCACAAGCTGGACCTGCCGCGCCGGATGCAGATCGAGTTCTCCCGGATCATTCAGGCCAAGACCGATGCCGAGGGCGGCGAGGTCACGCCGACGCAGATCTGGTCCACGTTCCAGGACGAGTACCTGCCGAGCCCGGACAACGCTGCGGCTCAATGGGGTCGCGTACAGATCCGCTCCGGCCAGACCACGACCGGCTCCGACGGCCAGGACACCATCACCGTCGAGGCGACGGTGGACGGCGCGGACACCGTACTGACCGGTACCGGCAACGGCCCGATCTCCGCGTTCTTCGAAGCGCTGCAGGCCATCGGCATCGATGCCCGTCTGCTGGACTACACCGAGCACACCATGAGCGAGGGCGCCAGCTCCCAGGCCGCCTCGTACATCGAGTGCGCGATCGACGGAAAGGTCCTGTGGGGCATCGGCATCGACGCCAACACCACGCGCGCGTCGCTGAAGGCGGTCGTCTCCGCCGTCAACCGCGCCACCCGCTGACCCGGTGCCCGAAAGGGCATGAAGTCGCACGGCCGAAGACCCCGTCCACCCGCATCCGGGGGGCGGGGTTCGGCCATCTCCGGCGGTTGTGACGATCGAGGTGCTGACGTCACATCATGACTGTGGTTAACATCACGTCCACACGGCAATGTTGCCGGAGGGGGCACCTCCCGTGCCCTTGGGGCTACGGGGGAGTTACGGAGGTGTGCGACGTGCGGTCAGCCCTGGGACAACGCGCCATGAAGCTGCGTATCTGCGGCATCCGCACCATCTGGGACACCGTCGGTGACGGCGAGTTCTTCTGCCCCGGCTGCGGCGGCGACCGCAACTACCGTCGGCTCACCGGCCGTCGCCGCTTCGCGGTGCTCGGCGTGCCGATGCTGCGGCGCGGCACCGCGGGCCCCGTCGTCGAATGCGCCGCCTGCCGGGCGCAGTTCGACACCGATGTGCTCGACCACCCCACCACCACCCGGTTCTCCGCCATGCTCCGGGACGCCGTCCACACGGTCGCGCTCGGTGTCCTCGCGGCCGGCGGCACCACCTCCCGTACGGTTCTGGAGACCGCTGCCGCCACCGTGCGCGACGCCGGATTCGACGACTGCACGGAGGAACAGCTCTCCACCGTCGTCGAGGTCCTCTCCGCCGACATCGGCAACGGCTCCGCCTTCGACCCGGCGGCCGAGGCCTGCGGAGCGGCCCTCGCCATCGAACTGCACGAGGCGCTGGAACCCCTCGCCCCGCATCTGGCCCCCGCCGGACGCGAGTCGATCCTCCTGCAGGGCGCCAGGATCGCCCTCGCCGACGGCCCGTACGGGCCGTCGGAGCGCGAGGTGCTGACCACGGTCGGCGCGGCGCTGCAGCTCTGCGCCGAGGACACGGCCCGGCTGCTCGCCGCAGCGGCACGTACCCCCTCCTGAACGGCCCCGTCTGCACCGGGCGCATACTCCCGCGGGAGTAATCGGCCCCGTGCGCCCACCGTGGCAGTAGCCGCGAAGTCGGCCCCGGGCGCGACGTACCGGCCGCTTTGCGCCGGGAGTCTGGACAGGAACCAGACACCCGGCGGAAGGGGGCCCGTCATGAGGGCCGTAGTGGAATCACGTGGTACGCGGTCGCGGCCACGCAACCGGCGGCACGTACTGCCCTGGGCGATCCTGGCGCTCTGGGTCGCCGCGATCGCGCTCGCCGGGCCGTTGGCGGGCAAGCTCGGCGGCGTACAGACCAACCGTGCCGTCGACTACCTCCCGGCGAGCGCCGACTCCACCCAGGTGGCGAAGGTCCAGGACGCGCTGCCCGGCGGTGAGGCCACCGAACTCGTGCTCGTCTACCACCGCGACGGTGGACTGACCGCCGCCGACCGGACCCTGGCCGCCGAGCAGACCGCCCGGATCGCGAGCGGTCACCCGCTCACCGGGACCCCGCGCGCCGTCCCGTCCGAGGACGGTACGACGCTGATGTACCCGGTCTCCTCCACCGGCCCGGGACAGGACGACGACGCCAGGAACGCCTTCGTCGACGACGTCCGCGCGGTCGCCGAGGGCGGCGGCGGACTGAGCGTCGACGTCGGCGGCCCGGGGGCGCTGAACACCGACGCGAAGAAGGTCTACGCGTCCCTCGGCGGACCGCTGCTCTACACGACCGTCGCCGTCGTGGCGATCCTGCTGATCCTCATCTACCGCAGCCCGCTGCTGTGGCTGGTGCCGCTCGTCGTCGCGGGCGTCGCCGACGCCCTGTCCATGGCCGTGGTGTACGGGCTCAACCGCGGCTTCGACGTCACCGTCACCGGCCAGAGCTCCGCCGTGATGACCATCCTCGTCTTCGGCGCGGGCACCGACTACGCGCTGCTGCTCGTCTCCCGCTACCGGGAGGAACTCAGCCGCTTCGCCCGGCCGTACGACGCCATGGCCGCCGCCCTGCGCGGCTGCGGGCCCGCGGTCGTCGCCTCCTCGGGCACCGTCGCCGCCGGCCTGCTGTGCCTGCTCGCGGCCGACCTCAGCAGCAGCCGGGGCATGGGCCCCATCGCCGCCGTCGGGGTGCTCTGCGCGCTGCTCGCCATGACGACACTGCTGCCGGCGCTGCTGGTACTGCTCGGCCGCCGGGTGTTCTGGCCGCTCGTCCCCGCGTACGGTGGCGTGCCCGCTCGGCGACGTTCGCTGTTCGCCGCGATGGGCGGTACGGCCGGGCGCAGGCCGGTGGCCGTGCTCGCCTGCGGAGGCGTGCTGCTGGGCGCGCTGGCGCTCGGCGCGTTCAACCTGCCCGGAGATCTCAAGCAGGAGGACTCCTTCTCCAGCAAGCCGGAGTCGATCGCGGCGATGCAGACCCTTGCCGCCGCCTATCCAGGCCGCTCCACCCAGCCGATCACCGTGATCACCCCCACCGAACGGGCCGGTGCGACCCTGGCCGAGGCCCGTGCCACCGAGGGCGTCGCCGCCGTCGCACGCGGCCGCAGCGGCGGCGGCTGGACCGAACTGTCCGTCGTCGCCACCGACCGGCCCGAATCACCGGGGGAGCGGGCGACCATCGAGACCCTGCGCGACTCCTTGGACGGCAGCCATGTCGGCGGGCCCAGTGCCCAGCAGATGGACGCGGAGACGGCCAATGACCGCGACCTCAAGGCCGTCGTCCCGCTCGTCCTGATCTCCGTCCTGCTGATCCTGATCGCCCTGCTGCGCAGCCTCGTCGCGCCGCTGCTGCTCGTCGCCGCCGTCGTCGCCGTGTGGGGCGCCTCGCTCGGCATCGGCGGACTCGTCTTCGGACCGCTCTTCGGCATGAAGGGCACCGACCCCGGGCTGCCGCTGCTGAGCTTCGTCTTCCTGGTGGCGCTCGGCGTCGACTACGGCATCTTCCTGATGCACCGGGTCCGCGAGGAGACCCTCTCCGGCGCTACGCCGACCACCGCCGCGCTCACCGCGCTGCGCACCACGGGCGGCGTGATCGCCTCGGCGGGCCTGGTCCTCGCGGCCACCTTCGGGGTCCTGCTGAACATGCCGATCGTGAGCCTGGTCCAGATGGGCTTCGTCGTCGCCGTCGGCGTACTCCTCGACACCTTCCTCGTCCGCACCTATCTGGTCACCTCGGCGAGCGTGGCACTCCAGCGGAAGATCTGGTGGCCGGGCGCGCTCAGCCGGACCCCCGCCGCACCGGACGGCCCCCGCGAACCCGAACTCCTCACAACCGCCTGACGGTTCACCCACCCGTACCGGAGGATGGCAAGCGTGTCCCGAACCACGCGCCGTCGTGAGCGCATCCTGGCCGTCGTCAACCGCGACCCCATGGAAGCACCGCACAAGACGCGCACCGACGCCCTCATAGCCGGGGGCGCCGGTGCGCTCTGCGCCGTACTGGCCCTTCTCACCGACACCGCCCGGTCGCCCGACGCGCTCGGCTGGGTGCTGCTCATCGCGAGCGCCGTGCCGATCGTCTGGCGGCGGCGCAACCCGCTGCTCGCGCTGCTCGCCATGATTGCGCTCCTCATCCCGTACCACGCGCTCGACAACGCGCACACGGCGCCGATGCCGCAGACCTGGATCGCCCTCTACACCGTGGCGGTGACCGGCCGTCCGCTGCGCACAGTGCTGACCGGGGTCGGCGTCCTGTCCGTCATGGTGACGGTGGTGCTCACCATCAACACCCATGAGGGCTTGCAACTGCTGCGTATCTCGGGCTGGATCGTCGCCGTGCTGTTCTGCGGCGTCGACATGCGCGTCTACCGCCAGTACATGGCCTCCGTGCTGGAACGCGCCGAACGCGCCGAACGCACCCGTGAGGAGGAGGCCCGGCGGCGGGTCGCCGAGGAACGGCTGCGGATCGCCCGCGATCTGCACGATCTGCTGGCCCACAGCATCACCCTCATCGGCGTCCAGACCTCGGTGGCGTCGCACATCCTGACCGTCGACCCGGACCGGCTCGACCGGCGCGCGATCGCCGCATCGCTCGAGGACATCGCCGACACCTGCCGGGAGGCCCGGGCCGAGCTGCGCACCACCCTGGAGGTGCTGCGCGACGGCAGGCACGACAGTCACGGCCGGCACGACGCCGAAGGCCCGTTGCCCGATCTGGCGGCGCTGCCCGGTCTCGTACGGGCCGCCGAGGCGGCCGGGGCACACGTCGACCTCGCGGTACGCGCACCGGCCGGCCGGCTCGCCCCGGCGACCGGCGCGGCCGCGTACCGCATCGTGCAGGAGTCGCTGACCAACGCGGTACGGCACGCGGGAGCCGGTGTACAGGTCAGGGTCGCCGTGGCACCGGACGGCGGCAACGCGCTGCGAGTCACCGTCACCGACGACGGCACAGGACCCCCGAAGGGCGGTTCCGCACCAGGGTTCGGCATTGTGGGCATGCGGGAACGGGCCCGCAGCACGGGCGGCACGCTGGACGCGGGACCCCGCCCCGGAGGCGGATTCGAGGTCTCGGCGCTGCTGCCGTTCCAGGAGGTGGAGGCCACACCATGATCCGCGTACTGCTCGCCGACGACCAGACCCTGGTACGGGCGGCCTTCGCGATGCTTGTCGAGTCCGACCGGGACATGGAGGTCGTCGGCCAGGCAAGCAACGGTCTCGAAGCCGTCGAGCTGACCCGCGCGCACCGGCCCGACCTCGTCGTCATGGACATCCGGATGCCCGAGCTCGACGGCATCGAGGCGACCCGCCGCATCGCCGCCGACGAACACCTCGCCGGAGTGAAGGTGCTGGTCCTGACCACGTACGACACCGATGAACACATCGTCGACGCACTGCGCGCGGGCGCCTGTGGCTTTCTCGTCAAGGACACCAGGCCCGCCGAGCTCCTGGCCGCCATCAGGACCGTGGCGGCGGGCGAGTCCCTGCTCTCGCCCGGGCCGACCGCCCGGCTCATCGCCAGGCTGCTGAGCAGCCCCCGGACCCCGCCCGCCGGAGTACCGGGCGGTCCGGACCGCCTCTCCGAACGGGAGCGTCAGGTGCTCTGCCTCGTCGGGCGCGGGCTGAACAACGCCGAGATCGCCGAGACCCTCGGCCTCAGCCCGCTCACCGCGAAGACCCATGTCAGCCGGATCATGGGCAAGGTCGGCGCCCGCGACCGGGCCCAGCTGGTGATCGTCGCGTACGAATCGGGGCTGGTCGTACCGGCCGCCGGTGGGGCGGACGGAAAGTGAGCGGCCCCGGCCCGGGGGCGGGCCCGATGAGCCGTTCCCGTACCGGACAATGGACGCATGAGCTTGTTCCGGGACGACGGCGTGGTGCTGCGCACGCAGAAGCTGGGCGAGGCCGACCGGATCATCACGATCCTGACCCGCGGCCACGGCCGGGTGCGGGCCGTCGCGCGCGGCGTGCGGCGTACGAAGTCCAAGTTCGGGGCACGGCTGGAACCTTTCTCCCACGTCGACGTGCAGTTCTTCGCCCGGGGCAGCGAGCTGATCGGCCGCGGTCTGCCGCTCTGCACCCAGAGCGAGACGATCGCCCCGTACGGCGGCGGCATCGTGACCGATTACGCCCGCTATACCGCGGGCACCGCGATGCTGGAGACCGCCGAGCGGTTCACCGACCACGAGGGCGAGCCCGCGGTTCAGCAGTACCTGCTGCTCGTCGGAGGGCTGCGCACCCTCGCCCGCGGCGAACACGAGCCGCATCTCGTCCTCGACGCCTTCCTGCTGCGTTCGCTCGCCGTCAATGGCTACGCACCCAGCTTCGAGGACTGCGCGAAGTGCGGAATGCCCGGACCGAACCGGTTCTTCTCCGTCGCGGCAGGCGGCGTCATATGCGGCGACTGCCGGGTACCCGGCAGCGTCGTACCCTCGGCTGAGGCCGTCACCCTGCTGAGCGCGCTGCTCACCGGCGACTGGGAGACGGCGGACGCGTGCGAGGCGCGTCATGTCAGGGAGGGCAGCGGACTGGTGTCCGCCTATCTGCACTGGCATCTGGAGCGCGGACTGCGCTCACTGCGGTACGTAGAGAAGTGACACAGGCAGATCAGACACAGGGAGCGAGACAGTTCATGGCAGTACGCGGGATTCTCGGCGGCCGTAACCGGCGCGACTACAAGACCCCGGAGCCGCACCCCTCCGGTGCCACGCCCCCGAAGATCCCCGGCGAGCTGGTGCCCAAGCACGTCGCCGTCGTGATGGACGGCAACGGCCGCTGGGCCAAGGAACGCGGCCTCCCGCGCACCGAGGGCCACAAGGTCGGCGAGGGCGTCGTCATGGACGTCCTCAAGGGCTGCATCGAGATGGGCGTCAAGAACCTCTCGCTGTACGCGTTCTCCACGGAGAACTGGAAGCGGTCCCCGGAGGAAGTGAAGTTCCTGATGAACTTCAACCGGGACGTCATCCGCCGCCGCCGCGACGAGATGGACGAACTGGGCATCCGCATCCGCTGGGTGGGGCGCATGCCGAAGCTGTGGAAGTCCGTCGTCCAGGAGCTCCAGGTCGCCCAGGAGCAGACGAAGGACAACGACAAGATGACGCTGTACTTCTGCGTCAACTACGGCGGCAGGGCCGAAATCGCCGACGCCGCGCAGCGCATTGCCGAGGACGTCGCGGCCGGGAAGCTGGACCCGTCCAAGGTCAACGAGAAGACGTTCGCGAAGTACATCTACTACCCGGACATGCCGGACGTCGACCTCTTCGTCCGCCCCAGTGGCGAGCAGCGCACGTCCAACTACCTGATCTGGCAGAGCGCATACGCCGAGATGGTCTTCCAGGACGTGCTCTGGCCGGACTTCGACCGTCGCGACCTGTGGCGGGCATGCCTGGAGTTCGCCCAGCGGGACCGGCGCTTCGGCGGTGCGGTGGAGGCGGCCCAGGAGCCGAAGGGCTGAGGCAGGGGGGTCCGGGGGCGCCGCCCCCGGACCGTCATCCCTTCGCGCTCGCGCACTCCGCACACGTCCCGAAGATCTCCACCGTGTGGGCCACGTTCACATACCCGTGCTGCGCGGCGATCGTCTCCGCCCACTGCTCCACCGCGGGCCCCTCGACCTCCACGGCCTTGCCGCACATCCGGCACACCAGATGGTGGTGGTGGTCGCCGGTCGAGCAGCGCCGGTACACGGACTCGCCGTCCGTGGTGCGCAGCACATCGACCTCGCCCGCATCGGCGAGGGACTGAAGCGTGCGGTAGACGGTGGTCAGCCCGACCGAGTCACCGCGGTGCTTGAGCACGTCGTGCAGCTCCTGGGCGCTGCGGAACTCGTCCACCTCGTCGAGCGCCGCAGCCACCGCCGCCCGCTGCCGGGTCGACCGGCCGCGTACCGGGGCCGCGTTCGTTCCACTGATCGGCGCCGTCGCCACAGCAGCCTCCTCGTGTCGCCCGTACCTGTGTCGGGCCATTGTGCCAGCCCGTCCGGGCACCACGGTCAAACCCGGAGTTCGTCCGTGGCCGGGCGGGAGGCCGGTACCTCAAGAGTGCACTCCTCGGACGCCGCTTCGCTCCGGCGGGCGCGCCTTCTGGCCAGCGGGGTCGCGAGCAGCGTCAGGGCGACGAAGACCACGATGGCCAGCAGCACGATCGTCGCGCCGGGCGGGACGTCCTGGTAGTACGAGGTCACGGTGCCGGCCAGGGTCACCGCCGTACCGATGACGACGGACAGTACGAACGTCACCTTGAAGGACCTGGAGATCTGCTGGGCGGCCGCGACCGGCACCACCATCAGCGCGCTGACCAGCAGCAGCCCGACGACCCGCATCGCCACGGTGACCGTCACCGCCGCCGTCACGGCGACCAGCAGATTCAGTGCGCGCACCGGCAGCCCGGTGACCCGGGCGAACTCCTCGTCCTGGCTGACCGCGAACAGTTGCCGGCGCAGCCCCAGCGTCACCAGCAGCACGAAGGCGGCCAGCAGGCAGATCGCGGTGATGTCCTCGGTGGAGACCGTGGAGAGGGAGCCGAAGAGGTACGAGGTGAGGTTGGCGTTGGAGCCGGTGTCGGAGAGGTTGATCAGCAGGACGCCGCCCGCCATGCCGCCGTAGAACAGCATGGCCAGCGCGATGTCGCCGCGGGTGCGTCCGTACCAGCGGATCAGCTCCATCGCGACGGCGCCGATGACGGCGACCGCCGTGGCCATCCACACCGGGCTGGTGGAGAGCAGGAAGCCGAGGCCGACACCGGTCATCGCGATATGGCCGATGCCGTCGCCCATCAGGGCCTGGCGGCGCTGGACGAGGTAGATGCCGACGGCGGGGGCGATGACGCCGACCAGTACGGCGGCGAGCAGGGCCCGCTGCATGAAGGGAGGGTCGAGGAATTCCATGATCAGCTCAGCAGTCCCGTCCGGACGGGCTCGGAGGCCGCGTGGGGGTGTACATGGTCGTGGCCGGGCAGGGCGTGCTGGCCCAGCGCCTTCGGGGGCGGTCCGTCGTGCATCACACAGCCGTCGCGCAGCACGATCGCGCGGTCGATCAGCGGCTCCAGCGGGCCGAGCTCGTGCAGCACGAGCAGCACCGTGGTGCCGGCCGCGACCTGTTCGCGGAGCGTCGCGGCGAGGATCTCCTGGCTGGCCAGGTCGACGCCGGCCATCGGCTCGTCCATGATCAGCAGCTCCGGTTCGGCGGCCAGCGCCCGGGCGATCAGCACCCGCTGGTGCTGCCCGCCGGAGAGCGCGCTCACGGAGTCCTTGGCCCGGTCGGCGAGGCCCACGAGGTCGATGGCCCGGTCGACGGCGGCCCGGTCGGCCTTGCGGAGCAGCCCCAGTTTCGTACGGGACAGGCGCCCGGAGGAGACGACCTCACGGATCGTGGCGGGCACCCCGCCGGCCGCCGTGGTGCGCTGGGGTACGTAACCGATGCGCGCCCAGCTGCGGAAGCGGCGCAGTGGGGTGCCGAACAGTTCGATGGAGCCGCCGGTGAGCGGGACCTGGCCGATGACGGAGCGTACGGCGGTCGACTTGCCCGAGCCGTTGGCGCCGAGCAGGGCGACGACCTCGCCGCGGTGGACGGTCAGGTCGATGCCGCGCAGCACCGGACGCGCGCCGAGCGTGGCCGTGGCGCCGCGCAGGGCTATCACGGGTTCGGTCGTGGTGCTCCCGGGCTCGGACATGAGCGCCTCCGATGCTGCTGTGGCGAGTGTTACGTGGGTCACTTCGCGCCGAGCGCCTTCTGCAGGGCGGCGAGATTGGACTGCATGACCTCGATGTAGTCATCGCCCTTGGACTTGTCCGTGATTCCCTCCAGGGGGTCCAGGACGTCGGTCTTCAGGCCGGTGTCCTTGGCGAGGGTCTTCGCGGTCTTGTCGCTGGCGAGCGTCTCGAAGAATACGGTGGTGACCTTGTTCTTCTTCGCGACGGCGTGGATCTCGCTGATCCGGGCGGGGCTGGGCTCGGCCTCGGGGTCGACTCCGGCGACGCCCTCCTGGGTGAGGCCGTAGCGCTCGGCGAGGTACCCGAAGGCGGAGTGGGTGGTGATGAAGGTCTTGGTCGCGGTGTTCTTCAGGCCCGTCTCGTACGCCGTGTTCAACGCGTCGAGCTTGTCGACCAGCGCGTCCGTGTTCTTGCGGTAGTCCGCGGCGTGGTCGGGGTCGGTCTTCTCCAGGGACTTTCCGACGCCCTTGGCGACCTCGGCGTACTTCACCGGGTCCAGCCAGATGTGGGGGTCGGCTCCGGCCTCGTCGCCGCGGTGCTCATGACCGTGTTCGTCGGCCCCGGTCTCGGTGCCGTGGTCTTCCAGCACGGTGAGGGCCGAGGCGTCGACGACGTCCTTCGAGCCGGACTGCTTGATGGCGTCGTCGACGGCGGGCTGGATGCCCTTGAGGTACAGGATGTAGTCGGCGTCGCCGAGTCCGCCGATCTGCCGCGGGGTGAGTTCCAGATCGTGCGGCTCGACCCCCGGCTTGGTCAGCGTGGTGACCGAGACGTGCTTCCCGCCGATCTGCTCGGCCAGGAACTGCATCGGATAGAACGAGGCCACCACGTTCAGCTTGTCGCCGTTCTTGTGGTCGGCGGCATCCGAGGTGGAGCAGGCGGTGAGGGCGGTGAGGCCGAGGACGACCGCTCCGGCGACGGCGGCTGTGGGTATGAGGCGGCTTACGTTCATGACAGTCATTTTCAACAAAACTGGAAACGATTGTCAACAAGGCTGATGAGATGACCGCTCGGCCGTCCGCGCCGATACCGATTTGATCGAAGGGGCGTGCCCGCCGGTAATCTGAAGCATTCGCCCGCCCGTCTCCCGACCACCACCCCCACCGAGGCGCTTCGCGCCACCCCTGTCCAATTTCGTCGTCGTAATGAAGAGAGCACCGTGGCCGCCGACAAGATCGACTCCATCGTCAGCCTGAGCAAGCGCCGTGGCTTCGTCTATCCCTGCAGTGAGATCTACGGTGGTCAGCGTGCCGCCTGGGACTACGGGCCGCTGGGCGTCGAGCTGAAGGAGAACCTCAAGCGCCAGTGGTGGCGCTACATGGTCACCTCGCGCGACGACGTGGTCGGACTCGACTCGTCGGTCATCCTGGCCCCCGAGGTCTGGGTTGCCTCCGGTCACGTCGCCACGTTCACCGACCCGCTGACCGAGTGCACCTCCTGCCACAAGCGCTTCCGCGCCGACCACCTGGAGGAGGCGTACGAGGAGAAGCACGGCCACGCGCCCGCGAACGGTCTGGCCGAGCTCAACTGCCCCAACTGCGGCAACAAGGGCACGTTCACCGAGCCCAAGCAGTTCTCGGGTCTGCTCTCCACCCACCTCGGCCCGACCCAGGACTCCGGCTCGGTCGCCTATCTGCGTCCCGAGACCGCGCAGGGCATCTTCACCAACTTCGGCCAGGTGCAGCAGACTTCGCGCAAGAAGCCGCCGTTCGGTATCGCCCAGATGGGCAAGTCCTTCCGGAACGAGATCACTCCGGGCAACTTCATCTTCCGCACCCGCGAGTTCGAGCAGATGGAGATGGAGTTCTTCGTCAAGCCGGGTGAGGACGAGAAGTGGCAGGAATACTGGATGGAGCAGCGCTGGAACTGGTACACCGGCCTGGGCCTGCGCGAGGAGAACATGCGGTGGTTCGAGCACCCGCAGGAGAAGCTCTCGCACTACTCCAAGCGCACCGCTGACATCGAGTACCGCTTCCGCTTCGGCGGCAGCGAGTGGGGCGAGCTGGAGGGCGTGGCCAACCGCACGGACTACGACCTCAAGGCGCACTCCAAGGCCTCGGGCACGGACCTGTCCTTCTTCGACCAGGAGGCCGGCGAGCGCTGGACTCCGTACGTCATCGAGCCGGCAGCCGGTGTAGGCCGCGCGATGCTCGCCTTCCTCCTCGACGCCTACATCGAGGACGAGGCGCCCAACGCCAAGGGCGTCATGGAGAAGCGCACCGTGATGCGTCTCGACCCGCGCCTCGCGCCGGTCAAGGTCGCCGTCCTGCCGCTGTCCCGCAACCCGCAGCTCTCGCCGAAGGCCAAGGGCCTCGCGACCGACCTGCGGAAGAACTGGAACATCGAGTTCGACGACGCGGGCGCCATCGGCCGCCGCTACCGTCGTCAGGACGAGATCGGTACGCCGTTCTGTGTCACCGTCGACTTCGACACCCTCGACGACAACGCGGTGACCGTACGCGAGCGCGACACCATGAAGCAGGAGCGCGTCTCCCTGGACCAGATCCAGGCCTACCTCGGCGCCCGACTGCTGGGCTGCTGACGCACCACGGTTTCACGGCGAAGCCCCCGGTTCCTCGTACGGAACCGGGGGCTTCGTTGCACACTGTCCACGCTGAGCAGTTGCGTCAACGCGTCAATGCGTCAACAGGAGGCTCGGATGCCGTCCATGACCACGAGCAAGGTCAGCAGATGGGATCAGCACGGCCGTGAACATGTCGTCCATGTACGGAAGTCGGGGATGCAGCGGCAGCTGAGCTGCGACACCTGCGGCTGGCGCAAGGGTGTCCAGTTCCTGCCCTGGCTCAAGGCCGAGGAACATCTCGCCGAGGCCCACCAGGCGACGGTCGACCCGACCGCCTGAGAGCCGGGCGCAGGGACCGGCGCGCGGACCGGCCGAAAACCGGGTGCGGGGGCACGCCGGGCCGGGGTACGGTTCCGGCATGTCTTCGTTCTTCCAGATTTACGAGTGAGAGCGCGGCGGGTCCGACCACCCGCCGCCCATCGGACCGATTCCAGGTCGTTTCAGACCTCACTTCTCACCACGAATGGGAGAACGCCGTGGCCAAGAGCCGCAACAACCTCCTCGGTGTGGGCGGACAGCGCAAGAAGCTGTCCCGCGCCGAGCAGCAGGGCGCGGGCTCTGCGCGCAATGCCGACCGCAAGACGGCTGCCGAGCAGAAGCAGGAGCTGCTGCGCAAGATGCGTGAGCGCGCGCAGTCCGGATCCTCCGCCGCGCAGACGGAGCCGTCGTCGGACGACGCCGCCTGCGCGGGCGCGCCCGAGCAGGACGCCCCGGCACAGAGCTGACGCCTCCTCGCCACCCGTACGACCGTGGGCCCGGATCACCTCGTGATCCGGGCCCACGCCCTTGTCCGTGCCCCGTTGCCGCCCCGTGCTCACGCCACCCTGCGCGGCAGCCGCAGACTGAGCAGCGTCGTCAGCACCACCTCGGCCAACTGCACCAGCAGCGTCACGGCCGGCGCGTCCAGCATGCCCGCGCCCGGGACCAAGGAGAGGAACAGCGTGCCGGGCGTGGCCGACCCAGGGCCGGCGCGGCCTGCTGAGACCGACCGGCACATGGGGGGTGGGAGAAGGGGCGAGGCTGGGTGCGTGCAGGTGCAAGGCGGAGGAGGGAAGCAACGCGAAGGGGGTCCCCCCATGCCTTCAGGGCTATGGGGGAGTTGTTGACCGACGACAACGCCGGAGGGGGTCCCCCTGGCCCTTAAGGCCTTGGGGGAGTGCGTGCCCAGCTCCGCGACGCCGCCCCCCCCATGTGCCGGTCGGTCCGAGTCGTCGGCATCACCGTTCCTGGCCGGGGCGGGGGGGGGGGGGGCGGGCCCCCCCCCCCCCCCCCGCCCCCCCCCCCCCCCCCCCGGA
>NZ_JBIURV010000022.1:49993-169834 GCF_044741025.1 Streptomyces sp. NPDC088246
CGCCCCCGGGGGGGGGGGGGGGGGGGTCCTCCCCCCCCCCCCCGGGGGGGGGGGGGGGGGGGGGGGGGCCGCCGGGGGGGGGGGGGGGGGGGGGGGGGGGGGCGGCCCCCCCCCCCCCCCCCCGCGCCGGGCGCATCCCGAACGGTGATGGATGCGCTGGGTTGCCGCCTTCTCATCCCGCTCGGCGGCACGTCCCGTGGGGCGTGGTCCGTGGCGGGTGGGCGGGTTCCCTCAGGCCCTGGAGCTCGCCGACGCCTGATCCCCGGCGGGGACACCCGTCGGCGCCTGCAGCCGCTGCGCGGTACGGCGCGCCGTCTCCAGCGCCCAGTGCCCACTGGTCAGCGCCCCCACCAGCAGGACGCACAGCCCGCACCCGGCGAGGATCCACCAGGCGGGCTTGCTCGCGTCCACGAACGCGACCCCGTACTCGGCGCTGCGCGGCGACCCGGTACCGGCCACGCCCGCGGCCAGCACCGCGCCGATCACGGCGACCCCGAGCGTTCCGCCGATCTGCCGGCTGGTCGAGGCGACCGCCGCCGCCACACCGGCCTGTGAGCGCGGCATCCCGGAGACGGCCGTGTTGGTGATCGGCGCGTTCACCATGCCGAAGCCGAGACCGAACAGCACATAGCCGGTGAACAGCAGGACGTCGTCCGTCTCCGCGTCGAACGCGGCGAACAACAGCCCGCACGCCGTCATGGCCACGCCCGCCACCAGCAGCGACAACCGCGGCCCCCGGCTGCCGACGAGCCGGCCCGACAGGGGTGCGCAGACAAAGGTCAGGGCCGCCATCGGCAGCATGTACAGACCGGCGTGCAGTGCGCTCAGCCCGCGTACGTTCTGCAGATAGAGGGTGTTGAGGAAGAGGAATCCGCTCAGCGCGGCGAAGGCGCAGACCGCTATGACGGTGGCCCCGCTGAACGGGGCGCTGCGGAAGAAGCGCAGATCGATCAGGGGCTCGGCACGCCGCCGCTCGTACAGCAGCAGCCCGATCAGGGAGCACCCGGCGAGCGCGGCGAACAGCAGGATCCGCGGCGAGCCCCAGCCCTCCGAGGGCGCCTCGATGATCGCGTACGTCAGCGAACCGAGCAGCCCGATCACCAGCAGCTGCCCCACCGGGTCGGGGCGGCGCGGCTTCGGGGCGCGGGACTCGGGGACGTACCGCCAGGTGAGCAGCAGCGCGGCGAGACCGACCGGCAGATTGATCCAGAAGATCGACCGCCAGCCGACCGAGTCCACCAGAAGGCCGCCGATCACCGGGCCCGCCGCCATGGAGATGCCGACGACACCGCCCCACACCCCGATGGCGCGGGCCCGCTCGCGCGGGTCGGTGAAGGTGTTGGTGATGATCGACATCGCGACAGGGTTGAGCATCGAGCCGCCCACCGCCTGCACCATCCGGAAGGCCACCAGCGACTCCAGGTTCGGCGCCAGGGAGCAGAGCACCGAACCGAGGGTGAAGAGGACCAGCCCGATCTTGAAGATCTTCCGGCGCCCTATCCGGTCGGCGGTGGAGCCCGAGAGCATCAGCAGCGAGGCGAGGACGAGGGTGTAGGCGTCGATCGTCCACTGCATGCCCGCGACGGTGGCGTGCAGTTCCTTCTGCATGGAGGGCAGGGCGACATTGAGGACGGTGTTGTCGAGACTGACGATCAGCAGACTCATGCAGCAGATCGCCAGCACCAGCTGCCGTCGACGGGGGCTCAGCTCGGGCATACATGGATAGTACGGTTAACTAACGAACTCTGCCGACGTGCCGCTCCGTGCCGTACGCGACAATGGAGCAATGACCACGCTCGCCCCTTCGCTCCCGCTGCTCCGGATCGGCCCCCACGCGGTGCAGCCGCCGGTGGTGCTCGCCCCCATGGCCGGCATCACCAACGCCCCGTTCCGCACCCTGTGCCGGGAGTTCTCCGGCGGCAAGGGGCTGTTCGTCAGCGAGATGATCACCACGCGGGCGCTGGTCGAGCGCAATGAGAAGACCATGCAGCTCATCCACTTCGACGCGAGCGAGACCCCGCGCTCGATCCAGCTGTACGGAGTGGACCCGGTCACGGTCGGCAAGGCCGTCCGCATGATCGTCGACGAGAACCTCGCCGACCACATCGACCTGAACTTCGGCTGCCCGGTCCCCAAGGTGACCCGCAAGGGCGGCGGCTCGGCGCTCCCGTACAAGCGGCCGCTGCTGCGTGCGATCCTCAACCAGGCGGTCTCCAACGCGGGCGATCTGCCGGTCACCATCAAGATGCGCAAGGGCATCGACGACGACCACATCACCTACCTCGACGCGGGCCGGATCGCGGTCGAGGAGGGCGTCACGGCCGTCGCCCTGCACGGCAGGACGGCCGCCCAGCACTACGGCGGCACCGCGGACTGGGAAGCCATCGCCCGCCTCAAGGAGCACGTCCCGGAGATCCCCGTCCTCGGCAACGGCGACATCTGGTGCGCGGACGACGCCCGCCGGATGATGCGCGAGACCGGCTGCGACGGCGTGGTCGTGGGCCGGGGCTGCCTGGGCCGCCCCTGGCTCTTCGGCGACCTGGTGAGCGCGTTCGAGGGTACGGAGACGAGGCGGGCGCCGGCGCTCCGGGAGGTCGCCACCGTCATGCTGAGGCACGCGACGCTGCTGGGGGAGTGGATCGGTGACGAGACGCGTGGCGTGATCGACTTCCGCAAGCATGTCGCCTGGTACCTCAAGGGCTTCTCGGTCGGCTCCGAGATGCGCAAGAAGCTGGCGGTCACCTCGTCGCTGGAGGAGCTGGGCGGTCAGCTGCAGGAGCTGGACCTGGATCAGCCGTGGCCGGACGGCGCGGACGGGCCGCGCGGGCGCACCTCGGGCAACAACCGGGTGGTCCTGCCGGACGGCTGGCTGAAAGACCCGTACGACTGCGCGGGTGTGAGCGCCGACGCGGAGCTGGACACCTCGGGCGGCTGATTGCGCTCCCGGGGCCTGGCGGGGTCCGACGGGGGCTCTCCAGAGCTTCCCCGCCCCCCCGGGGCCCTTCAAGAGGCACGCGGCATCACAGGCACCGCGTGCCTCTTGATTCGTCTCGCTCATCTGAGCGCTATAGCGGGCCGGATTCGGTGATTTTCGGCCAAGGGTGAGCCTTAATGCGCCCGCACGGGGCGCCGTGCGCAGAATCTGCTCACCGTCGGCTGCATCTTGATGATCAAAGGGTGACCATCAGCCGTCTCCCACTCGTCCGGATGGTGACATCTGAGCGCCGATCGTAGAGTGATTCTCGCCACTCTGAGAACCGTATCGCTCAAATGAGCGACAATTTGGGAGCTGCATTTCTCAAATGGTGGCACTGGGTGCCAATAGGCTTCACTTTGATCGATCGACGCTTCCATTGCGCCGTGTGGTCGATTTATGGGATTCCAGTCGCACTGCGTGCTTATTCATTCAAGAAGTGAAGGCGTCCTTCGATCGGGGGATAGGCCATGTCACTTTCGATCTGCTGGCGGACGGGTGGTTGAGGCCTCATGACGCGCAAGTGGACGTACCCAGACACCTTCGATCTGGGTATGTTCCTCGCCGTCAGGGCAGCCACAGCGTCCTCGAGGAGTCGAGACCGTGTCGGAAAACAAAGATCCCCACGTATCCACCCCGGAATCCCGGGAGCCCCAGGGCGAGAAGTTCGTCTATGACTTCACCGAGGGCAACAAGGATCTGAAGGACCTGCTCGGCGGGAAGGGTGCCAACCTCGCCGAGATGACCAATCTCGGGCTCCCCGTCCCTCCGGGCTTCACCATCACCACCGAGGCGTGCAAGGTCTACCTCGACAGTGGCGAGGAGCCGACGAAGCTGCGCGACGAGGTCAGCGCGCATCTCGACGCCCTTGAGGCGCGGATGGGCAAGAAGCTCGGTCAGGCGGACGACCCGCTCCTGGTCTCGGTCCGCTCCGGCGCGAAGTTCTCGATGCCCGGCATGATGGACACGGTCCTCAACATCGGCCTCTCCGACGAGTCCGTGGCCGGTCTCACCGTCCAGGCCGGCGACGAGCGGTTCGCGTGGGACTCCTACCGCCGCCTCATCCAGATGTTCGGCAAGACCGTCCTCGGTGTCGACGGCGACCTCTTCGAGGAGGCGCTGGAGGCGGCGAAGGAGGCCAAGGGCGTCACGGTCGATGTGGATCTCGACGCGGCCGACCTGAAGAAGCTGGTCAAGAGGTTCAAGAAGATCGTCTCGCGGGACGCCGGACGTGACTTCCCGCAGGACCCGCGCGAGCAGATGGATCTGGCCATAAAGGCCGTCTTCGACTCGTGGAACACCGACCGGGCCAAGCTCTACCGCCGCCAGGAGCGCATCCCCGGCGACCTCGGTACGGCCGTCAACATCTGCTCGATGGTCTTCGGCAACCTCGGTCCCGACTCCGGTACGGGTGTCGCGTTCACCCGTGACCCGGCCAGCGGCCACCAGGGCGTCTACGGCGACTACCTGCAGAACGCGCAGGGTGAGGATGTCGTCGCCGGCATCCGCAACACCGTGCCGCTCGCCGAGCTGGAGTCGATCGACAAGAAGTCGTACGACCAGCTGATGCAGATCATGGAAACCCTCGAAACGCACTACAAGGACCTGTGCGACATCGAGTTCACCATCGAGCGCGGCCAGCTGTGGATGCTCCAGACCCGGGTCGGCAAGCGCACCGCCGGTGCCGCCTTCCGGATCGCCACGCAGCTGGTCGACCAGGGGCTCATCGACGAGGCCGAGGCGCTTCAGCGGGTCACCGGGGCGCAGCTGGCGCAGCTGATGTTCCCCCGCTTCGACGAGGACGCCCGGACGCGGCTGCTCGGCCGTGGCATCGCCGCGTCGCCGGGTGCCGCGGTCGGCAAGGCGGTCTTCGACTCGTACACCGCCGTCAAGTGGTCCCGCTCCGGCGAGAAGGTCATCCTGATCCGCCGGGAGACCAACCCCGACGACCTCGACGGCATGATCGCCGCCGAGGGCATCCTGACCTCCCGCGGCGGCAAGACCTCGCACGCCGCCGTCGTCGCCCGCGGCATGGGCAAGACGTGTGTCTGCGGCGCCGAGGAGATCGAGGTCGACACCAAACGGCGTCGGCTGACCGTCGGCGGGACCGTCGTCGAGGAGGGCGACACCGTCTCGGTGGACGGCTCCACCGGCAAGGTGTACCTCGGCGAGGTCCCCGTCGTGCCGTCCCCGGTCGTCGAGTACTTCGAGGGCCGGATGCACGCGGGCGCCGACGACGCCGACGAGCTGGTCGCCGCCGTGCACCGGATCATGGCGTACGCGGACCGGGTGCGCCGGCTGCGGGTGCGGGCCAACGCCGACAACGCCGAGGACGCGCTGCGCGCCCGCCGCTTCGGTGCCCAGGGCATCGGCCTGTGCCGTACCGAGCACATGTTCCTCGGCGAGCGCCGCGAGATGGTCGAGAAGCTGATCCTCGCGGACACCGACGCCGAGCGCGAGACCGCGCTGGACGAGCTGCTTCCGCTCCAGAAGGCCGACTTCATCGAGCTGTTCGAGGCGATGGACGGACTGCCCGTCACCGTACGGCTGCTCGACCCGCCGCTGCACGAGTTCCTGCCCGACATCACCGAGCTCTCGGTACGGGTCGCGCTCGCCGAGTCCCGCAAGGACGCCAACGAGAACGACCTGCGTCTGCTCCAGGCCGTGCACAAGCTGCACGAGCAGAACCCGATGCTCGGTCTGCGCGGGGTCCGTCTCGGTCTCGTCATCCCCGGCCTGTTCGCCATGCAGGTACGGGCGATCGCCGAGGCCGCGGCGATGCGCAAGAACGCCAAGGGCGACCCGCGCGCCGAGATCATGATTCCGCTCGTCGGTACGGTCCAGGAGCTGGAGATCGTCCGCGAGGAGGCCGACCGGGTCATCGCCGAGGTCGAGGCGGCCACCGGCACCGAGCTGAAGCTCACCATCGGCACGATGATCGAGCTGCCCCGCGCCGCGCTGACCGCCGGTCAGATCGCCGAGGCCGCACAGTTCTTCTCCTTCGGCACGAACGACCTGACCCAGACGGTGTGGGGCTTCTCCCGTGACGACGTGGAGGCCTCGTTCTTCACCGCGTACCTGGAGAAGGGCATCTTCGGGGTGTCGCCGTTCGAGACGATCGACAAGGACGGTGTCGGCTCGCTGGTCCGCAGCGCCGTCGCGGCCGGCCGGGCCACCCGCCCGGACCTGAAGCTCGGCGTCTGCGGCGAGCACGGCGGCGACCCGGAGTCGGTGCACTTCTTCCACGAGGTGGGCCTGGACTACGTGTCCTGCTCCCCGTTCCGTATCCCCGTCGCCCGCCTGGAGGCGGGCCGTGCGGCGGCGGACTCGAAGGGCAGCGACAGCCGCTGATCCGACACCACAACCCCCTGACCCCGGAGCTGCCGTCGGCTCACCCGTACCCTCACCGACTCGACGGCAACTCCGGAACTCCCGGAGGCGGCGGCACCCTGTGCGGGGATGCCGCCGTTTCGTTTTGTTCTGGGGAAAATGGTTGTTCGACGTTGTGCCTTTTCTTCGTTCAATACGCAAAGTTCGTTCAATACGCAAAGACATGGGCCGGGAACGGACCGGGGTGCGGCCCACGGATCCCCATCCGTGGGCCGCACCCGGCTTACCCCCGTCGGGTACGGAGCCGCACCGTCGCCGACCGCCGCCGAACGAGCAAAACCCCCCACGGCCTTCACTCGCTCTTCCGGTGGCTCCGGATTCGTACCCGACGTCGTACAGCTTTTCGGGAGGCGGCATGGGGAGGCGAGACGTTTCACCTCTGGCCGAAACCCCGTGGTGACGTGCTGTTACGGATCGCATACCCTTGGGTGGGGGTAATTGCAGGTGCAACAGCTGGGGGCTCGGTGCTGCGTATCCATATGTCCGGAGTGGACCTTTCCAAGGTGCGGATGGCCACTCGGCCGGATGCGCTGTGGGAAACCATTCTGAGTTTCCATCGGCTGAGGGACCGGCGCGGTTCCACGGTGTTCGGGAAATGGCGTACGGAAACCCGGCCCCGGTTGAATGGTGAAGTACGCCTGCTGGCCGCCGTGATTCCACCGCGCGGCTATTTCCCGGACTTCCTGACGCCTTCTCAGGAAAGCAGTGAGCCGTACGGCATCGACGCCGGAATTGAAGCGCTGCGCGACACCCCGCCCCGGCGGATCCGCGCCGAACTCGCCCTGCTGGCCGCCGAACGCCGCGAGGCGGGCCGCACCCCGGACGGGCACGCCGAGTTGCTCGACCGGCTCATCGGCGCCCTGCGCGGTTACCACCGCGCCGCGATCGAACCGTACTGGCCGCACATCCAGGCCAGCGTCGAGGCCGACCGCGCCGTCCGCGGCCGCGCCCTCCTGGACGGCGGGGCACAAGAGCTGCTCGCCTCGCTCCCGCCCATGATCCGCTGGCGGGCCCCCGTGCTGGAGGCGGACTACCCCGTCGACCGCGAACTCCATCTGGACGGGCGGGGGTTATTGCTCCAGCCGTCCTACTTCTGCCGCGTCACCCCGGTCGTCCACCGAGACCCGCAGCTCCCGCCGGTCCTCGTCTACCCGGTCACCCACTCCCGCGCCCCGGTCTTCGCCGAACCGGGGCCCTGGCTCGGCCGGCTCCTCGGCAATACCCGCTCGACGATCCTGAGAGCCATCGGCAACGGCTGCACGACCAGCGAACTCGCCCGCCGGGCAGGAGTCTCCCTCGCCTCGGCGAGCCAGCACGCCTGTGTGCTGCGCGAGGCCGGCCTGATCCACACCCTGCGGCACGGCAGCTCGGTCCTGCACACGCTGACCCCGCTGGGCGGATCGCTGCTCCGGGGCGGCGCGCCGCTCGCCATGTCCTGACGCCGGAGGGCCAAAGTTTTCTTCGCGGGACCGATGAGTTCTGCACAGCCCAGCCGTCTACCTGTCGTAAAGCGTTCGAACAACAGAGAGAGCGAAACGGCCATGCCTCAGATGATCTTCGTGAACCTGCCGGTCAAGGACCTCGAGACGACCAAGAGCTTCTTCGGCAAGCTCGGCTTCTCGTTCAACCCGCAGTTCAGCGACGAGAACACCGCATGCCTCGTCATCAGCGACACCATCTTCGCCATGCTCCTCACGGAGCCCCGCTTCAAGGAGTTCACCAAGAAGGAGATCGCCGACGCCTCGAAGTCCACCGAGGTGATCCTCGCCCTGAGCGCCGAGAGCCGCGAGAAGGTGGACGAGCTGGTCGACACCGCCCTCGCCTCCGGGGGATCACCCGCCAACGAGCCGATCGACTACGGCTTCATGTACGGCCGTTCCTTCCAGGACCCGGACCACCACATCTGGGAGGTCATGTGGATGGATCCCTCCGCCGTCGAGGGCCGGCAGGGCTGAGCCCGTCGATGAGAGGGCGGGGGAGCGGTCCTCAGGACGTCAGCCCCGGATACGCCACCCCCGTGAGCTGCTCGGATGCCACCCAGAGCCGTTCGCTCGCCACATCGTTCAGCGTCCAGCCCGCCCGCCACGCCGGGGCAGGCGCACCGCGCCAGCCCAGCAGCCTCGGCCCGGTGAACGAGTCGGGGCGCACGCCGGGCGCGGTGGCCGCGTACAGGGTGGGCAGCGCACCGGACGACGCGGGCTGGGCGATGATCCGGTTACCGAGCTCGACCACCCGTTCCGCCGCCCTGCGGTTCTCCATCCGGACGCCCGCCGTCTGCAGATTGGTCGCCGCGTAACCAGGGTGCGCTGCGGCGGCCACCACCTCACAACCGGCTGCCGACAGCCGCCGCGCCAGCTCGTGGATGAAGAGCAGATTGGCGGTCTTCGAGCGGCCGTAGGCGATCCAACGGCGGTAGTTCCGCTCGCTGTTGAGATCCCCGATATCGATGTTGGAAAGGGCGTGCATGCCGCTGGAGACGCTCACCACGCGCGCTCCGGGGGTGTCGAGGAGCTTCGGAAGCAGCAGTCCGGTGAGCGCGAAGTGCCCGAGGTGGTTGACGCCGAACTGCCTCTCGAAGCCGTCGGCCGTCTTCCCGTACGGAAGGGCCATCACGCCCGCGTTGTTGATCAGCAGATCGATCCGGTCGGGCGTGTGGGCCGTGGCGAACTTGCGTACGGAATCCAGATCGGCCAGATCGAGCGGTACGAACTCCACGTCCGCGCCGGTCACGGCCGTCCGGATGCGGGACTCGGCCTCCTTGCCGCGCGTCTCGTCACGGCAGGCGAGCAGCACCCGCGCGCCGCGGCGGGCCAGCTCCCGCGCCGTGATCAGTCCGATGCCGCTGTTGGCTCCGGTGACCACGGCCGTACGGCCGTTCTGATCGGGGATGTCGCTCGCGTTCCAGCCCTGGCTCATGGACCAAAGCGTACGACCGCGGCGAGCCGGCCGGACGGGCCGGGCCCGTCCGGATTCCGCCGGGCTCGCGAGGGCCAGGGCGGGCCCGGAAGCCCGGAACCTCAGAGTTGGCTCAACTTTCCCGCGATCCGGCCGAGGAAGTTGGACGGGGCACGTATCGCCTCCTTATCGTCGCGATCATGCCCGACATAGCACTCACCACTCTGGTCGTCCTCTGCCTCGCGGCAGCCGCGGCCGGCTGGATCGACGCAGTGGTCGGCGGTGGCGGACTGCTGCTGCTGCCCGCCCTGCTGCTCGGACTGCCGCACGTCCCGGCCGCGCACGTCCTCGGCACGAACAAGGCGGTCGCGATCGTCGGTACGTCGGGCGCCGCCGTGACGTACGTACGCAAGGCACCGGTGAAGGTCGGGACGGCCCTGCGGATCGGGCTCGCGGCACTGGCCGGATCGATGACCGGTGCGTTCTTCGCCGCCGGGATCAGCAGCGAGGTGCTGCGCCCGGTCATCATGGTTGTGCTGCTGGCAGTCGCGGCGTTCGTGATGCTGCGGCCCTCGTTCGGCAGGGCGACGGACGACGGTACGCGGCACGAGGTCACCCGGGCCCGCACCGTCACCGCGATCGTGCTGGTCGGCGGCGGCATCGGCCTCTACGACGGGCTGTTCGGCCCCGGCACCGGAACGTTCCTGGTGCTGGCGCTGACCGCGGTGCTCCACCTCGATCTGGTGACGGCGTCCGCCACCGCCAAGATCGTCAACGTCTGCACCAACGGCGGGGCGCTGGCGATGTTCGCCTACCAGGGCAGCGTGATGTGGCAACTGGCCGGGCTGATGGCCGTGTTCAACCTGGCGGGTGGGCTGATCGGGGCGCGGATGGCACTGAGGAAGGGCAGCGAGTTCGTCCGCGGGGTACTGCTGGTCGTGGTGCTCTCGCTGGTCGCCAAGTTGGCGTTCGATCAGTGGATGGCATGAACGACGGGTGTCCGGGCGGGTTCACCGCACCTCGGTGAGGTGTGCGTACGCCACCACATTGCCCTGGTATCCCGTCGTTTTCGAGAATCCGCCGCCGCAGGTGATCAGCCGCAGCGAGGCGTAGGGCGAGGCGCCGTACACCCGCTTGTCGGGGAAGTTCTTGCTCTCGTAGACCTCGATCGCGTCGAGTGAGAAGACGGCGGTACGCCCGTCCTGGCGGACCACCTCGACCGTGCTGCCCTTCTGCAGGGCGCCCAGGTTGTAGAAGACCGACGGCCCCTGTGCGTTGTCGACATGACCGGCGACGATCGCGCTGCCCTTGGAGCCGGGTGGAGTGCCGTCCCGGTACCAGCCGACGACGTTACGGTTCCCGGCCGGCGGCACATCGAGACTGCCGTCGGCCCGGAGCCCCAGTCGCATCATCGGCGCGTCCACCCGGATGCTCGGGATCCGGATGCGCACGGGCGCCGAGGGTTTCAGCGGTTCGGCGACCGGAGACCCCGGCTGCAGCTGCGGGCCGCCCGCGAACGCCTGGGCGGCGGTCGGCTGGGGCGGGATCAGCTCGGCACCGGCGCCGTGACGGATCAGCCAGATACCGGCCAGCGCCGCGACGACCAGCAGCCAGCTCTTGGCCTTCTGGGACACGGTCGTCCTCCGAATGACGAAATGGGGACGGTACGGGGGACGGTCCCGTCCCGGTGGCGCGCGGCCACCGGGACGGGACCGGGCGGTACGGAGACGTGAATCCGTCTCCGTCAGCCGGCTCCTTGCGTGCCGCTCGCCCGGCGACGCAGGAGCCAGGCTCCGCCGACGGCGGCCGCGGCGAGTACGCCGGCGCCCGCCGCGATCTGGGTGGTGTCGGGCCGGACGCTGCCGCCGACGCCTGTTCTGACACGCCCGCTGGGGGCATTGGGTCCGGACGAGTTGTCGCGCCCGGACGAGGAGTTGTCGCGTCCGGACGAGTTGTCGCGCCCGGACTGGTTGTCGCGTCCGGACGAGTTGTTGCCTCCGGACTGGTTGTCGCGTCCGGACGAGGAGTTCTCGCGTCCGGACGAGTTGTTGCCTCCGGACTGGTTGTCGCGTCCGGACGAGGAGTTCTCGCGTCCGGACGAGTTGTCGCGCCCCGACTGGTAGTCGCGCCCGGACGACGAGCTGTCGTGCCTTGCCGAGCCCTCGTCCCCGGAAGGGATGCGGAGCCCTGAGAGGGCGTCGAGCCCGCCGACGGAGTCGAGCAACGAGGGGACATTGAGGCCGGAAGGGTTGTTGAGGCCGAAGGGGGCGTTGTTTCCGGACCTGGAGGGGTTGTCCGACCCGCCATCGTCGGTCTGCGCCTCCGGGGCGCCATTGGTCCGCGGTGCGGCAGCCGGGCCGGCCCGCAGCGCGCCGGCATCACCTGCGTACGCGGACGGCCCGGCGGTGAAGAGGCCGAGCGTGGCTATGGTGACCGCGGAAGCGGCGGTCCGGGTCACTGGGCGAGCAGGACGCATGGGGTGTTCCTCCGGCAACTGCGCGAGTGGGTGTGTCCTGACCTCGAGCTAACGGGCGGTCCGCCACCCATGCCTGCTGACATGAAGTCAGCTTTCACCCGAATGGCTCGGCGCGGCATCCTTGCCAATCTGCATGTGTGCAGGTCACGGCGGTGATCGAAGCGAGGGTGGCCGGTCCCGTACCGCCCGGTGCCGATTGGGTGATGCCGCCCAGGAGGAGAGTGGCGCACATCACATGCATGACCTCGGGGGTGTCGGGCACACGTCTGACACCCCCCACGGGACGGTGAACCAGGCCGCCCCAGGCCGCCGCCCCGACCGGGCCCATCCCCCCTGGGCCCGGTCAGGGCGGTTCCGTGCCGTGGCACCCTGCGGTGCGGCGCTCTCAGGCCGGAGCGGCGGCGGACCATTCGACGGTCGGCGGCCGCACCCGGGCGCAGAGCGGCTGCCCCCTGGTGTCGGAGAGGGACAGTCGCGCGGTGAGATGCCCGGAGCGCACGGCGGCTTCGAGCACGGCCGGATCGATGTCGCCCAGCATCAGCTTGGCCCGCCGGAACATGGTGAAGACGCCGTTCTCGTCGACCGTGCCCCAGGACAGGTAGACGAAGCGCCCGCCCAGCCGGTTCTGCACGTAGGGCCCCTTGATCTCGACACCGTCCTCGGCCGGGTCGGCGGTGCAGTCCAAGGTCCACGAGGCCGACGGGGCGTCGCCCGGGTGCAGGTCGAGCAGCTCGCCGGGCCTGTCCTTGCGCTGCACGCCCACGTGGATGTTGTGGGCATCGGGGAAGTCACTGTCCGGCCCACAGGTGAGGCCGGGGAGACACGAGCCTTCGATATGGATCTGCATGCCCCCATGCTCCCTTCCTCCGGTGGGCCTTCGGGCCGCCGTCCTCAGCAGGGCGTGGAGTTCGCCGTGCAAGCAGGTGTGAGGCCAGGAGGCGTCAGATCGTGTCCCACGGCGCACCGTCGTACGCCTGCCCGATCCGTTTCATCAGCTCCTCGTCCACCGTGAACTCGATGTCGTCGATGCGCCGGACCGGCGCGATGCCCTGCGAGTTGGTGATGAACGCCGACCGGAACGCGGCCAGCCCGTCCAGCGCCACCGGGCGCCGTACGGAATCCAGCCCCGCGCCGGGCAGCTCCTGCTCCAGCAGCGCCATGGTGATGCCGAGCAGGGAAGGGGCTTTTGGCCAGATGACCGAAGTGCCGTCCCAGAAACCGATGTTGGTGATCGAACCCTCGGTCACCGCACCGTCCGGCATGGTCAGCAGAGCCTCGTCGAAACCGGCGCGTGCCGCGAGCCTTGCGTAGTATGTCTGGCCGAACTCGCCGGGACGTTTGATGTGCGGCACGGTCCGGGCGTACGGAACGGACATCAGGTCGTGCGGTTCGGCGGACTTCTGCGCCGGCTCGCGCACCGTGACCATCACGGTCGTCCCCGTGCCGCCCGGCGACGAAAATCCGTATACCCGGGTCGAGGCGTCCCGTACCCCGGCACTGTCCAGCGCGTGCCGGATCAGTTCGCGGACCCGCTCTCCGTCGAGACCGCGCCCGAACAGCTCCTGGTTGGCGGAGTCCAGCCGGGCCAGATGCAGGGCGAGGCCGCGCACCTTTCCGTCCCTGACCTGCATGGCCGTGAAATGGCCGTAGTTGAGGAAGGCGGGAATCCGCAGATCCGCCTCGGTGGCCGGGTGCCCGTCGAACTCGGCGTACGGGAAGGGTGCGGGAGGAGGAGTCGTCATGCGATCCACCGTATGCCGCGGCGCGCGACGGCGGCCCCTGACGGACAGGACTTGACCTCAACCATGGTTGACATATGAGCCTCTCCGTATGGACCTCACCGCAACATCCTCATCCACCACATCCACGACCGCTTCCACCGCACCTCTGAAGGTTGCGGTCATCCTCGCCAGCAATCGCGAGGGACGGTTCGCCCCCGTCGTCTCCGACTGGTTTCTCTCGCGCGCCGCCGGTCACCCCGACATCGGGACCGACCTGATCGACATCGCGGAACTCGACCTCCCGATCGCCCTCTCCTACCGGCCCGACGCCGATGCGCAGGCCCAATTGGCGGCCGTTTCGCCCAGGTTGGCGCAGGCCGATGCCTTCGTCGTCATCACCCCCGAGTACAACCACTCGTACCCGGCCCCGCTGAAGAACCTCATCGACTGGCACCACGCCGAGTGGCAGGCCAAACCCGTCGCCTTCGTCTCGTACGGCGGAGTCTCCGGAGGTCTGCGCGCCGTCGAGCATCTGAGGCAGGTCTTCGCCGAGCTGCACAGCGTCGGTATCCGGGAAACGGTGTCGTTCCACAACGCGGGCGCTCTGTTCGACGACGAGGGCAGGCACAAGGACCCGACGGGCTGCGACGCGGCGGCCAAGACGCTGCTCGACCAGCTGGTCTGGTGGGGGCGCGCGCTGCGCGACGCCAAGGCCGTTCATCCCTACGGCGTCTGACCACCAGCCGCTGCGCCGCGCCGCAACGCCCCCGACAATCGACGATGGGAGCAAGGACACTCCGTAACCGACCGTTCCTAACCAGTTGGAGCGGTAGCCGCCCGCGGCCCGCTTCGTTCCCGGCTCACCGATCGGGAGGGACAGGCGGTGCCGCAGCGTCCCGATCCCGGCTTCCAGCGTCTTCATGTGCGCGGCCTGGCAACGGCGGGCCAGCGCCCACTGATCGTGCGTGGCCTTGGTGATCGCACCCGCGATCCGCGACGACGACAGCGGCGTCAGGTCCCGCTTGCGCGACGCCCAGGTATCCTTGCTGTGCTCCAGGCCATCCGCACAGCGGGCCCTGAGATCACGCGAAGCCAGACGCCCCTGATGCTCACCGACCGCGCGCAGAACACTCTCGTCCTGGGGCGTGAGGTGCTTCAGACGGTCCCGGATCGCCACCCCGCAAGGCCCGGGCACTACGAAGGACCCGGCCAACTCCCGCAAACCACCCACCACATCACCCCCTCCCGCCAGGCCGGGCACCTGCCAACCAGTCCAACAAGCAGCAGTCGCCAAGGTCACCCATTCGGCTCCGGAACCTCTGTTCCCACCCCGCGAACCCACCGCCAGGACTCACTCCCGCTCACCACAACTCACTTCAACGCAGAGGAGCCCGAAGGTGACGACGCCGGCATTGCTGACCGTACTGACCACGACGGACAGCGAGGAGAAGGCCCATTCCCTGGCGCAGGGCGCGGTGGAGGCACGGCTTGCCGCCTGCGTACAGATCTCCGCGCCCGTCACCTCGGTCTACCGCTGGCAGAACGCCATCGAGACCACCGAGGAGTGGCAGCTGCTGTTCAAGACCACGGCCGAGCGGTACGACGAACTGGAGGCCCATCTCCTGGCGGCGCACGACTACGAAACACCGGAGATCGTCGCGATCCCGGTGGTACGGGGCAGCGCCCGCTACCTCGACTGGGTCTTTGCCGAGACCGCCCCGGTCATCTCGCTGTAGAGCCGGCACCTGCCCGGGGCCGTCCGCCCTCAGCGCCCGTCCGCCGCCAGGGCCTCTCCGACCCCGGGCTCCTTCGGCCCCAGGAAGTGCGGGTCGGGCCTGAACACGGCATCCAGTGCCGCCTTCCCGGCCGCGAACATCTCCCGCGTCCCGCCGTAGTACCAGGTCGCATCGTGTACGGCGTCGACGCCGACCCCGTACGCATCGATCCCCGCGGTCCGGCACAGCGCGATCGCCCGCCGGATGTGGAACCCCTGGCTCACCAGCACCGCGCGGTCGACGCCGAAGATCTTCTTGGCCCGAACGCACGAGTCCCAGGTGTCGAACCCGGCGAAGTCGCTCACGATCCGCTCGTCCGGCACCCCGTGCGCCCTGAGATACGTGCGCATGGCGTCCGGCTCGTCGTACTCCTTCCGGCTGTTGTCACCGGTCACGAGTACGACCTTGACCTTCCCGTCCCGGTACAGCTCAGCGGCGGCGTTCAGCCGGTTCGCGAGATACGGCGACGGCCTGCCCTCCCAGAGACCGGCCCCGAACACCACGGCGACCTGCTGCGCGGGCGCGTCCGCGGTCGTTCTGACGCGGGCGTCGCCCACGGAGTACATCCAGGTCGCGGGCGCCAGCGCCGCCACACAGGCGACCATCACCCCCTGCGCGAGCCGCCGCTGCCCGCGCCGTGTCCGCGGCCATCGCGGCCGCAACCGCCCGAGCCGCCCCAGCCGTCCCGGCTGCTTCTCCCGCATGGGTGTCCCCCTGTTCGTGCCCTGTGCTGTGCCGTGCTGTCCCACATGATCCGACGAGCGGCGGGGAGAAAGGGTTCTCCATCTCCCGATTTCATTGATTTCGTAACCGTTTCCGATCTGGCCGCAGACACTTCGGGCATGATGTCCGCCATGAACCGACCTGGAACCGGGACAGACGACTGGGTGACCGTCGCCGCGTACGAGAATCTGAAGGGCCGACCGCATCCCGCGGCAGCCGTCCGCGCTTGACTGCGGGACCGGGGCATCGACTGGATGCCGTTCGCCGTCGACGACCTGCACGTCGACCTGGCCTGCGGCCCGGGCCCGGACGGCCACTGGCACGGCTGGATCACCGTCCGAGTCCGGGCTTCGGTGCTGATTCCGCTCGGCCTCCATCCCGACCAGCCGACCTCGCGGCCAGGATTCCCGCCTGCCCCGGCGTGGTGGCACGCGGCAGCCGAACGGGCGGCCCGGAAAGCGCATTGATACCGGCTCTGTGACGGCGTGGACCACCAGCCCCACGAACTGCGCTGGGACGAGAGCCTGTTGGACGAGATGGACGAGGCATGGGTGCCGGTACTCACCCCGGACGGGCCGGGCGTGCTGCTCCGGTGCGACGCGGACTGAGACCGGCGATCGCCCCAAGGACGCCCAGTAGCATCGGGCAATGTTGCTTCCACGGCTGATCGCCTCAGATCTCGACGGCACGCTCCTGCGCAACGACGGCACCCTCTCGCTCCGCACCCTGCGCGCCCTGCGTACGGCCGAGAGCGCCGGTGCGGAGGTCGTCCTCGTCACCGCCCGGCCGCCCAGATTCGTCGACCGCCTCGCCGAGGCCGCCGGCCTCGAGGGCACAGCCGTGTGCAGCAACGGGGCGCTGGTGTACGACATCGGGACGCGCACCGTCGTCTCCTCCCGTGCCCTGCCCCTCGCCACCGCCCGGCGCGTGGCCACCGCGCTCGCCGCCACCGTGCCCGGGGTCGGCTTCGCCCTGGAGACCGGCAACCACGTCCTGTACGAACCCGCCTACCGGCTGCGGCTCTCCGAGGACATCGACGCCGAGCTGCCCGTACCGTCGCTGGCGGATCTGTGGCTGACCGACGTCCCCGTCACCAAGCTGCTCGCCTGGTCGGACCGGCTCGACGCGGACGCCCTGCTGGCCGCGGCCGAGGAAGGGGCGGGCGACGAGGTACAGCTCACCCACTCCGGCGGGCGCGGGCTGCTGGAGATCAGCGCGTCCGGCGTCACCAAGGCCGGCACCCTCTCGATTCTGTGCGCCGGGCGGGGTATCGACGCCACGGAGGTCATCGCCTTCGGCGACATGCCCAACGACCTGACCGTCCTCGGCTGGGCCGGCACCGGCTACGCGATGGGCAACGCCCACCCGAGCGTGCTGGCCGCCATACGGACGCACACGCTCTCCAACGAGGAGGACGGGGTCGCGCACGTCATCGAGGGGCTCTTCGGCGGCGCGGCCTGATACCGATGCCCCGCCCGGCACCGATGCCCCGCCCGGCACCGATGCCCCGCCCGGCACCGATACCCCGCTCTCGGCACGGCCCCGAACGCTCGATACGGCCGCGGAAAGCACCCGTCACCCTCACGCAACGGTGCGGCAACCTCGGTCCTGCACCATCGGTCCATGACGGAGTCGGCACCGGCACATCCCGATGAGTCCCTGCCCCTCGACAGCACGGCGCAACTGTTGACCCGCATTGCCGCACAGCTCGGCACCCAGCTCGGCCTCGTCTCCCCGAACGGAACCCGAAGGGCCGCGCAGGCCCCCGATTCAGGGCCTGTCCGGCGGTTCGCGGCCGGGGTCGCGACGACCTGACAGCGCCTTCCCCGAGCCGCCCGCCGCGCATCCGCCTGAGCCCTCCTGTCGGCCCGGCCGTTTACTGTCGGAACCATGGACGGCATGGACGGTACGCAGGGCACACAGGGAACGCAGGACCACGGCACGGCCCCCTACGGTGCGGCCGACGCCGAGCGCTGGGACACCGAGCCGGACAAACGGCCCGGTCGTACCGCATTCCAGCGTGACCGCGCCCGAGTCCTGCACTCCGCCGCGCTGCGCCGGCTTGCCGGGAAGACCCAGGTCGTCACGCCCGGCACCCGCGGCCACGCCTGGGACGCCAGCCCGCGGACCCGGCTCACCCACTCCCTGGAATGCGCCCAGGTCGGCCGCGAACTCGGGGCGGCGCTCGGCTGTGACCCCGATCTGGTCGAGACGGCCTGCCTCGCCCATGACCTGGGCCACCCGCCGTTCGGACACAACGGGGAGCAGGCGCTGAACGACTTCGCGTCGGACTGCGGAGGCTTCGAGGGCAACGCCCAGTCGCTGCGCCTGCTGACCAGGCTCGAACCGAAGCGGTTCGTGCCCGACACCCGGACCGGCGAGCTGGTCAGCGTCGGACTCAACCTGACCCGTGCCGCTCTGGACGCGGCCACCAAGTACCCGTGGCCGCGTGGCCGGCACCCCTTCGACCCCGGCTCACCGAAATTCGGGGTGTACGAGGACGACCTGCCGGTCTTCGAGTGGGCCCGCCAGGGCGCCCCGAAGGACCGCAAGTGCTTCGAGGCCCAGGTCATGGACTGGTCCGACGACGTCGCGTACTCGGTGCACGACTTCGAGGACGGGCTGCACGCCGGGCACATCGACCCCAACTGTCTCTACGCCGAGGCCGAGCGGAACGAGATCTGGGCGGTCGCCATCGGCCGCTACGTCCCGGCGGACACCGACCCCGAGGAGCTGGCCGAGGCTCTGGACCGGCTCATCGGCCAGGACTGGTGGCCGCACGGCTACGACGGATCCGCCGTCGCCCAGGCCCGGCTGAAGGACGCGACCAGTCAGTTGATCGGCCGGTTCTGTCTCGCCGCCGAGAGCAGCACCCGGCTGGCGTACGGGACGGGCCGCCTCGGCCGGTACGGCGCCGAGCTCGTCGTCCCCCGCGAGGCACGCAACGAATGCGCCGTGCTCAAGGCGGTCGCCGACCGGTACGTCATGCAGCGCGCCGAGCAGGAGGCCATCCGCGCCGACCAGCGGATCGTCATCGCGGAACTGGCTGCCGCGCTGACCGCACGTGCCCCGGAGGGGCTGGAGCCGCAGTTCCGGGCGCTGTTCTGCGCCGCCCACGACGACAGGGCCCGCAAGCGGGTCCTGGTCGACCAGATCGCCGCCCTGACGGACGCCTCCGCACGCTCCCTGCACGCATCGCTCACCGGCCGCCGCCGCTGACCGGAGTCCCGTCCCCGGCCGGTCGTGTCCGCGAGCCGCACGGCGCGGTATCGACCGAGCCGCGCAGACGGGCCTGTGACCACTGGGTGTGACCTGATCGGTGTACACCCTCTTTCGCCATCACGCTGCGTGCGGGACGCTCGCAGTTGGGCCCCGCGCAGCAAGCACCGAGGAGGCATCAAGTGGTCGACGCACATCGGACGTTCGTCATCGTCGGCGGAGGACTGGCAGGAGCGAAGGCAGCCGAGACACTCCGGGCGGAAGGTTTCAGCGGCCGGGTGATCCTTCTCGGCGATGAACGCGAACATCCGTACGAACGACCTCCGCTCTCCAAGGGCTATCTGACCGGCAAGGAGGAACGGGACAGCGTCTTCGTCCACGAGACAGCCTGGTACGCGAGTGCCGACATCGAGCTCCACCTGGGCCAGCCCGTCACCAGCCTCGACCGGGAGGCCCGCTCCGTACAGCTCGGCGACGGCACCGTCGTCCACTACGACAAGCTGCTGCTCGCCACCGGGGCCGAGCCGCGCCGCCTCCCCATTCCGGGTACGGACCTGGCCGGAGTCCACCATTTGCGCCGGCTCGCCCACTCGGACCGGTTGCGCAATGTACTGGCCGCCCTCGGCCGCGACAACGGCCATCTGGTGATCGCCGGGGCCGGCTGGATCGGCCTGGAGGTCGCGGCGGCGGCGCGCGGTTACGGCGCCGAGGTCACCATCGTCGAACCGGAGCCGACGCCACTGCATCACGTCGTCGGGCCCGAACTGGGCCAGATCTTCACCGATCTGCACCGCGACCACGGTGTCCGCTTCCACTTCGGCGTCCGCCTCACCGAGATCATCGGCCAGGACGGCCTGGTCCTCGCGGTCCGCACCGACGACGGCGAGGAGCACCCCGCTCACGACGTGCTCGCCGCGATCGGCGCAGCCCCCCGCACCGCCCTCGCCGAAGCCGCGGGGCTCGACATGGCCGCGCGCAAGGACGGCGGCGGCATCGCCGTCGACGCCTCCCTGCGCACCAGCGACCCGCACATCTTCGCGGCCGGTGACGTCGCCAACGTGGCCCATCCGCTGCTCGGCGCCCGGCTGCGTGTGGAGCACTGGGCGAACGCGCTGAACAGCGGCCCGGCCGCGGCCCGCGCCATGCTCGGCAAGGACGTCAGCTACGACCGGGTGCCGTACTTCTTCTCCGACCAGTACGACCTCGGCCTCGAATACTCGGGCTGGGCGCCGCCGGGCAGCTACGACCAGGTGGTCATCCGCGGCGACGCGGGGAAGCGCGAATTCATCGCCTTCTGGCTGAAGGACCGCCGGGTACTGGCCGGGATGAACGTCAACGTGTGGGACGTCACCGAAACCGTGCAGGAGCTGATCCGGTCCGGCCGACAGATCGACCCGGACGCGCTGGCGGACCCGTCGGTACCGCTGGTCTCCCTGAACTGAGCCGAGCCGGCCGTTCCGCCCGCCGGCCCCGGACGGGACGGCTCAGAGCCTGTCGGGTGACCTCCGACCGGGCGGCCACGCCCTGGCACGCACGCTTCCCGCGTTGTCGTCAGTCACCGACTCCCCCATAGCCGAAGGCATGGGGGGACCCCCTTCGCGTCGACTCCCTCCTCCGCCTCGGAATCGCACGCACCGGACCGCGTCCGCTATCCGACCGGAGGCCACCCGACAGGCTCTCAGCCGTACGGCACCCGCCAGGCGCCCTCGCCGCCGGGTTCCACGGATCACATCGCCGCGCGGCACAGCTGTCGCACCCCACCCGTAGACTTCACCCGTGGCAGGCAGGATCAATGACGACGATGTGAAGGCGGTACGGGACGCGGTCCCGATCGACGCCGTCGTTTCCGAGTATCTCCAGCTGCGCAACGCCGGCGGTGGCAACCTCAAGGGCCTCTGCCCGTTCCACGACGAGAAGTCCCCCTCCTTCCAGGTCAGCCCGAGCAAGGGTCTCTTCCACTGCTTCGGCTGCCAGGAGGGCGGCGACACGATCGCCTTCGTGATGAAGATCGACCATCTCTCGTTCTCCGAGACGGTCGAGCGGCTCGCCGCCAAGGCGGGCATCACACTGCGGTACGAGGAGGGCGGGTACAACCCCTCCCACCAGCGCGGTGAGCGCATCCGGCTGGTGGAGGCGCACAAGGTGGCCGCCCAGTTCTATGTCGAGCAGCTGGACAGCCCCGAGGCCGAGATCGGCCGGAAGTTCCTCGCCGGGCGCGGCTTCGACCAGGCGGCGGCCGCCCATTTCGGCGTCGGCTACAGCCCGGCCGGGTGGGACCACCTCACCCGCTATCTGCGCGGCAAGGGCTTCAGCGACAAGGAACTGATCACCTCCGGCCTCTCCCAGGACGGCAGGCGCGGCCCCATCGACCGATTCCGCGGCCGGCTGATGTGGCCCATCAGCGACACCTCCGGCGATGTCGTCGGCTTCGGCGCCCGCAAGCTGCGCGACGACGACAACGGACCGAAGTACCTCAACACCCCCGAGACCGCGATCTACAAGAAGTCCCAGGTGCTGTACGGCATCGACCTGGCGAAGAAGGACATCGCGAAGGCCAGCCGGGCCGTGGTCGTCGAGGGCTACACCGACGTCATGGCCTGCCATCTCGCCGGGATCACCACCGCCATCGCCACCTGCGGTACGGCCTTCGGCGGCGACCACATCAAGATCCTGCGCCGCCTCCTGATGGACAACGGCAGCGCCCGGGTGATCTTCACCTTCGACGGTGACGCGGCCGGGCAGAAGGCCGCCCTGCGCGCCTTCGAGGACGACCAGAAGTTCGCCGCCGAGACGTACATCGCGATCGCCCCGGACAACATGGACCCGTGCGATCTGCGCCTGGCCAAGGGTGACGAGGCCGTCCGTGACCTGGTCGAACCCCGCACCCCGCTCTTCGAGTTCGCGCTCCGCCAGATCGTCGGCCGATACGACCTGGAGACCCCGGCGGGCCGCGCCGCCGCGCTCGACGAGGCGGCACCGGTCGTCGCCAAGATCAAGACGGGCAGCGTGCAGCGCGAGGTGGCCGTCCAGCTGGCCGGCTTCGTCGGCATCCTGGACCAGGAGTACGTCGTGCACCGGGTCAACCAGCTCGCCCAGTGGGCCCGCGGGCGGGGCGACCGGCGAGGACCGGAGCCCGCCTCCTCCCGTGCCGGTGCGCAGCACCAGCAGATCCAGGCCCCCGCCGCCCCCTCCGGCCCCGCGCTCAACCTCCGCAGCCCGGCGCACCGCACCGAGCGCGAGTTGCTCAAGCTCGCCCTGCAGAAACCCGCCCTCGTCTCACCGGCCTTCGACGCCTACGGGGCCGATGAGTTCACCGCCCCGCCGTACGCCGCGGTCCGGCAGTGCATCGCGGAGGCGGGCGGCGCCGAGATGGGTGTCCCGGAGACCCGCGAGTACCTGGTCCAGGTGCTCGACGCGACCCCCAACGACACGGTGCGCAAGCTGGTCACCGAGCTGGCGGTGGAGGTCTTCCACGGCAAGACCATCGACGAGACCTACGCGGGCATGCAGCTCGTCCAGGTCCGGCTGCGCGCCGTCGACCGCCGGATCGACGACGTACAGGGCAGCCTCGCCCGTCTCGGCAGCAATGTCGCCCCGGACCATCTCGCGGCCGCGCAGAACGAGGTCTGGGTCCTCCAGCAGTACGCCCAGGCCCTGCGCAACAAGGGCGCCGACGCGCTCTGACGCGAGGTTCCGGCGCCGCGCACCGGGAAGGCGCACCGGGTCCGTCCGGTCGCCGCCGCCTCCTCGATCGCCGGACGGGCTCGAAAGACTGCCCGTCCCCGTAACCGCTCGGTCACGGACCGGACTCAGAAAGTCCCCGCACGCCCCTCGTGGCAGCGATGTGTCTTCCCCCACACTGGGGGGCGGTGCCTGAGTCATCGGAGCGCGGCCGGCCCACCGAACGGTGGTCCTCCATCCCCGCGATCCGGCAGCGATCACCTGGAGGTCGCCCCCGTGCAGACCCGGACCCTGACCGAAACCGAGTATGTCTCGGCAATACCCGCGCAGAACCGGGCCGTGCATCATCCGGAGGCCGCGGTGGAGCCGCAGACACCGTCCGATCCACCCGAGGCACTCATGGAGGAGCTGCCCCAGGCGCCCGAAACGCCGGAGCCGCGGGGCCGCCCGGAGACCGCCGGCCCGTCCTCCGATCTCTTCCGCCAGTATCTGCGGGAGATCGGCCGGATTCCGCTGCTCACCGCCGCGGACGAGGTGGAGCTCGCCCGCCGCGTCGAGGCCGGTCTCTTCGCCGAGGAACGGCTCGCGAGCACCCCGGACCCGGACACCCGACTGGCCGTCGATCTCGACCGGTTGGTGGTCATGGGGCGGATGGCGAAGCGCCGTCTCGTCGAGGCCAACCTCCGCCTCGTCGTCTCCGTCGCCAAACGCTATGTCGGCCGCGGGCTGACCATGCTCGATCTGGTCCAGGAGGGAAACCTCGGACTGATCAGGGCGGTCGAGAAGTTCGACTACGCCCGGGGCTACAAGTTCTCGACGTACGCGACCTGGTGGATCCGGCAGGCCATGTCCCGCGCCCTTGCCGACCAGGCGCGGACCATACGGGTCCCGGTCCATGTCGTCGAACTGATCAACCGCGTCGTACGGGTCCAGCGCCGGATGCTCCAGGAGCGCGGCTACGAGCCGACACCCGAGGAGGTGGCCGACCAGCTCGACCTCACCCCGGAACGGGTCGGCGAAGTCCTGCGGCTCGCCCAGGAACCCGTCTCGCTGCACGCCCCGGTCGGCGAGGAGGAGGACGTCGCCCTCGGTGACCTGATCGAGGACGGTGACGCCGCGTCCCCGGTCGAGTCAGCTGCGTTCCTGCTGCTGCGCGAGCATCTGGAAGCGGTGCTCTCCACTCTGAACGAGCGTGAGCGGAAGGTGGTCCAGCTGCGCTACGGGCTGGCCGACGGGCGGCCCCGCACACTTGAGGAGATAGGCAGGATCTTCGGCGTGACACGCGAACGCATCCGCCAGATCGAGTCCAAGACCCTCAACAAGCTGCGGGACCACGCCTTCGCCGACCAGCTTCGCGGCTACCTCGACTGACCCCGCAGGGACGCCGGACCGTACGGCCACGCCCCTGGACCGGCCGGGTCGGCACCTCGCCCGTGAGAGCGGCCCGGCCCGGCCCCGAAGAAAGGAGGGCCCGTACCGCCGGCCGGCGGTACGGGCCCTCCTCATGCGCTGACCGCTTCTTCTAGTCGACCTCGGCGACCGCCTGCGCGAACTGCGCCGAATACAGCCGGGCGTACGCGCCCTCGGCATCCAACAGTTCGTCGTGCGTGCCCTGTTCGACGATCGAGCCGTTCTCCATCACCAGGATGACGTCGGCATCCCGGATGGTGGAGAGCCGGTGCGCGATCACAAAGCTCGTGCGACCGTGCGCCAGGCGCGCCATCGCCTTCTGGATCAGTACCTCGGTACGGGTGTCGACGGAGCTCGTCGCCTCGTCGAGCACCAGGATCACCGGGTCGGACAGGAATGCCCGCGCGATGGTGATCAGCTGCTTCTCGCCCGCGCTGACGCCGGAGCCCTCGTCGTCGAGCACCGTGTCGTAGCCGTCCGGCAGGGTACGGATGAAACGGTCGGCGTGGGCCGCCTTCGCCGCCTCCTCGATCTCCTCCCGGGTGACCTCGCGCGAAGCGCCGTACGCGATGTTCTCCGCGATCGACCCGCCGAAGAGCCAGGTGTCCTGGAGGACCATGCCTATCCCCGACCGCAGGTCGTCGCGCGACATGTTCGCCACGTCGACCCCGTCGAGGGTGATCCGGCCGCCCGTCACCTCGTAGAACCGCATCAGCAGATTGACGAGCGTGGTCTTGCCGGCGCCGGTCGGGCCGACGATCGCGACCGTGTGACCCGGCTCGACGTTCAGCGACAGATCCTCGATGAGCGGCTTCTCCGGGTCGTAGCGGAACGACACCTTCTCCAACGAGACGCTGCCCCGCAGCTCCTCGGGGTGCTCGCCGGTACCCGGCGCGGGGTCGGCGCCCTGCTCCTCGGCGTCCAGCAGCTCGAAGATCCGCTCGGCCGACGCGACGCCCGACTGCACCAGGTTCGCCATCGAGGCGACCTGGGTCAGCGGCATCGAGAACTGCCGCGAGTACTGGATGAAGGCCTGCACATCACCGATCGACAGCGAACCCGACGCGACGCGCAGACCACCGACAACGGCGATCAGCACATAGTTCAGGTTGGAGACGAACATCATCAGCGGCTGCATGATCCCGCTGTTGAACTGCGCCTTGAAACCGGCCTCGTACAGCGCCTCGTTCTGCTCGGCGAAGTCCTTCGCGGACTCCTCCTGCCGGCCGAAGACCTTCACCAGGGTGTGCCCGGTGTACATCTCCTCGATATGGGCGTTGAGCTTGCCGGTCACCTTCCACTGCTGCACGAACTGCGGCTGGGACCGCTTGCCGACCTTCGCGGCCACGACCACCGAGAGCGGCACCGTCACCAACGCGACCAGCGCCAGCAGCGGCGAGACCCAGAACATCATGATCAGTACGCCGACGATGGTGAGCAGGGAATTGATGAGCTGGCCCATCGTCTGCTGCATCGTCTGCGAGATGTTGTCGATGTCGTTCGTCGCCCGGCTGAGCACCTCGCCGCGCTTGGCCCGGTCGAAGTAGGACAGCGGCAGCCGCGACAGCTTCGTCTGGATGTCCTCGCGCAGCCGGAACACGACCCGGTTGATGATCCGGATCGACAGCCGCGTCGCCACCAGCATCAGCAGCCCGGCACCGACGTAGACCGCCAGCGCCACCAGCAGTACGTCGCCCACCGCACCGAAGTCGATGCCGTGGCCGGGTGTGAAGTCCACCCCGGAGAGCATGTCGGCGAGGCCGCTGTTGGTCCTGCGCAGGCCCTCGACGGCCTGTTCCTTGGTCGTTCCCTGCGGCATCTTCCGGCCGATGACCCCGGCGAACACCAGGTCCGTCGCCCTGCCGAGGATCTTCGGCCCGACCACCGACAGGCCGACGCTCAGCACGCAGGCCAGCAGCATCACGTACAGCGGGGTCTTCTCCGTCGCGAAGCGCTTCAGCAGCCGCTTCGATGACCCCTTGAAGTCCATGGACCGGTCGGTCGGCGCCCCGCCCGCCATCATGCGTCCGCCAGGCCCGGCCATTACGCGGCCTCCGCTTCCGTCAGCTGGGAGAGCACGATCTCCCGGTACGTGTCATTGCCGTCCATCAGCTCGTGATGGGTGCCGGAGCCGACGACCCGGCCCTCGTCCAGCACCAGGATCCGGTCGGCGTCACGGATGGTGGACACCCGCTGCGCCACGATCACCACGGTGGCCTCGGCCGTCTCCTGCGAGAGCGCCCCGCGCAGTGCGGCGTCGGTCGCATAGTCGAGCGCGGAGAACGAGTCGTCGAAGAGGTAGATCTCCGGCCGCTGCACCAGCGTCCTGGCGATCGCCAGACGCTGCCGCTGTCCGCCGGAGACATTGGTGCCGCCCTGCGCGATCGGCGCGTGCAGGCCGTGTTCCAGCGCTTCGACGAACTCCTTGGCCTGCGCGACCTCCAGCGCGTGCCACAGCTCCTCATCGGTGGCGTCCGGGTTTCCGTACCGCAGATTCGTCGCGACCGTCCCGGAGAACAGATACGGCTTCTGCGGAACGAGACTCACGGTCTTCGCCAGCAGCGCCGGCTCCAGCGTCCGTACGTCCGTGCCGTCGACCAGCACCTGTCCGTCCGTCACATCGAACAGCCGCGGTACGAGTCCGAGCAGCGTCGACTTGCCGCTGCCCGTCGACCCGATGATCGCGGTGGTCTCGCCGGGACGGGCCACCAGATCCACCGAGCGCAGCACCGGCTCCTCGGCGCCCGGGTAACGGAAGTCCGCGCCACGGACCTCCAGATGACCGTGGGCGCGCAGCTCGCTGACCGGCTTGACCGGCGGAACCACGCTCGACTCGGTCTCCAGGACCTCCTGGATGCGCTCGGCGCAGACCTCGGCGCGCGGCACCATCATGAACATGAAGGTGGCCATCATCACCGACATGACGATCTGCATCAGATAGGCGAGGAACGCGGTCAGCGCGCCGATCTCCATGCCGCCGCTGTCGATGCGATGGGCGCCGAACCAGACCACGGCGATCGAGGACACATTCACGACCGTCATCACGGTCGGGAACATCAGCGCCATCAGCCGGCCCGTGGACAGCGCCACATCGGTCAGCTCGTTGTTGGCGCCGCGGAAACGCTCCTCCTCGTAACGGTCGCGGACGAAGGCGCGGATCACGCGGTTGCCGGTGATCTGCTCGCGCAGCACCCGGTTCACGGTGTCGACCCGCTCCTGCATGGTGCGGAACAGCGGCCGCATCCGCTTGACGATCAGGCTCACCGCGATGCCGAGCACCGGCACCACCGCGAGCAGCACGGCCGAAAGCGGGACGTCCTGGCCGAGCGCCATGATGATGCCGCCGACGCACATGATCGGCGCCGACACCATCAGGGTGAACGTCATCAGCACGAGCATCTGGACCTGCTGGACGTCATTGGTCGTACGTGTGATCAGCGAGGGTGCGCCGAACCGGCCGACCTCACGCGCCGAGAACGACTGCACCCGGTCGAAGATCGACGCCCGGACATCACGGCCGAGGGCGGACGCCGTGCGGGCGCCGTAGTAGACGGCCCCCATGTTGCAGACCACCTGGGCGATGCTGACGGCGATCATGATGCCGCCGAACTCCAGGATGTAGCCCGTGTCCCCCTTGACGACACCGTTGTCGATGATGTCGGCGTTCAGGGTGGGCAGATAGAGGCTGGCGCAGGTCTGCAGGAGTTGGAGGAGGACCAGGAGCAGGATGGGTTTCTTGTACGGACCGAGATAGGCCCGCAGGAGTTTTATGAGCACGCGTGTCTCTCGGAGTCGGCAGAGGTCGGGAGTCGACCCATTTTCCGGTACCCCCGACGGGGACTGCGAACGATTTTATTCAAGACCAGGTCAAAAAAAAGACCGAGTACACATGTGGAAGATCGATCTCCGTCGGGTGTACCCGGTCATGTCACGCAGGGTGGTCGGTTCAGGGCGCGGAGTCGAACGCCCCCGGATGGATCTGGTCGCGCGTGGCCATGTACTGCTGGCGCACCGCCCGGCCGACCGCCAGCTCCTCGCCCGGCTCCAGCACCTGCGCCGCGGCACCCTGCCAGGCCGGGGGAGTGAGTGGATCGGCCGTCCCCTGCGAGACCCCCAGTGCCCAGGCCGCCTGCCGGGCCGCGCCCAGCGCCGCGTACTCGGCGGGCTGCGGCACGACCACCTGCGTGCCGAACAGTGCGGGCGCGAGCCCCTGCACTGCGGGCAGTTCGGCCGCCGCCCCCAGCAGGAACACCCGCCGCACCTCGACACCGCGGCCGCGCAGTACATCGAGCGCGTCGGCCAGCGAGCACAGCATTCCCTCGAACGCCGCCCGCGCCAGATGCTCCGGCTTCATCGACTCGCGCCGCAGCCCGCACAGCGTCCCCGCCGCGTGCGGCAGGTGCGGGGTGCGCTCGCCCTCCAGATACGGCAGGAGTACGAGCCCGGAGGCGCCCGGCGTCGACTTCAGCGCCAGCGCGGACAGCTCCTCCAGCCCCTCGACGCCCAGCATCTCGACGGACCCGCGCAACGCGCGTACCGCATTCGACGTGTGCACCACCGGCAGATGCATCCCGGTCGCGTCCGCGAACGAAGTGATCATCCCGCTCGGATCGGACAGCGCCTCGTGGTGCACCGCCATGACCGAACCCGACGCGCCCAGCGACACCACCGCGTCGCCGGCCCCGACCCCGAGCCCGAACGCCGCCGCCATCGTCTCGCCGGTCCCCGCGGAGATCAGCAGCCCCTCGGGTGTCGTCCCGGCCGCATCGGAGGGGCCGAGCACCTCGGGCAGCGCCGCCTGGTGCCCGAGCGCGAGCTCCACCAGGTCGGGCCGGTAGGCACCACTGCCCGCCGACCAGTAACCGGTGCCGGACGCGGCACCCCGGTCGGTGGTCCGCCGGGTCGGCCGCCCCAGCAGCTGCCACACCAGCCAGTCGTGCGGCTGCAGCACCGAGGCCACGCGCTGTGCCGCCTCCGGCTCGGTGCGTGCCAGCCAGCGCAGCTTCGACACCGGCTGCGTGGCCTGCGGCACCGACCCGACCGCCTCGGCCCAGGACTGCCGCCCGCCGAGCCCGTCGATCAGATCGGCCGCGGCGACCTGCGCCCGTCTGTCATTGCCGAGCAGTGCCGGGCGCACGAGATTGCCCTGGTGGTCCAGCGGCACCAGACCGTGCTGCTGCGCGGAGACACCGATGGCCTGCACACCTTCGAGCAGCCCTCCGGTAGCGGCCTCACCGAGCGAGAGCAGCCACGCCTGCGGGTCGACCTCGGTGGCCTTCGCCTCGACGGGGTGTGCGGCGTACCCCCGGCGCAGCACGGCGCCCGTGTCCGTATCGCAGACGACGATGTGTGTGAAGGCGGAAGAACTGTCCAAGCCGGCGACTATGCCCATGCCGAAGATTCTGCCGCACCGCCGGAGCGTTTCCGTACCGGTGGCGCGGCAGTGGGCGGGCGGCATCCGACTAGGTGTTGGTGGTGCCCCAGTCGTCCTCGCCGTTCTGGCCGCGGTCCCGCAGCGAGCGCACCCGGTCGGCCACCGAGGCGGGCATCTTGTCGCCGACCTTGTCGCTGACCACGTGGTAAGCCTTGCCGGCCAGATCGCGGCCGCTCTGTGCCGCGGACTCGGCGGTATTGCGCACGGCCGGGTTCTGGGCGAACTGACGTGCGGACTTCTTCAGCTGCTCGTAACGCTCGCGCCCGGCCCGGGTGCCGATCACGTATCCGAGGGCCAGTCCGGCGATGAACGTGAGCCGGTACCGCATGGCTGCCACCCTTCCTTGCTCAGTGCGACGTGTGCTGCCCGCCTACCCGCGGGCGCCCGAGATCACCCCGGGCGATACCGATTGGCAAAGCACCCCCCTGCTTGCGCTAATGTATGTGTCGCAGCGAACGCACGCCGCCCGGCAGGAGCCAGGCAGGTAGGGTTCGGTGCAAACGCAGCAATCCCCTGTAGCTCAATTGGCAGAGCAGCCGGCTGTTAACCGGCAGGTTACTGGTTCGAGTCCAGTCGGGGGAGCGCGATCCCCTGTAGCTCAATTGGCAGAGCATTCGGCTGTTAACCGGAGGGTTACTGGTTCGAGTCCAGTCGGGGGAGCGGAACGGAAGAGGGCCCTGAGGGGTCCTTTTTCGCGTGCCTGTCGTCGGCCCTTCGCCGTGATGCGTGTGGGGTGCACGTGACTCTTTCGCGTCTACTTCGCTCCGTTCGGAACCGGGCAGGGAGCGGCGCAGTCTTCATGGTCGTGCGAAGCCGACCATCCGGAGCGGGAGATCGTATGACCGGCTATGCTGCGGCAGACGGCGCGCACACTTGTACGCGCCACGCCGAAAAGGGGCGGTAGCTCAGCCGGTTAGAGCAGCGGACTCATAATCCGTCGGCCGTGGGTTCGAGTCCCACCCGCCCCACTGTTGCTGTTCCGGCAGAAACGTTATGACCTGCGTGTCTGCAGGCGACAGGGCCCCCATGGATTCCGTGGGGGCCCTCACCATAGCTCCGGACCAAGATCAAGTGGCCGCGCCGCGGCCCGGCGCGTCGCCCGCCAGATCTCTCGTGTCGTCAAGGGCCGTGCGGGCAGACTCCATTGTGTGCGGCGCAGCGCGGCTGCGAAGCGTTCGTCAGGTCCGTGCCGCCCGCGGGATCGGCTTGTTCGGGCTCCGTTGAAGAGTATTGCCATGGGCAAAGGTGTCCAGTCGCTGAAGGGCTCTCGCTGAAGGGCTGTCGGCGCCCTGGTTCCGGGGTGTCCGGAGAGTCACCTATGACAACGCTCTGAAGGTTTACGGTATTTCGTGACTTTTATCTGAATTACGGCTTGTACGACTTGTTGGTCGTAGGGGGCAGTCGTAGTGTCGGTAGTGCCGCAGCAAGAACCAGGAGCGGCACAGATACCTTCCAAAGGAGACGAAGATGAACGTACGCAGCATCTTCGACCACAGGGGCGGGGACGACGGTTACGGCGGCTACGGTCGCGGACGCGGCGGACGCGGCGGTTTCGGACGCGGCGGACGCGGTGGACGCGGCGGAGGCGGCGGTTACGGACGCGGCGGACGCGGCGGACGCGGCGGTTATGGCCGTGGCGGCGGTGGCTGGGGCTACTGACCCGACATTCCCGACACCATCCCCGAAACGAGGCAGGCTCGCGCTACGGCGCGGGTCGGCCTCGCGGTTCTGGGGTCCGCGCGCCTATGGAGATGGTCCATAGTCCGAGCACCTCTGTGACGTGACGCCCATGCGCCTTCGCAGCTCACCCCGGCGCCCAGCGCCCTTGGAAGAGACTTCTCAGGACTCGGTGACGGATGTACCGATCCGTACCGATCCCATCAGCATCGCGGTGGCATTCCGGCGCTTCTGGCCACTGACCGGAGGCGACCGGCGCTGGCTCATCCTCATCTTCCTGTGCGTCATCCTGGCCGCCATCGCCGAGACCGTCACGGTCCTGCTCTTCGCCAAACTCACCGACACCGCTCTGCAGACCGGCTCCGTCAGCGCCTTCTGGAAACCTGCCGGCCAGTGGCTCGCCGTGGCCGTCGTCGGTGCCGTGGTGGGATACCTGGGCAGCTCGATCGCGGCCTGGGTCGCCGAACGCTTCGTGATGAGGCTGCGGGCCCGTGTCTTCAGCCACCTCCAGACGCTCCCGCCGCACTTCTACCAACGCAATCGCCGCGGTGACCTGGTGGAGCGGCTGACGGGTGACGTGGATGCCATCGAAGCGCTCGTGGTCTCCGGCATCGTCGGGGCGGCCTCGGCCCTGTTCAGTGCGCTCTTCTACGCGGCCGCCGCCGTGTGGCTGCGCTGGGATCTGGCCCTGGCCACCTTTGTCATGGTGCCGTTCTTCTGGTTCACGACCACCCGCTTCGCCGGTCCCCTGCGCGCCGTGTCCCGGCGCGGCCGCGCGGCGGACGGCGCCATCACGGCAGTGGTCGAGGAGACGTTGGTCAACGTCGTCATGACCCAGGCGTACAACAGGCAGCACGACGAGGAGGAGCGGCTCCTCAGCAAGGCACGTATCCGGCTGAAGACGGCGGTCAAGGCCGTCCGCCTCACCGAGTTCTACGAGCAACTCGTCGAGGTCCTCGAAACGTTGTGCGTCCTGGCGATCATCGGTCTGGGGGCGTGGGAGATCTCCCGGCAGCGGATGACGCTCGGACAGTTGCTGGCCTTCGCCGCCTTCATCGGCTACCTCTATCCGCCGATCCGTTCCCTGGGCCAGCTGGGCCTGACGGCCACCGCCGCGACCGCGGGAGCCGAACGGCTGCTGGAGATCCTCGACGCCGAGCCCGCCGTCACCGAACCGGCCGCCTCCGTGCCCGCCCCGCCCCGAAACCGCGCGACCGGCGAGGTGGAGGCGTGTCAGGTCCTCTTCCACTACCCCGGCAGCAACGAGCCGGTTCTCCGGGATCTCTCGTTCACCGCGAGCCCGGGGGAGCTACTGGTCGTCACCGGCCCCAGCGGCGCGGGCAAGTCGACTCTGGCGGCTCTGCTGCTGAGGTTCTACGACCCGGATGCCGGCAGTATCCGGCTGGACGGCGTGTCCGTGGACCAGCTGCCACTGACCTACCTCCGCCGGAACATCACGCTGCTGCCCCAGGAAACGCTCGTCCTGCACGACACCATCGAGGAGAACATCGGCTGCGGGCGCACCGATGTGAGCCACCGTGACGTCGTGGAAGCCGCGAAGGCGGCCGACGCCCATGGGTTCATCCGCACCTTGCCAGAGGGATATGACACCGTCATTTCCACCGGCACTTCGCGGCTTTCCGGAGGCCAGCTGCAGCGCATCGCCATCGCCCGCGCCATGCTGCGCGACGCGCCCGTCCTCCTCCTCGACGAGCCCACCACCGGACTGGACAGAATGGCCGCACAGCGCATCCTCGCGCCGCTGCGGCGCCTCGCCGAGGGACGCACCACCATCGTGATCACGCACGACCTGGCCCTCGCCGCGGACGCCGACCGCATCCTTGTTCTGGACGAGGGACGTCTGGTGGAGTCGGGCACACATACCCAACTCCTGGGCCGGAGAGGTCTGTACGCCACTCTGTTCGAGCGCCGTGCCCAACAACCACATAACGGCACTGTGTACTCGACTGCCCGCCCGTCAGGAATCCACTGGCGGTAGGCGGGCGGGAGCGGGCGCCGAACTGCGCGGCCGGTCGCGCCTCCTGACGCGGAGGTATGGCCGGGAACAGACTGTGCCCGATGGGGACCGGACCGCCGGGCACACGCCGGTCGTTACCATCCGCTGTGACCGAAACAGCCGAAGAACCCGCACATCGCACACGAATACTCGCCGACCTGACGCCGCTGCGGACCTCCCCCGACTACCGGCGGCTCTGGTTCGGGAACACGGTCTCCTGGATCGGGCAGGGAATGACGGCGCTCGCCGTCTCGCTCCAGGTCTACGACATCACCGGGTCCGCCTTCTCGGTCGGGCTCATCGGGTTCTGTTCGTTCCTGCCGCTGGTCGTCTTCGGGCTGTACGGCGGTGCCGTCGCGGACACCATCGACCGCCGCAAGCTGGGACTGGCCAGCTCCGCGGGGTCTTTCGTCCTCTCCGTCGGGCTGGTGGCCGCCACCGTCGCCGGGGTGGAACAGGTGGGGCTGCTGTACGCGATCGTCGCCCTGCAGGCGGCCTGCTTCGCGCTCAACGCACCGGCCCGCAGCTCGATGATCGCCCGGCTGCTGCCGGCCGAGCAGCTGCCCGCCGCCAACGCGCTCACCTCCATGACCAGCACCACCGGCACGCTGGTCGGGCCGATGCTCGGCGGGATCGTCGTCGGCTGGTGGGGATACCGGGCCGCGTACACCGTCGACGCCGTCACCTTCACCGCCTCGCTGTACGCGATGTGGCGGCTTCCCTCGATGCTTCCGGAGCGGGAGGAGGGCGCGGGCGGCAAACGGGCATCCGTCGCGGACGGGCTGCGCTTCCTGGGGACCAGGCCGAATCTGCGGATGACCTTCTTCACCGACCTGTGCGCCATGGTGCTGGCCCATCCCCGGGCGCTGTTCCCCGTCGTCGCCGTGGTCTGGTACGGCGGTGACGCGAAGACCACCGGGCTGCTGGTCGCCGCTCCCGCGCTGGGGGCGCTGCTCGGCGGGGTGTTCTCCGGGTGGCTGGGACGCGTCCGCCGCCACGGACTCGCCGTGCTCATCGCCGTCGCCTGCTGGGGCACCGCCATCGCGGTCTTCGGGCTGACCCGTCAGCTCTGGCTCGGGCTGATCCTCCTGGCGCTCGCCGGATGCGCGGACAACACCTCGATGGTCTTCCGGAACACCATGCTCCAGGCGGCCGTTCCGGACGAGATGCGAGGACGGCTGCAGGGCGTGTTCATCGTCGTCGTGGCGGGCGGACCGAGGCTCGGGGACTTCGTGGCCGGATCGGTCGCCGATCTGGCCACGCCCGGCGTGGCGGTGACCGGCGGTGGGATCGCGTGTGTCGTCGCCGTGGCACTGCTGGGGCTGCGGTGGCGCGGGTTCGCGCGGTACGACGCGAAGGACCCGCAGCCCTGACGGCTCAGAGCCCCGGCGGCACCGGGCCCACCACGGCGCGGGCGATGCCCAGCTCCACCAGGTCCTGGGGGCGCAGCCGCAGCTGGTCGGCCGTGGTACGCACCTCGTCCGGGGTGCGTTTCAGGATCGCCGCCGCCGATTCCGGGGCGATCACCGAGAAGTAGCTGTCCTGGGTGACATAGGTGTTTCCCGGTGCCGCCAGGGCCAGTGCGCCGCCCGAACCGCCCTCGCCGATCACCAGCGTCGTGACGGGGACCCCGGCCTCGGCTATCGCCGCGAAGGTGTCGGCGATGGCCGCGCCCGCGCCCGCCCGTTCCGCCTCGGCGTCGTTCGCCGCGCCCGGGGTGTCGATCAGGGTGAGTACGGGAACACCGAGCCGGTCGGCCAGCCGGATCACCCGGGCCGCCGTGCGGTAGCCGGCCGGTCGGGTCGCGGTGCCGCACTGGGCGACGTACGCGATCGTCCGGCCGTCGCGCCGCCCGAAACCGCAGCGCAGTCCCGGATCCGTACCACCGCAGCGGTCGCCGCCGAGCGGGAGCCGGTGGTCGAAATACGCGTCCAGATACGCCTCGGCGCGTGGCCGGGAGGGGGAGCGGGCCTGCCGGACCGCGTCCCAGCCGGTCACCGGGAGACCGGTGGCGGACAGGGCGTCCGGCACCGGAGCGGGTCCGGGGGCCGGGGAACCGGGTGCGTGGGGCGCCGCGTCCCAGCCGGTCACCGGGAGACCGGTGGCGGACAGGGCGTCCGGCACCGGAGCGGGGCCGGGGGCCGGGGAACCGGGTGCGTGGAGCGCCTGCAGCCAGCGGGCCACCGTCTCCGGGAGCTCGTCCGGCGGGACGACGGCGTCGATCTGGCCCGCGGCCAGCTGGCCCTCGGCGGTGTACGCGTGGGGGTCCGCGTCCGCGGGCCGCACCCGGGACCCGGCGAACCCCACCTGGGCGCCCGGCAGCGCCAGGATCACATCGGCGCCCGCGCCCAGCGTTGCCCAGCCGCCGCCCGTCGTCGGATCACGCAGGACCGCGAGCTGAGCGGGGCCGGCCGCCCGCAGCCGCGCCGAGGCGCGGGCCACGCGCTGCAGCTGGGTCAGGGCGACCATGCCCTCCTGCATCCGGCTGCCGCCCGTCGCGATGAGCGAGACCAGCGGAAGCCTCCGGGTCCGGGCGGCCTCGTACGCGGCCTCCAGCAGGTCCCCGGTGCGCTGCCCGAGTGAGCCGCCCAGGAATCCGAACTCGAACGAGACCAGGACACAGCTCCGGCCTCCGACGGACGCGAGGCCGTGGACGACGGACTCCTCCTCGCCGGTACGGGCGGCGGCGCGGGCCCGGGAGTCCGCGTACCCGGCCCAGGACAGGGGCCCGTCCCCATCCGTGTCGTGGTCGGCCACGCCGGATTCGACGAACTCCTCGAACTCGGTGGCGACGGCCGCGATCGCCGCCCTCGCCGTCAGCCGGTCAGGCATGGAGCGACCGCTTCATGATCTTGCCCAGGTCGTTGCGGGGCAGTGCGTCCAGGTAGCGGACCGTGCGCGGGCGCTTGTGCGGGGACAGCTGGGTGGCCACATGGTCCGCGAGTTCGTCCTCCGTCGGGGGCGAGGCGGGGTCGTCCGGCACCACCCAGGCGACGATCCGCTCGCCCAGATCCGGGTCCGGCTCACCGGTGACGGCGGCCTCGCGGACACCGGGGTGGTCGAGGAGCGCGTTCTCGATCTCACCGGCGCCGATCTTGTACCCGCCGCTCTTGATCAGATCGGTGGCCTTGCGGCCGACGATCCGTACATAGCCGTCGGTGTCACGGGTGGCCATGTCTCCCGTGCGGAACCAGCCGTCCTCGGTGAGCGCGGCGGCCGTGGCGTCGGGGCGGTTCAGATAGCCGGTGAAGAGGTTCGTACCGCGCACCTGGATCTCGCCGATGGCGTCGGGGTCGGTGAGGACGGTGCCGTCCTCCTCCACCAGGCGGAGCTCGACGCCGCGCAGGGGGGCGCCGACCGTGCCGGGGCGTGGTTCGCCGTCGGCCCGGACGCCCGTGTTCATCAGGGTCTCCGTCATGCCGTACCGCTCGATGACCCGGCGGCCGGTCGCCGCCGCGATCCGCTCGTGGTCGTGGACCGGCAGTGCGGCAGACCCGGACACCAGCAGCCGGGCCCCGGCCAGCGCCTTCGCCAGCTCGGCCGCGCCGGGGGCGGAGCCGTCGAGAGCCTCGGCCAGCCGGTGGTACATCGTCGGTACGCCGAAGAGCATCGTGCCGCCGGACGACAGCTCCCGGGCCACACCGTCGGTGGAGAACCTGCCCAGGTGCCGTACCGATCCGCCACGGCGCAGCGGACCGAGCACGCCCAGGATCAGACCGTGCACATGGAACAGCGGCAGGGCGTGGACGAGCACGTCGTCGCCGGTCCACCGCCAGGCGTCCTCCAGCGCGTCCAGCGACGCGGCGATCGCCCGCCGCGGCAGGATCGCGCCCTTGGGCGGGCCCGTGGTGCCGGAGGTGTAGACGATCAGCGCGGGGGACTCGGGGGAGGGCTCCGGGAGCGCGGCGCCACCGTCCTCGCCGTCCGGGGCCGTGTCGACATCGATACGGCCCAGCGTGTCCAGCACCGGCGGGAGCACGTCGCCCGCCCCGGCCAGCACCACGGTCGGTTCGCTGTCGGCCACGATGTGCGCGAGTTCGCGCGTGCCCGTCTTCGGGTTGAGCGGCACCGCAGGCACCCCGGCCCGCAGCGCGGCCACGACGGCGACCACGGTCTCGGGCGTGGGCGTGGCCCATACGGCGACTCGTCCGGCACCACTGAGACGCGTGGCGAGCGCGGTGGAGGCGGTGGCCAACCGGTCGTACGTCAAGGTGTGTTCGCCGAATCGGGTGGCTTCCCGGGCGGAACCGTCATCCGGCACAAACAGAAGAGGAGTCACCTGCCGCACCCTAGCCCGGCGCCCCTGGGCCCGTCCGGCGACCGGTTCGCCCTCAACCGCCGGACGGGCTCAAAAGATGTCCTCGACCGCCGGACGGACCCGAAGACGCCCCGGCCGGCTCCGAAGAAGCCACCGGCCCGGCGGGACCACCGAGCCCGTCCGGCGTCCGAGGACGGAACCCGTGGCGGTGGGGCGCCCGAACCCGCGTGCGGCCGAGCCTCGCACGGCGAGGCGGAGAGCTCCGGATGCGCCTTGCGAAGTCGTAATCCGGACAAAGCTGCGACAATCGCAGTATGGACCGTCTGGACAGGGAAATCCTCGGCATCCTGCAGGAGGATGCCCGGATCTCGTACCGCGATCTGGGCGTACGGGTCGGACTCAGCGCCAACGCCGCGGCCGACCGGGTGCGCCGGCTGCGGCGCGACGGGGTCATCCGCGGCTTCACCGTGATCATCGACCCGGCCGCCGACACCCGTACGGGCCTTGTCGTCTTCATCGACGTGTCGCTGCGGATGGATACGACGAACGAGGTGTTCGAGCGGGCGGTGCTCGCCCTGCCCGGCATCACCGAAGTGGTGCATGTGACCGGCGGCCACGACTATCTCGTACGGGCCGCCGTCGCCGACACCGCAGCGCTGGACGGACTGCTGCGCAGGCTCAAGCGGGAGGCCGGCGTCGCCCACTCCAACACCCGCGTAGCGCTCAGAGCGGCGCCTGCCAGGTGAAGGTCGGTGAGCGCGAGCCGTCCTCGTTCCGGCCGTCGTCGGCGACCACCAGCCGGACCGCGGCCCGCCCGTCCGGCAGCACGGCCGCCGCATCCACCGCCACCTCGATCGCCGACACCCCGGCCCGCCGGTGCGCGGCCGCGAGGGCACTCCGCAGCGCGGTGAGCAGCCGCCGGTCCACGGGGTCCCGGACCAGTGTGTCGACCGCCCCGTCGAAGTGCACCGATGGCTGGAAGCCGAGGACGGCCGCGGCGCCCCTGGTCTCCCGCAGCACCCGGCCGCGGAACGTGGCGGGGACCTCGGCGGGCGGCTGCTGGAGGGTGAAGATCGCCGTCCGTACCTCCTGAATGGTGGAGTCCAGCTCGTCGGCGGCCTTGCCGAGCAGCTCGTCCGACTCCGGGGCGGCGGCCCTGCGGCGGGTCGACTCCAGCATCATCTCGGTCGCGAACAGCCGCTGGACGACGAGGTCGTGCAGATCGCGGGCGATCCTGTCCCGGTCCTCGTACACCGCGAGCTGTTCCCGGTCGTGCTGGGCGTCCGCCAGGACCAGGGCGAGTGCGGCCTGCGAGGCGAACTGGGAGGCCAGCAGCCGGTCCGCGGCCGTGTACGGGCGGTCGCCGCGCCGCCGGGGCAGGGCCAGGGTGCCGATCAGCCGCCCGCCGCTCTGCAGCGGCAGCATCATGCTGGGGCCGAACCGCGACCGCACATGCGTCGTCATCCGCGGATCGGTCGCCGAATCCTCGATGAACACCGGTTCGCCACCCAGCAGTTGGACCAGCACGGCGGAGCCGGGCTCGATGGTCGTACCGACGATCCCGGCCGGATCGTCGAGCGTGGACGCGGTGACGGCCTCCATCCCGCCCTCCTTGTTCGGCTGGAGGATCACCCCGGCACAGGCGTCGGCGAGGGCTCTGGCCCCCTCGGCGACGGTCATCAGCGCGTCGGCCGCGTTCCCGCCGGTCAAAAGGGTGGTGGTGACGGCGGCCGCCCCCTCGATCCAGCGCTCCCGCTGCCGGGCCGCCTCGTACAGCCGGGCATTGCCGATCGCGATTCCGGCCTGCGAGGCCAGCACCTGCAGCAGCGCCATGTCCGTATCGGTGAAGCGGCCGGTGTGTTTCTCGGTGAGGTAGAGATTGCCGAACACCTGGTTCTGCACCCGGATCGGCGACCCGAGGAAGGAGTGCATCGGCGGGTGGCCGGGCGGCACCCCGCAGGAGCGCGGGTCGGTGGTCAGATCGTCCGAGCGCAGCGGCTGCGGTTCGTCGATGAGGACGCCGAGCATCCCCGAGTGCCCGTCCGGGAAGTGGCCGATGCGCTGCCGCTCGGTGTCGTCGAGGCCCGAGGTGATCAGCTCGCTGATGGTGCCGCGCTCGGCGTCGAGCACGCCGAGCGCACCGTACCGGGCCCCGGTCAGTGCGGTGGCGGCGTCCACGATCTGCTGGAGGGTGGCGCCCAGTTCCAGGTCGGTGCCGACGCTCAGCACCGCTTCCAGGAGCATCGGCAGCCGGGGTGCCTGCGGAGTGCCGGCCGCGGCGGCCGTCTCCTCGGCCGGGGGCCCGGCGGCCGCGTTCGCCGCCGCCGCCGTGTTCGCTGTCTCTTCGGTCATGCGCCGCACCCCGCGCGGTGGTCAGCAGGCGAGCGGGTCGAGAACCAACGGCTCGATCTTCCCGTCCAGCATCGCACCGAGCCCCAGTACGGAACACACGTCGGGCCGCTCGGCGATGTGCACGGGCACACCCGTGGCATTCCGCAGCATCTGTTCGAGACCGGGCAGCTGCGCGCTGCCGCCGACCATCATGATCCCGCAGTCGGCGATGTCGGCCACCAGGTCGGGCGGACAGGCGCGCAGGATCTTGCCGAGGCCGTCGAGCACCGCGGTCAGCGGCGCGTGGATCGCCTGACGCATCGCGGCGGTGTCGACCTGCACCGAGCGGGCCAGGCCGGTCGCCACGTCCCGGCCGTGGATCTCGGTCGTGGCGGGACCGTGCGCGGTCAGACCGTTGCCGCTGAGCGCCACCTGGAGCGGGCGTACGGACTGGCTCGGCAGCATCAGCTCGTGGTGCTGGCGCAGATGCTGGATCACCGCGTGATCGATGGCGTCGCCGCCGACCGGGATGCGTGCGGCGGTCACGATCGAACCGAGCGAGAGCACCGCGATCTGGGTGGTCGCCGCCCCGCACACCATGATCATGGAGGCGGTCGGCTGCTCGACGGGGAGCCCGCAGCCGACGGCCGCCGCGATCAGGGTGTCGACGAGTTCGACCCGCCGGGCGCCCAGCCCGACCAGTGTCTCGACGGTGGCCCGCTGGGCGAGCGGATCGCTGTCGTGCGGGGTGCAGGCGGCGGCCCGCAGCCGGGGCTTGCGGCGCAGCTGGCGGCGGAGCTTCTCGCCGAGCAGCTGGCGGAGCATGCGCTGGGCCATCTCGATGTCGATGACGGTTCCGCCGGTGACCGGGTGGACCACCCGGATGTAGTCGGGGGTGCGGCCCGTCATCTGTTCGGCGAGCGTGCCGACGGCGATGAGTGAGCCGGTACGGGTGTTCATGGCGGCGGCACTCGGCTCGTCGACGACGAGCCCGAGCCCCTTGACGAACACGCGGGTCCGGGCGGCCCCGAGGTCGACGGCGACATGGCAACGGCGCAACTGCTCAAGGCTGACGGTCACGGCAGGTTCTCCCGAGAGCGCTGATGGGGGTACCGGCGGCAGCCGGCTCTCTTCGCATCGTGCGCCGTTCGGAGTCATTGCGCGCGTCGGGATGGGCCGTAGGGGTACAAAGCTGACGAACCGACAGAAAAGTACGGTACGGGGAAGTCAGTCGGGCAGCAGCCGCTGGAACAGCCCCCAGGTGAATTCGGCGACATACGGCTCACCCGTCCCGGGCGCGGTGATCGCGAGCGCCCACCGGGTCGGTGCGCTGCCTTCCATGGGGCGGGCCGGTGCGAAGGCCCGTGCGACTTCGTCCACCGTGCCCGACCAGGGGCGCAGGTCCTCGACCGTACGCAGCTCGGGGCCCGGCGCTCCCGGCGCCCGGACCAGCCATTCGTTCCATACGGCCCCGCCCGGCGCGACCATCACCTCGAACCGCAGATCCGGCCAGAGCGGCACCGGCCACAGCAGCGCGTCGCACTCCAGGTCACCGATGGTGCGGTGTACGGACGACTCGGGCTCGCCGAGCACCGAACGGTAGCGGCGCAGGGCGCCCCGCCCGTGCGGCGCCCGCACCATGGCCTGCCAACGGCGGTTGGCCTCCCGCATCTCGGCGAGCGAGGCGCTCAGCTCCTGACGGGCGTCGTCGACGAGGGCGGGTTGATGGTCGGCCATCCGGCGCAACAGGACGAGCTGGAACTCACGAGGGCCGAAATGCGTGGGCGCGGTCATGGATTCAACGTTTCCACACAGGATCCTCACCTGAGCGGCTATCGAGGTTGTCCTACAGGCATCTAATCTGCGGGCGCCATGGATTACTGCCACCCGTGTCAGCGGCATCTCAACGGTGCCCTGGCCTGTGCCGGATGCGGAACCCCCGCCGAGGCGCTGAGCCACTACGCGACGCCTGCGTTCTCCGGTCACGAACCGGATGCGGAGCGCGAGACGCCCGCACCGTCCCAGCCCGGGGGCCGACGCCGCCGGGGGCGTGGTGCTGTCCAGCCCGCGCGCGGCACGCATGGTTCCCACGGGCCGGAACGGGGGGCCGGGGCGAAGGGGCGTGGCCGGCGTGCGCACCGCCGTCGCGGCCGGACGGCCCTGCTCGTCGTGCTCGGCGTGGTGCTCGCGGCCGGGGCGCTGAGCCTGGCCGAGCTGGCCATCGAGCCGAAGGGCGACGACGGCGCCTCGGACTACGTACGCGAATCGGCATCGCTCACGACCGAGCCGGCCCCTGACCCCTCGGCGAGCGACGCGGTCGAGCCGCCCGGTCCGGTGGGCGGTCCATCCGTGCTCCCGGCCACCGATTCCCATCCGGCCGATGCCACGGGAGCGGGCGGGGCGACCGGCAGCGCCCGCCCCGAGGGTTCCGCCGTGCCGGTACCGGCCTCCACCGCGCCCTCCGCCTCCACGGACCCGTCGGCCGGCCCGGGTGCCACCGAGGTGGCACCCGGCGAACCCTCGGCCTCCGTCCGGCCCGGCGACGGCCCGACGCAGTCGGCAAGCCCGGCGCCGCCCGGGCCCAGCCCGACGCCCTCGCCGACCAAGTCCGGCACGTGCTGGTTGTGGCTCTGCTGGTGAGCGGTTCGCCCGGTCGCGTGACCCCCGGCCGCGCCGCGTCCTCAGAGCCTGTCGGGTGGCCTCCGACCGGGCGGCCACGCCCTGGCACGCACGCTTCCCGCGTTGTCGTCAGTCACCGACTCCCCCCATAGCTGAAGGCATGGGGGGACCCCCTTCGCGTCGACTTCCTCCTCCGCCTTGGAATCGCACGCACCAGACCGCGTCCGCCACCCGATCGGAGGTCACCCGACAGGCTCTCAGGCGCGGCGCGGGCCTGATTCGCCCAGCATCCGCCGCAGCAGATCCCGCAGCAGCGCCCGGTCCCCGTCCGACAGCTCGGCCAGCGGCTCCCGGGCGAAAGTGAGCGAATCGCGCAGCTGCTGCGCCGTTCGTGAACCCTTCTCCGTCGGGGCGGCCAGCTTCACCCGCCGGTCGGCCGGATCCGGCCTGCGCTCCACCAGACCGCGCGTCTCGAGCCGGTCGACGATGCCGGTGATGTTCGACGGCTCGCACTTCAGCTTCTGGGCGATCTTGCGCATGGGCATCGGCTCCAGGGAGAGCAGCCCGAGGACGCGCGCCTGGGCGCCGGTGAGGGAGTGGGCCGCCGCGGCCTCGTCGTACTCCTCGTAGTAGCGCGCCACGACGGTACCGATGAGCTCGACGACTTCGAGGGTCAGAGGGTCTGTACGAGTGGTGGCCATGACACCCAGGATAGCCGGTTACTTGACAAGGTGAAATATTCAGGAGCATGGTTGTTTCACGCAATGAAGCATTTCTGCTTCCCCCGTCGACCCCCACCGGCCCGGGCGAAGCGGCTTCCCCCACCCCGTAAGGCATTGAGGAGACCCCGAGCCCATGTCTGCAGCACTTCCCACGTCCAGCCGTGAATGGCACCTCGTCGCCCGCCCCCACGGCTGGCCGAAGGCCGAGGATTTCGCGCTGCGTGAGGCTCCGGTCACCGCCCCCGGCGAGGGCCGCGTCCTCGTCCGCAATCTGTACTTCTCGGTCGACCCGTACATGCGGGGCCGGATGAACGATGTGAAGTCGTACACCCCGCCCTTCAAGCTCGACCACCCCATGGAAGGCGGAGCGGTCGGCGAGGTCATCGCCTCGAACGCGGAGGGCATCGCGGTCGGCGACCACGTCCTGCACGGCCTGGGCTGGCGCGAGTACGCCGATGTCCCGGCCGAGCACGCCGTGAAGGTCGACGCGTCGCTCGCCCCGCTCTCCGCCTATCTCGGCGTGCTCGGCATGACCGGCCTCACCGCCTACGCCGGCCTCTTCGAGGTCGCTTCCTTCAAGGAGGGCGACGCCGTCTTCGTATCCGGTGCCGCCGGTGCGGTCGGCAGCCAGGTCGGCCAGATGGCGAAGCTCAAGGGCGCCTCGCGGGTCATCGGCTCGGCCGGTTCCGACGAGAAGGTCAAGCTCCTCGTCGAGGAGTACGGCTTCGACGCGGCCTTCAACTACAAGAACGGCCCGGTCGCCGAGCAGCTGCGCGCGGCCGCCCCCGACGGCATCGACGTCTACTTCGACAATGTCGGCGGCGAGCACCTCGAAGCGGCGATCTCCTCGCTCAACGTGCACGGCCGCGTCACCGTCTGCGGAATGATCGCCCAGTACAACGCCACCGAGCCGACCCCCGGCCCGCGCAACCTCGCCCTGGTCATCGGCAAGCGGCTGCGCATCCAGGGCATGCTCGTCGGCGATCACGCCGCGCTCCAGCCGCAGTTCGTCCAGGAGGTCGCCGGCTGGCTGGCCTCGGGCGAGCTGAAGTACCGGGAGACCTTCGTCGAAGGCATCGAGAACGGCTTCGACGCCTTCACGGGTCTGCTGCGTGGCGAGAACACCGGAAAGATGATCGTTTCCCTCGCCTGACAGAGGCTCCGGCGCACCCGTTAGGCTCCTCCACAGGCCGTCGCGATCGTGGGCGCGAGTCGCGGCGCACAGCAGAAGGAATTTCCGGCATGGCCATTCAGGACATCACTGTTGCCTACACCGCCGTCGCCACCGCCGAGAACGGCCGTGACGGCCGCGTCTCGTCCGACGACGGCAACCTCGACGTCATCGTCAACCCGCCCAAGGCCATGGGCGGAAGCGGCGCGGGCACCAACCCGGAGCAGCTCTTCGCGGCCGGCTACAGCGCCTGCTTCCAGGGAGCACTCGGCGTCGTGGCCCGTCAGGAGAAGGCCGACATCGCCGGCTCCACGGTGACCGCCGCGGTCGGCATCGGCAAGACCGCCGAGGGCGGCTTCGGTCTGGAGGTCGCGATCACCGCCACCATTCCGAACGTCGACACCGCAACCGCGCAGTCGCTCATCGAGAAGGCCCACCAGGTGTGCCCTTACTCGAACGCCACGCGCGGCAACATCAAGGTCGAGCTGTCGGTCGCCTGACCGCTCGAAACCGGCCGAGGGCCGCACCCCCGCGGGGGTGCGGCCCTCGGCCGTGCACCGGACACACCGCGGCGGGAAGGGCCCTCGCCCCCACCAGTACGCTGACGCCATGCGTGATCTAGGGGTGGGCTTCGGCTACTTGATAAAAGGACAGCGATGGGTCGGCGGACACGGACGCTGGTTCGGCTTCGGGCTGCTGCCCGGACTCATCACCCTCGTCCTGTATGCGGCGGCGCTCGTCGGTCTCGGCTACGGCGCCGACAACCTGGTGACCTGGGCGACCCCCTTCGCCGACGACTGGTCATCGCCCTGGATCGGCCTGCTCCGTAACACCCTGACCGTGCTGGTCTTCGGCCTCGGCCTCTTCCTCGCCGTGATCACGTTCACCGCCGTGACGCTGCTGGTCGGCCAGCCCTTCTACGAGTCGCTCTCCGAGCAGGTCGACCGTACGGAAGGCGGCGATGTCCCCGAGTCCGGGCTGCCGCTCTGGCAGGAGCTGTGGATATCCGCCCGCGACAGCGTCCGCATCCTGGTGCGGGTGGGGCTGTACGCGGTGCTGCTCTTCGCCCTCGGATTCATTCCGGTCGTCGGCCAGACCGTCGTCCCCGTGATCGGCTTCTGCGTCACCGGCTACTTCCTCGCCGAGGAGCTCACCGCTGTCGCACTCCAGCGCCGCGGCATGGTCCTGAAGGACCGCCTCGTCCTGCTGCGCGGGCGCCGCATGCTGACCCTCGGCTTCGGCGTACCGCTGGGAATAGCCTTCCTCGTCCCGTTCGTCGCCGTGTTCCTGATGCCGGGCGCCGTCGCCGGAGCCACCCTGCTGGCACGGGACCTGGTGGCGTCCGACGAGGACGGGGACGATGACGCGACCCCCGCCCGCTACACCCTCGACAAGGGCTGAGAAGATTCCGCGCCCATGACCGAGATCATCGCTGTCGCCGTCATCACCGTCCTCGCCGTCATCAGTCCGGGCGCGGACTTCGCGATGGTCGTCCGCAACAGCTGTCTCTACGGCCGTACGACCGGGCTGCTGGCCGCCGTCGGAGTCGCCGCGGGCGTGCTCGTCCATGTCACGTACACGATGCTCGGCGTCGGGCTGCTGATCGCGTCCTCGACCGCCCTGTTCACCGCGATCAAACTGGTCGGCGCGGCCTATCTCGTCTACATCGGGGTGCGGACCTTCCTCGCCCGCAGCGATCTCGGCGTCGACCTGGACTCGAAGCCGCAGCTGACCCGGCTCGGGGCCCTGCGCACCGGCTTCCTCACCAATGCGCTCAACCCCAAGACCACGCTCTTCGTCGTGTCGACCTTCACCCAGGTCGTCGGGCCCACAACCGGCCTGTGGCAGCAGGCCGGCTACGGGTTGTTCATGTCCGTCGCCCATCTCGGCTGGTTCGGCCTGGTCGCGCTGTTCTTCTCGAATGCGCGTCTGCGCACCGCGATGCTGAGGTGGCAGAAGGTCCTCAACCGGGGCATCGGATCGGTGCTCGTCGGACTGGGCGTCACCCTGGGCCTGGGAGGGCACTGAAGATCCTGGCCCGCTGAGCGACGCCCGCCGGACACGGGTCAGCTGCTGTGCACCTCCAGCGCGGACCTGACCGCCGACTCCAGGGCCCCCTCGATCCAGGCCGGCTTGATCGAGGTGTGGCAGCCGGCGAAGTGCAGCGGCCCCTCGACCGAGCGCACATCGGCGAACAGCTCGGTGTGCTGGCCCGGCAGCAGCACCGAGGCCTCGCCGTACGCGTACGGATCACGCATCCACGACTGGGTGGCGCCGACGCCCGTGTAGAAGACCTCGATGCGCTGCCCGTACACGTCCTGCACCCCGCCCAGGGCGTGCGGATAGCGCTCGTCGTCGTCCAGCGAGTCCCACTTCAGCGCGTCGTCGGCCCAGCTGTACGAGGCGAGGACGACGCCGCCCGAGCTCCCCTTGACCGGGTGGGACGGCTGGAACATGAAGCGGTTGGGGTTGTCGGTGACCGATCCGCCGCCGATGACATGCGCCGCCTCGGGCTGGTTGCGGGCGGTGGCCCGGTACGCCGCGTAGTGCACGCGCTGGTTGGGCGGGAGATGACCGGGCGGTACGGAGGGGTGGGCGCCCAGCAGTGAACCGTCGGCCGGCGCCCTGCCCAGCCGGTAGGCCTCGTACAGACCGGGCCGGACCTTGTCCAGCTCGCTCTTCCAGTCCTTCTCCTCGAACTCCCACCAGCGGAGGCTGAATTCGAGCAGCACCTTGGTCGCCGCGTCGTAGTGGATCTCGGTGATCGCGCGGCGCTTCCCGTACGAGAGCGCGGGAGCGACGGGGATGTGGCGCAGCCCGGAGAACGGCACGGTGATGACCGCCCGGTCGCCGGTGAACGTCTCGCGCACGAGCGGCTTGCCGTCCCGGCCCTCGGAGACCGTCTCGACCCGGACGCGGTCCGCGCCGTAGCTGATCCTGGTGGCCCGGCGGTCCAGCCGCACGATGTCCTTGACCCGCTTGTACATCGCGTCGGCAAGGGTGGCCGTGCCGTCCGGCAGCTCGAAGAACGCGGTGTCCGGGCTGATCAGGGAGGCCCCGATGAAGCTGTGCACAAAGGCGAGATGGAGCCGGGAGGTGAGGTTCTCGACCGTGCCGATGAGGTCGATGGTGCGCTCGTCGAGCTTGGCCGCCTCGGTCAGGAAGCGGAACATCGACCAGTGTCCGTACCGCTGGATGACCCGCGCCCAGCCCTCGACGAGTTCGCGGCCCTCCTTGCCCTCGAACTCCTTGCGCACGGGTGCGAAGGCCTCCCGCACGATCGTCGCGGCGGTCTTGTTCTCGAACTCCGCGGGGACCCCGAACGAGCGGTTGATCGCCTGCGGCTTCTGTGCGTAGTCGGCCTTGCGCATCCGGATGCCGTTGACATGGATCCAGGTGTGGTTGACCGGCCGGCCCTCGGTGTCGACATCGACCAGGTAGAAGCGGCGGCGCTTCAGGTCGAAACTGTCCATGAGCCCGGTGACGAGCGGGTGGCTGTCGGGGATCCGCATGGCGCCGGCCTCGGCGTACTGCTTCGGGTCGGCGAACGGCGCCTTCGCGTTCTCGTGTCCGCCCTTGCGGAAGGTCTTGATCCGGCCGCCGACGCGGTTGCCGTTGGCCTCGATCACGGTGACCGTGTGCCCTGCGCTGCGGAGCAGATGGGCGGCGGTGAGCCCGGCCGGGCCCGCGCCGACGACCAGCACCTTCTTGGGGGCCTTGCGGCTGCGCGGCAGGCCCTTGGACAGCAGGATGTCGCGGTAGCGGGGGACCAGCGGCTGGTCCTGTTCGTCGCGTACGAGGATGGCGCGGGCGATGGTCAGGCAGGCGTCCCAGTCCGAGCCGGGGGCGGCCGCGGGCGCGAGCGCGGTACCGGATGCGGCGGACGCACCAAGGGCGCCCGGCGCGGCGGCACTTGCGGAGCCCACGGCGGTCGTGGCAAGGGCGGCGGCACCGGCGGCGGCACCTGTGATCACGGTGCGCCGGGAGGGCAGGCCGGAGGAAGGCCCGGCAGGCTTGGAAGTCATGCGCCCCACCCTGAGGCGCCCGGGAGGGTGACCTTTGCCCGGACGCGCGTAGATCGCTCGGAAATCACCCGCAGGTGGGGATTGTCGATCTTGTCGTACAGGCGTCGCTGCAGGTCATGTCATGATCGAGGGTTCTCCGGAGCATCCGATTCCGTCGACCGCAAGAGCGTCAGGAAGTCCTGGAAAGCCGCCGGCATGTCCACCGAATCCGGGTCCAGCAGCCACTGGTACTGAAGCCCGTCCATCATCGCCACCAGCAGCGGCGCCGCGCGCTCCGGACTCAGGCCGCCCGGCAGCCGCTCGCCGTACTCGGCGCGCAGCATCGCCGCCATGCTCGCCCGGACCTGGGTGTAGCGGCGGGTGAAGAACTCCCGCGCGGGATGACCCTCCGTCACGCTCTCGCCGAGCAGCGCCGAGAACGTCTGGACGATGCCGGGCCGCATCGCGTTGTACTCGACGAGCGAGGCCAGCAGATCGATCCGCCACGTGCCGTCGCTCCGGGTGCCGCCGCCCGTGTCCCATTGGTCGCGCTCCTCCAGCACGGCGACGAGCAGCGCCTCCTTGGTCGGGAAGTAGTGCAGGAGCCCCTGCTGGCTGAGGCCGACCCGCTCGGCGACGGCGCTCAGTGTGGCGCCGCGATAGCCGCGCTCGGCGATCACTTCGAAAGTGGCGCGGAGAATCTCCGCCCGCCGCTCCGCGCTTCTGGTCCGCACCATCTCCGGCCCCTTCCGGTGCTCCATCGGTTCCGCCCCGAGGACCGTACGCCATTCCCGTAAATTACAGACCGATAACGAAGCCTACTGCTCTACCGGCAGCGGAGTCAGTATGGAGACATTCAGTGCAGGAATCCGACGAGGAGGTACGGCCGTGGCAGGCGCGTCCACATCCACCAATCCCGATGCGGTTCGTGAGGCCGCTGTCGATGCGGCGCTGGCCGCACTGGGGCTCGACGACAAGACGCGGCTCCTGGCCGGCCAGGACATGTGGTCGCTGCCCGGACTCCCCGCCGTCGGGCTGCGCTCCCTGGTGATGTCCGACGGGCCGATCGGCGTCCGCGGGGTCTCCTGGACCGCCGACGACCCGTCCGTCGCACTGCCCTCGCCCACCGCGCTCGCCGCGACCTGGGACCCGGCCCTGGCCCGCCGGGCCGGCCGGCTGCTGGCCCAGGAGGCCCGCCGCAAGGGGGTGCACGTCCTTCTCGCCCCGACCGTGAACCTCCACCGGTCCCCGCTCGGCGGGCGCCACTTCGAGACGTACAGCGAGGACCCGTACCTCACCGGCGAGATCGGCACCGGCTATGTGCGGGGCGTGCAGGACGGCGGCGTCGGTACGACCGTCAAGCACTTCGTCGCCAACGACGCCGAGACCGACCGCTTCACCGTCGACAACATCGTCGCCCCGCGAACCCTGCGCGAGATCTATCTCGCCCCGTTCGAAAGGATCGTCAAGAACGCCCACCCGTGGGGCATCATGGCCGCGTACAACCAGGTCAACGGCTCCACCATGACCGAGCACCGCTATCTGCAGAACGCGGTGCTGCGCGGCGAATGGGGCTTCGACGGCTACATCGTCTCCGACTGGCTGGCCGCCCGCTCCACCGTCGCCGCCGTCAACGGTGGCCTCGACGTCGCCATGCCGGGCCCCAGGACCGTGTACGGGAAGGCGCTCGCCGACGCCGTACGGGCCGGTGAGGTCGAGGAGTCCGTCGTCGACGGGGCCGTACGCAATGTGCTGCGGCTGGCCGCCCGCGTCGGCATCCTGGACGGCGCCCCGCCCGTCGTCGACGAGGCCGGACGCCCCGACACCGTCGACGGCGACGCCCTGGCCCGCGAGATCGCCCGCCGCTCCTTCGTCCTCGTACGCAATGAACGCGCCGCGCTCCCCATCGACCCGGCCGCCGTCCGCAAGGTCGCGCTCAGCGGGGCGCTCGCCCAGGACGCCCGGGTCCTCGGCGGCGGCTCCGCCCAGGTCTTCCCGCACCACATCGTCTCGCCGCTGGACGGCCTCACCGCCGCCCTCCCCGAGGGCGTCCTCGACTACCGCGTCGGCGCCGACCCGAACGACGATCTCACCCCCGCGGAGAAGGGCTTCGAGCTCAGGGCCGTCTGCTACGACGCCTCCGGCACCGTCATCGGCTCGGCCCCGCTGCACAGCGGCACCGTCCAGTGGATCGGCGACGGCCTCCCCGAGGGCGTGACCCGCGAGACGCTGCACAGCGTCGAGATCACCGGCACCTTCGTCCCGCGCAACGACGGCGAGCACATCTTCGGCACCCGCGGCACCGGGGGGCTCACCCTCACCGTCGCCGGCGAGACCCTGTACGACGAGGTCCACCGGGTCACCGACTCGGACGACCCCGGCGAGGCGTTCTTCGGCAACCCCGTGGAGCGCGGCCGGATCGTCCTCACCGCAGGCGAACCCGTCGAGGTCTCCCTGCGGCTGATCCCCGACACCCTGGACGACGACGAGCCGATCCCCGGCGTCTCGTTCTCCTTCTGCCACCTCGGCCCGCGTCGCGACCCCCAGGAGCTGATCGCCGAGGCCGTCGAGTCGGCCCGCGCCGCGGACACCGCGATCGTCGTCGTCGGCACCACCGAACGCGTCGAGTCCGAGGGCTTCGACCGCACCGACCTGAAGCTCCCCGGCCACCAGGACGACCTCGTCAGGGCCGTCGCCGCCGCCAACCCGAACACCGTCGTGATCGTCAACTCCGGCTCCCCGGTGGAGCTTCCGTGGCGCGACGAGGTCGCCGCGGTCCTGCTCAGCTGGTTCCCCGGCCAGGAGGCCGGTCACGCCCTTGCCGATGTCCTGCTCGGCGCCGAGGAACCGGGTGGCCGCCTCCCCACCACCTGGCCGGTCGCGCTCGCCGACGTCCCGGTCTCCTCCACCACCCCCACCGGCGGCGAACTCCACTACGAGGAGGGCGTCTTCGTCGGCTACCGGGCCTGGGAGAAGGCCGGCACCGCGCCCGCCTACCCCTTCGGCCACGGACTCGGCTACACCACCTGGGAGTACGAGAGCCTGGTGGCCGGCCCCGACACCGCCACCGTCCGCCTCCGCAACACCGGCACCCGGCCCGGAGCCGAGACCGTCCAGCTCTACCTGGCGCCCCAGGAGGACACCGCCGAACGTCCGGTCCGCTGGCTGGCCGGCTTCGTACGGGTCGAGGCGGCCCCCGGCGAGAGTGCCGAGGCAGTGATTCCGCTGGAGCGGCGCGCGTACGAGATCTGGGACGAGACGGCGTACGGCTGGACCCTCGTCCCCGGCACGTACGAGGTGCAGGCGGCCCACTCGCTCGGTGACGTACGCCTGACGACGGCCGTGGACATCAAGGAGTAGCGGCCCCCGGTACAGGAGAGCCCCGGCGCGGTGCCTGACCCCGCTCCGGGGCTCTCCTCATGCCGATTCATGCCGTCAGCGCACCTCAGCCCACCTCAGCGCACCGCAAATCCGTACACCGTCGTCGAGACGTACTCCTCGCCCGGCCGCAGCACCGTGCTCGGGAACTCGGGCCGGTTCGGGGAGTCCGGGAAGTGCTGGGTCTCCAGCGCGATCCCGGCACACGGCCCGAACGGCCGCCCGTCGAAGTGGTCCGCCGTGTACAGCTGCATCCCGGGCTCCGTCGTGGTGACGGTCAGGGCGCGCCCCGACACCGCGTCGTACAGCTCGGCCACCGGGCCCGAGCCGGCACCCTCCAGCACGAAGTTGTGGTCGTAGCCCGCGCCGACCGGCTTCGGCTCACGGAAGTCGAACCGGGTCCCGTCCACCGGCAGGAACTCGCCCGTCGGGAGCGACTCGGCGTCCGCCGGAGTGATCTGCCCGGCCGCGATCCGCAGCACCTGCCCGAGCGCGCTGCCACTGTCGCCGCCCGCGAGATTCCAGTACGTGTGATTCGTCAGGTTCAGCACCGTCGGGGCGTCCGTCGTCGCCCGGTACGCGATCCGCAGCGCCCCGCCCTCGTCCAGGGTGTACGTCGCCGACACCGTCAGACGTCCCGGGAAGCCTTCCTCGCCGCCCTCGGAGACCAGGGAGAGCCGGACACCGTCCGCCACCTCCCGCGCCTGCCACACGCGCTTGTCGAAGCCCCGGGCCCCGCCGTGCACATGGTTGCGTCCCTCATTGCGCGTCACCCGGTGCGTCCGCCCGTCCAGTTCGAAACAGGCACCACCGATCCGGTTCGCGTACCGCCCGACCAGCGCGCCGAAATACGGACCCGCATACGTCTCGTACCCGGCGAGATCCGGCAGCCCGAGCGCCACACCCGCCCGCACCCCGTCCCGGCCGGGCACCTCGACCGACTGCACGATGCCGCCGTACGTCAGGACACGCACTCGTGTACCGTCCCGCTCCAGCGTCCAGCGGTGCACTACGGTGCCGTCCGCGAGGGTGCCGAACTCTTCCGTACGCAGCGCCGTGCTCGAACCTGTGTCCATGATCACAAACCCTACGCCGGGGGCCGGGCCGAGGTGACGTTGCGGTACGCGATCTCCGCCAGCCGCGCCTGCCCGTTCCGCCCCGGATGGAACCAGTCCCACTGGCTGAGCTGCTCGCCGGTGAACCGGTAGTCGAAAACAGCTCCGCCGTCGTAACGGCAGCGCCGATCCTTCGCGCAGACCTTCCGCAGCACGTCGTTGTACGCCACGACCCGCTCCTGCACCGAGGTACGCCGGGCCACGGCGCGCGCGCCCATGTCGTCCGCGTCACCCAGCATCGACTGACAGATCCCCAGCTTCCAGATCTGCTTGCCCAGCGCATTCTCGCGCCCTGTGGACCAGAGCCGCTTGAGATCCGGCACGCTCGACACATACACCTGCGCCTTCGGCGCCCCGGCGCGCAACTGACGCATCGAAGCCTCGAACGACGCCTGGAAATCCGCCACCGGAGTCATGATCCGTGCCGAGTCCCGGCAGGCGTCATTGGCCCCGATCATCACCGTCACCAGATCCGGCTTCTCCTTCGCGGCCAGCGCCATCTGCTCCGGCAACTGCGCGATCCTGGCCCCCGTCTCGGCATGGTTCCAGCTGCGCTCGGCGGCCCCCGACTCACCGAGCAGCCGCACGGCGAGGCTGCGCACCCTGCTGTCCGTGCCGGTCGCCCAGGACACCTCCGGGCAGTCCGCCAGCACGGAACAGGCGTCGAAACCGCGGGTGATGGAGTCACCGACGGCGGCCAGCGACCCCGGTCTGCGGTCCCAGAGCGGGCCCGGCTCGGCGGGCGGCCGCCGCTTTTCGGCCGTCGCCCCCTTCGTCGTCCCGTCCCGGTCGGCGTCGCAGCCGGTCAGAGCGGCCGTACCGAGCAACGAGACGGCCGTCAGGACGGCGGCCACGGTACGCGAACGGTGGCGGGCGGAACGATCCTGCATCCCTTGGCTCCCCTCGGTTATGCCCCCGGCAACACCTTGTGGCACCGGTCGGAAGGCCCGGGCGCCCCGCAGGGTGAAAGCTGAGCGAATGATGGGCCCAGGACCGACGGTACGTCACACCTCGGACGCCGCCGCGCGGTAGCTTTTCCTCGTCGAACCAGCGGCGCTTCCCCTCACCCGGCTCTATTCGGGTGGCTTTCTGTAAATCACATCACGTCACATACTGTCCCTTTTCAGGAGTTTCACCCCGATGCTGTTTACTGATGACAACCTCGGGAACCGGCCGAGAAGAGACGGTACGGGCGCGAGGCCGCTGGGGAAGGCGAACTTCGTCCCACACTGGAGGTCCCGGTGACGACACGTGGAGTTCTGTACGTTCACTCCGCACCGCGCGCGCTCTGCCCCCATGTCGAATGGGCGGTGGCGGGTGTCCTCGGTGTGCGGGTCCAGCTGGACTGGATCAGACAGCCGGCCGCGCCCGGTACCTGGCGGTCCGAGTTCTCCTGGCAGGCCAGGCCCGGCACGGCGTCGAAACTGGCCTCCGCGCTGCGCGGCTGGGATCTGCTGCGCTTCGAGGTGACGGCTGAGCCGAGCCCCACGTCGGAGGGCGAGCGCTACAGCTCCACGCCCGAACTGGGCATCTTCCACGCCGTCACCGGCATGCACGGCGACATCCTGGTGCCCGAGGACCGGTTGCGGGCTGCGCTGGCGCGGTCGGTGCGGGGCGAGACCGACCTGGAGGCCGAGATCGCCAAGCTGCTCGGCAAGCCGTGGGACGACGAGTTGGAGTCCTTCCGCCACGCGGGAGAGGGCGCGCCGGTGCGGTGGCTGCACCAGGTGGTGTGAGCCCGTGACCGGGGGCGCCGCCCCGGACCTCCGTGCCTCAAGCGCCGGCGAGGCTGAAATTCACCCTGCATCCGGCAAATCCAAGCCGAACCCGGCAAAATCAAGCCCCTCCGGCGCTTGAGGCGCGGGGGTCCGGGGGCAGCGCCCCCGAAACGCCCCGCGCCTCAAGCGCCGGATTTCATGGCCGAAGCCCGCCTCCCCACTCGGGGGAGGCGGGCTTCGGCGTGGATACCGGGCCGCGGACCGCAGGTCAGACGCTGCGGAACGCCAGGACCACGTTGTGACCGCCGAAGCCGAACGAGTTGTTGATGGCGGCGATCGACCCCTCGGGCAGCGGCCGGGGCTCGTCGCGCACGATGTCCGCCTCCACCGCCTCGTCGAGGTGCTCCACGTTGATCGTCGGCGGAGCCATCCGGTGGTGCAGCGCCAGGACCGTCGCGACGGTCTCGATGCCGCCCGCGCCACCGAGGAGGTGACCGGTCATCGACTTCGTCGCGGAGATCGCGACGTGGTCGAGGTCGTCGCCCAGAACCTTGCGCAGAGCCTTCAGCTCCGCGACATCGCCCTGCGGCGTCGACGTGGCGTGCGCGTTGAGGTGCACGACCTCGGACGGCTTGAGGTCCGTCTGGTCCAGCAGGTTCTGCATCGCGGCGGCGATGCCACGGCCGGTCGGCTCGGGCTGCGCGATGTGGTGGGCGTCAGCGGACAGACCCTGGCCCAGCACCTCGCAGTAGACCTTGGCGCCACGCGCGGCGGCGTGCTCCGCGGACTCCAGGACGACGATCCCGGCACCCTCGCCGAGGACGAAGCCGTCACGGCCCGTGTCGTACGGACGCGACGCCTTCTCGGGCTCCTCGTTGTGCTTGGACATCGCCATCATGTTGGCGAACGCGGCGATCGGCAGCGGGTGGATCGCCGCCTCGGTGCCACCGGCGAGGACCACATCGGCACGGCCGGTGCGGATCATCTCGACGGCGTACCCGATCGCCTCCGCGCCCGAGGCGCAGGCGGAGACCGGAGTGTGCACACCGGCCTGGGCGTTGATCTCCAGGCCGACGTTGGCGGCCGGGCCGTTGGGCATGAGCATGGGCACGGTGTGCGGGGAGACGCGGCGTACGCCCTTCTCCTTGAGCACGTCGTACTGGTCGAGCAGGGTGATCACGCCGCCGATACCGGAGGCGATGACCGAGCCCAGCCGCTCGGGCTGGACCTTGTCGTCCTCACCGGCCTTGCCGGTGAAGCCGGCGTCCGCCCACGCCTCGCGGGCCGCGATCATTGCGAACTGCGCCGAGCGGTCCAGCTTGCGGGCGAGCGGGCGGGGCAGGACGTCGCCCGGGTCGACGGCCGCGATCGCGGCGATCCGGACGGGCAGTTCGGCGAAACGTTCGCCCTCGAGAGGCTTGACGCCGGAACGACCGGCCATCAGACCTTCCCAGGTCGACGCCGAGTCGCCACCCAGCGGAGTGGTTGCGCCGATACCGGTGACGACCACGGTGCGATTGGTCGAGTTCACTGGAAAATCTTCTCCACGTGTAGAGGGTCGTGAATCAGCGGCGCCACCGCCGGGTGGCGACACAGGAGCCGGCCTGATCAGGCCTGGTGCTTGAGGATGTAGTCGGCAGCGTCGCCGACCGTCTTGAGGTTCTTGACGTCCTCGTCCGGGATCTTGACGTCGAAGCGCTCCTCGGCGGCGACGACGACCTCGACCATGGACAGCGAGTCGACGTCCAGGTCGTCGGTGAAGGACTTGTCCAGCTGGACGTCCTCGACCGGGATACCGGCGATCTCGTTGACGATCTCGGCGAGACCGTTGACGATCTCTTCCTGGGTGGCGGCCATGTTGGCGCTCCTTCGATGTGTTTCTGCAGGGTTCGGACGTCCGGACCGGAAGGTCCGGTGTGCCTAGGGGAGAGTAACGACCGTCGCGGCGTAGACGAGACCCGCCCCGAAGCCGATGACGAGCGCGGTGTCGCCGCTCTTCGCCTGACCGGTCGCCAGAAGCCGCTCCATAGCGAGCGGAATCGAGGCGGCGGAGGTGTTGCCGGTGGTCTCCACGTCACGGGCGACCGTGACGTTCTCCGGCAGCTTCAGGGTCTTCACCATCGAGTCGATGATCCGCATGTTGGCCTGGTGCGGAATGAAGACGTCCAGGTCTTTCGGGGCGATCCCGGCCGCGTCCAGCGCCTGCTGGGCGACCTTCGCCATCTCGAAGACGGCCCAGCGGAAGACCGCCTGGCCCTCCTGCGTGATGGCCGGGAACTTCTCCGGGCGCTCGGCGTGGAACTCGTCCCACGCCACGGTCTGCTTGATCGTCTCGGACTTGTCGCCCTCGGAGCCCCAGACGGTCGGGCCTATGGCGGGAACCTTGGAGGGGCCGACGACGACCGCGCCGGCGCCGTCGCCGAAGAGGAAGGCCGTCGCGCGGTCCTCCTTGTCGGTGAGGTCGCTGAGCCGCTCCACGCCGATGACGAGAACGTACTCCGCCGAACCTTCGACGATCATGCCCTTGGCGAGGGTCAGCCCGTAGCCGAAGCCCGCGCAGCCGGCCGAGATGTCGAAGGCGGCGGGCTTGCCCGCGCCGACCTGGTGGGCGATCTCGGTCGCGATGGCCGGGGTCTGCTTGAAGTGCGAGACGGTGGAGACGATCACGGCGCCGATCTGCTCCGGCGTGATCCCGGCATCGGCGATGGCCTTCCCGGACGCCTCCACGGACATCGCGGCCACGGTCTCCTCCTCGGAGGCCCAGTGGCGGGTGGCGATGCCGGAGCGCGAGCGGATCCACTCGTCGGACGAGTCGATCGTCTCGAGGATCACCTCGTTGGGCACGACACGGGTCGGGCGGTAGCCGCCGACACCCATGATGCGTGCGTACGGGGCGCCCTGGCTGGGCTTGATCTTCGACATGCTCTCGGGCTCCTTAGGCGCCCGCGTGCTCGGAGATGAGCGCGCGGGCCGCGTCGAGGTCGTCGGGGGTCTTGAGCGCGAGGGTCTGCACACCGGGCATCGCGCGCTTGGCGAGACCCGCGAGGGTGCCGCCGGGGCACGCCTCGATGAGAGCCGTGACGCCCATCTCCTTGAAGGTCTCCATGCACAGGTCCCAGCGGACCGGGTTGGCCACCTGACCGACCAGCCGCGAGATGACCTCGTCGCCGATGGCCACGGGCTTCCCGTCGGCGTTCGAGACATATGTCACGGTCGGGTCGGCGATCTTCAGCGCCTGGGCGGCCTCGCGCAGCCGGTCGACGGCGGGCGCCATGTGGTGCGTGTGGAAGGCGCCGGCGACCTTGAGGGGCACCACGCGGCGTACGCCCTCGGGCTTGTCCTCGGTCAGCGCGGCGATCTGCGCGGCGGTGCCGGCGGCGACGATCTGGCCGCCGCCGTTGACGTTGGCCGGGGTCAGCCCGAGCTTCTCCAGGTGCGGGATCGTCACCTCGGGATCGCCGCCGAGCAGCGCCGCCATGCCGGTCTCGGTGACCGCTGCGGCGTCGGCCATGGCGAGCCCACGGGTACGTACGAGACGGAGGGCCGTCTCGTCGCCGATGACTCCGGCGAGGGCGGCTGCGGTGATCTCACCCACGCTGTGACCTGCGACGATGTCGGGCGACGCGTCGAGCGCGGCGGCGGACAGCAGACCGGCGGCGACCAGCAGCGGCTGCGCCACCGCGGTGTCACGGATCGCCTCGGCGTCGGCCTCGGTGCCGTAGTGGGCGAGGTCGAGCCCGATGGCGTCGGACCAGGCCGAGATGCGGTCGGCGGCACCGGGGAGTTCGAGCCAGGGAGTCAGGAAGCCGGGCGTCTGGGCGCCTTGGCCGGGAGCGACGAGTACGAGCACCCTCACACTCTCTCTTGTGAACGGTCCGGAACACCCGTGGGGACAGGGACGAAGAACCGTATGGGGAATTGTTGATGTCCGACAAAAGTCTAGGACTGTGGATCTCTGGCGGCCAAGCGCCCCAGGATCAGGGCGATTCGCAGAGTGAACGCCGAGCGGACATCGGAAGGCGACCATCCGGTGACGTCAGTCACACGTCGGAGCCGGTAGCGCACGGTGTTGGGGTGGACGAAGAGCATCCTGGCCGCGCCCTCCAGGCTGCTCGCCTGTTCCAGATACACACTCAGCGTCTCCAGGAGTGCAGAACCCGCTTCTTCCAGCGGTCTGTAGATCTCCTCCACCAATTGGTCCCGTGCGGCAGGGTCGCCCGCCATCGCGCGCTCCGGCAGCAGATCGTCGGCCAGCACCGGCCGCGGGGCGTCCTGCCAGGCGCTGCACGCCTTGAGCCCGGCGGCCGCCGCCTGCGCGGACCGGGTGGCCGCCAGCAGGTCGGGCACCACGGGCCCGGCAACGACCGGACCTGCGGCGTACGGGCCGATCAGCGCCTTCGCGACCTGCAGCGGGTTGTCGCTGCCACCCGCGATGACGACCAGCCGGTTGCCGAGCACCCCGGTCAGGACCTGGAGCTTCGCGTGCCGGGCGGCTCGCCGGATCGCCTCCACCGTCAGTTCGCTGTCGCCGTCCGGGGCCGTACCGAGCAGCACGCACACGTGCTCGGGGGAGTTCCAGCCGAGCGCCGCGGCGCGTGACACGGCGCCCTCGTCGGCCTCGCCGGACAACACCGCGTTCACCACGAGCGATTCCAGCCGGGCGTCCCAGGCGCCGCGGGCCTCGGCGGCCTGCGCGTACACCTGGGCGGTCGCGAACGCGATCTCCCGCGCGTAGACGAGCAGCGCCTCCCGCAGCACCGACTCGTCGCCGGGCGCGGCGACCTCCTCGATCGCGGCCTCCATGACCTCGATCGTCGTACGCACCATCTCGACGGTCTGCCGCAGGGTGATCGCCCGGGTCAGCTCGCGCGGAGCCGTGCCGAACACATCGGTGGAGATGGCCTGCGGGGTCTCCGGATGCCGGAACCACTCGGTGAACGCCGCGATCCCGGCCTGGGCCACCAGGCCGATCCAGGACCGGTTCTCCGGTGGCATCGCCCGGTACCACGGCAGCGACTCGTCCATGCGGGCGATCGCGTTGGCGGCCAGTCGGCCGGAGGACTGTTCCAGCCGTTTCAGGGTCGCGGCGTGCAGATGGGCGGCGTTCGCAGCGGGCTGCTCAGGATCGGGTCGGGGCACGGACACAAGACTGCCTTATCCGGCCACGTGCTCGGTGGGCCGGGGCGGTGGCGGGTCGTACTGCCGGGTAGCGACAAGGGGGTCGTGGGGCGCCGCGTCGGGCTACCGTGGGCGGGTGATTTCCGTACACCGCGCCGAAGCCCGCTTCCTGGGCGGGGACCGGGCCGCCGGCATCCTGTCCCGGCACGCCTTCTCCTTCGGCAGCTTCTACGACCCGGACAATCTGCGCTTCGGCGCGATCCTGGCCTGCAACGAGGAGCGGCTCGCCCCTGGCGCGGGCTTCGACGAACACCCCCACAGCCACACGGAGATCGTCACCTGGGTCGTCGAGGGCGAGCTGACCCACCGCGATTCGACCGGTCACGCCACGGTCGTACGGGCCGGGGACCTCCAGCACCTCGGAGCGGCGGCCGGGGTGCGTCACGTCGAGCGCAACGACGGCGACGGCCCGCTGACGTTCGTTCAGATGTGGCTGGCACCGCTCGAACCGGGCGGCGAACCCTCGTACACGATCGTTCCCGGCATCGCCGACGCCACCCCGTACGCCCTCCCGGCGGCCGGTGCGACGCTGCACGTACGCAGACTGGCCGCGGGGGAACGCACGGCGGTGCCGGACGCGGCGCGGGCGTACGTCCACGTGGTGGCCGGGCGTGTGGGGATCGGCGACGAGACGCTGGGACCGGGCGACGCGGCGCGGATCACGGGGGAACAGGGCCTGGAAATGGTGGCGGCCGACGCGGCCGAGGTGCTGATCTGGGAACTGCCGGCCTGAGCCGGCAGGACCACGGGCAGCCCGAATTCAGATCGGTCACGGCGCGGCGATGAGTTTTGCCGGCCCGAAGAGTCTGATCACTGTTACCGACGACGCAGGAGGAACGTGTGGCCCAGCTACTGAGAGTCCAGAACTTCAATGTTTCCAGTGACGGAATCGGGGCCGGTGAGGACCAGAGCTTCGAGAGCCCGTTCGGCCATGCCGATCCGGAGAGGCTGTTCTCCTGGGCCGGTGCCACGGCGAGCTGGCCCATGCGCACCGACCCCGGGGGGAGCCGGGGCCTCGACGACTACTTCACGCGGGACTACGCACGCAACATCGGCGCCGAGATCATGGGCCGCAACAAGTTCGGGCCCCAGCGCGGGCCCTGGAACGACCACGAGTGGCGCGGCTGGTGGGGGGACGAGCCCCCGTTCCGCACTCCGGTGTTCGTCATGACCCACCACACACGTCCTTCGTACACACTGTCCGACACCACGTTCCACTTCGTCGACGGCGACCCGGCCACGGTCCTCCAACAGGCGCGGGAGGCGGCCGGGGGCAAGGACGTCCGGCTCGGCGGCGGAGTCACCACCATCCGGCAGTTCCTCGACGCGGGCCTCGTCGACACCCTGCATGTGGCGGTCTCGCCGGTGAAGCTCGGATCCGGAGTACGGCTCTGGGAGTCACCCGATGAGCTGCTCGACCGCTACCACCTGGAGGTCGTGCCCAGCCCGAGCGGCGTGACGCACCACCTGTTCTGGCGGAAGTGACACGAGGCCGCGCCCGGCGACGCCGGGCGCGGCCGACGCCAGCATTCCGGTGACATGACCGCGTGGTTGCGGGCGGGACGCCGACACGGGCCGCGGTACTCGTCCGCGACCACCGCACAACCCTCGACAGCGAAGCGCTACCGGTCCGTGTCCCGGCGCCACATCGACCACATCGGCGGCCCGGACCGGAACGACATCTCCTGCTGCACCGCGAAGCCGTGCCGCCGGTAGAAGGTCAGGTTGCGGCGGTTGCTCGACTCCAGAAACACCGGCCGCCCGTCCGCGTCCGCCTGCTCCAGCAGCCCGCCCAGCACTTGCGATCCGCGCCCCGTGCCGCGCGCGTCCGCGTGGGTGCCGATGTACTCGACGTACCAGTGCGCGGGCTCGGCCGGGTGACGGTGCTCCAGCGCGAGCAACCGCATTCCGGTCCGGGGCAGTTGGGCCCGGCCCGCCCGCAGGAGCGTGCCCGCGTTGCGCAGCAGATAGCTCACCGGCAGCTTCCACTTCCCGGGCTCCGCCCACACCGCCGCCACCGTGCGCTCCGGATCCGTCCACACCCGGCCCGCCGGGACCTGCTGCGCCAGATGCGCGGTGAACAGCAGCCGCAGCCTCCGGTCCCGGTCGTGCGGCATCAGCCAGGACCAGACGGGATCCTCGGCGTAGGCGCTGGCGAGTACGGAGGCGAGCGCCGGAACGTCGGAGGCGGCGGCGCGGACTATGTCGGCCATGGCCGAGGAGGATAGCGGTTCCCTGGGTGCCGAACTCCATCCCACTCGAGTGATCGGCGCAATCGTCGGCTCAGGCGTGCGTACCTGTGCCCGTGACACCGGTGACGTCCCCATCGTTCACCCCCTGATTGCCGGACTCGAACAGCCGGAACAGCTACGGGAACGATCGTGGGCGGCACCACTGACAGTCCGACGGGGCTTCGTCCGGGAAAGCTGGAAGACGCCTCAAGAGGGGCCGATAGTCTCAGGGAATCCTGGTTCGGACATCGCTACGCACGGAGGCCCTGATGATGCGGTTGGAGCGGGGTTCAGGCCGGCTGTACGGCATGATGCTCATGCTGGCGGCGGTGGTCCTGCTCGTGGACCAGCTCACCAAGATGTGGGCGGTCTCCGCGCTGTCCGACAGCGAGCGCGTCGCCGTGATCCCCCCTCTGATCCACTTCCGACTGCTGTACAACCCTGGCGCCGCGTTCTCCATCGGCACCGGGGCGACATGGGTGTTCACCTTGGCGGCGGCAGCGGCAGTGGTCGGCATTCTCTACACCGCACGCCGACTGGCCTCTGCGGGCTGGGCGCTCGTGCTGGGCGCGCTGCTCGGCGGTGCGGTGTCCCACCTGGGCGACCGACTCTTCCGCGAGCCCGGGGTGGCCCGCGGGCATGTTGTGGACTTCATCGACTACGGCCCGTTCGTGGGTAACGTCGCCGACATCGCGCTCGCCTGCGGGTGCGTCGCGGTGGTGCTGCTCAGCCTGCGTGGTGTGGAGCTCGCCAAGGTGCCGGGCGAAGAATCCGCCTGACCCGGTACGGGCCCCACATGATCTCGGCATCTCCGACCACGTTCCGCGGCGCGGACTCGTCCATCAGGCAGAAGAGTTCGGCACCGGCCCGTACTCAGCACGGGGCCCCGGGCGAGCCGGGTGGCCCGGGGCCGTGGTGGCGCTGACGGTCTCACCTGTCATCGTGCGTCGCTCCTCCTGTCTTGACCGCGACGTCCAGGCGCGGCTCGCCGGCCCTCTCGTTGCGGCCCTCGTCCTTCGGTCGCGACACGTCCTCGATGCCAGGATGGCGGCGGGCCGATACGACGAGGCAGGCGATGGCGCCGAGGAAGACCACGACGGAGGTCCAGTTGTTCAGGCGCAGGCCGAGGAACGTGTGGGACTCGTCGATGCGCAGGTACTCGGTCCAGAACCGGCCGGCCGTGTAGGCGGCGACGTACAGGGCGAAGGTCCTGCCGTGACCGAGCGCGAACCGGTGGCCCGCCCAGAGGACCAGTGCGGCGACGCCGATGTCCCAGAGGGACTCGTAGAGGAAGGTGGGGTGGTACGTGGCGATGTCGAGCGTGCCGGACGGACGGTGCGCGCGGTCGATCTCCAGGCCCCAGGGGAGCGTGGTGGGGCGGCCGTAGAGTTCCTGGTTGAACCAGTTGCCCCAGCGGCCGATCGCCTGCGCCAGGGCTGTGCCGGGGGCGACCGCGTCCGCGAAGGCGGGGAAGGGGATGCGGTGGCGACGGCAGCCGATCCACGCGCCGACCCCGCCCAGGGCGATGGCACCCCAGATACCGAGCCCGCCCTCCCACACGTACAGGGCTCGGATCGGCTCGCCGTGTTCGCCGAAGTACGCGTCGGGGCTGGTGATCACGTGGTACAGCCGTCCGCCGGCGAGACCGAACGGCACTGCCCAGATGGTGACGTCCGCGATCACGCCCTGATCCCCGCCGCGTGCGACCCAGCGCCGGTTGCCGAGCCAGACGGCCACGAACACGCCCAGGATGATGCAGAAGGCGTACGCCCTCAACGGAACCGGGCCAAGGTGAAGAACCCCGGTCGAGGGACTGGGAAGGTAGGCGAGATTCATGGTCGCTCCGTTTCACTCACTGCCCGACGAGGCCGGCGTCCGAGGGCTGCGCCGAGTGCGGCGATCCAGATCAGCAGCAAGGGCAGGGAGATGAATGCCGTCGGGGTCAGGGCGGTGGACAGGAGCAGGTATCCGATGCCGGACGCGGTGATCGTGGCGGCGAGGACCCAGCCGACGACGACCTCCCAACGCCGCAACAGCGCGCCGTGCCGGGAGGCCGCGCAGGCAGCCGCGGCGAGCACGGCGAACGCGAACATCTTGACACCGTCCACACGCTGAACCACCTCGAACAGTGCGCCGGCCCTGCCCGGTGACGCTGGATCGGCTCCAGACACCGCGATCAGTTCCATGACGAGTTGCACGCATGCGAGCGCCCCCGCGACTCTCCCGGCCCATCCGGCCGAGCGAGCCGCAGCGTTGTTGGTTGGGCGGGCCCGGTCGAGCAGTCCGGATCCGACGACAAGCAAGGCGGCAGCTGCCACACCGTGGACGAGCAGCGCCTGGGCGACAACCTGGACCGGCCGGTCGGCGTACGCGGTCGTGATCCCGGCGCGTGTGTCACCGACTTCGGGTGTGGCTCCCCATGCGGCGGCGAGCCCGAGAATCCACGCCGCGGCGTGTACGTATCCGGCGGCGCGGGCGGTGATGCCGGTAGCGGGCTCTTCGGCGATTGTGGTCATGCGATGTCTTCCCGGGGCTTGTCTCGGATTGCCTGGGTGAACGCATCGCAGCCGGTGCGCCATGCGGCGTCCAGGTCTGCGCCGGGCGGGAAGCGACCGTCGAGTTCGAGCACGACCATGCCGTGCGCGAATGCCCAGAGCGAGCGCGCGATGTGAATGTCGCCGTGCGCTGCGTGGGCCAACGGTGCCGCCGCGCGATCTTCGAGTCCTTCGGGAAGCGCGGTGCGGGCGAGCGGCCGACCATGAGTGATGCGGTAGAGGTGCGGGCTGGCGAGAGCGTGACGTCGGTAGGCGCGGGCGAGCACGAGCAGGGGCGGTTCGACGCCGATCTCGGCTGCGGCGGCCTCCAGTTCCTCAGCCAGCCGGGTCATCCCCTGCACCTGGAGTCCGGCCTCGACAGCGGCCTTGTCAGGAAAGTGCTTGTACAAGGAAGGCGCCCGGATGCCGACACGCTCGGCGATGCGCCGCATCGACAACGCATCCGGACCTTCGGCGTCGAGCAGTTCCCGGGCGGCGGCCATGATCTGCTGCGCGCGGTCAGCCACGGCGCTCTTCCCCGGGAACCGTCATCGCCCCGGAGAGGAGCGCCGGCGCCTTCCATGCGTCCCGGAAGGGCCGGGTCGGGACACTGCTGCACGGGGTGCTGCTGGCTGTGGCGGTGTTCACTGCGGCCCTCTCACGTTGCGACTGACCGACATGGCTAACGATGTTAGCCATGTGGTGCCAAGCTACGGCTAACGGCGTTAGCCGTCAAGCCTGGAGGGTGCCGAATTCCGACCTGCCGAGCCTCAACGTCCATACGGGTTCGGCGAGTTCTGTCTGATCAGTCGTCAATCCCGGTCGCGGGGAAGGATTCTCGCCGAGGCGTGGCGCCGGCCCGGGGAGGAAGGCGCCGACCTGCTGAGCGCCGACCTCGGCGTTGCCCCGGGCTGCAAGGTCGGCGGCCACGCTCCGTGGAGCTTCTCCGACCTGTTCCCCATGGCCTGCCCCGAGTGCGGCTCGGACGTCCGCCCGCTGCTCACCATCGACGGCAGCGAGTGGGACGGCGGCAGCGGGAGCCGGCATGGTGCCCGTGGCGTCATGGGGGAGCGGAAGGGGGCTCGGGGCGACCACGGATGGTCGTCCCGAGCCCCCTTCCGTCGCACAGGGCTTCCGGTGACGTCAGCGGAGCCCGTCCACGAAGCTCTGCCAGGCGTCGGCCCCGACGGTCAGGACGGGACCGTCCGGGTTCTTGCTGTCGCGGACGGGGACGGCGCAGGGGAGGCCGTCGGCCACCTCGACGCATTCACCGCCGGTGTTCCCGCTGTAGCTGGACTTGCGCCAGGCCGCGCTGCCGGTGACGGTGCACTCGACGCATTCGCCGCCGTTGGTGCCGCTGTACGACGACTTCCGCCACTGTGCTCCGGTCAGGTCATGACTGGTCCCCATAGCGTTCCTCCATCACACGAGCGATCAGTGTCGCCGAGTCCTCGAGGGAGAGGGCTGTGGCTTGCAAGCGAGCGTAACCGACCGAACGTTCCTTGATCACCTGCGGATTGGCGGTCATGTGCCCCTGGTCGTAGCTCTCCACGTAGAACAGGTCGGGGTCGTTCTCGAACCTGAGCAGGGTGAACGAGCCCATCATTCCCGTGTGCTGGCCGACCGAGAACGGAAGCACCTGGATCTGCACCCAGGGGTTGTCGCGGAAGTCCAACAGACGTGCCAGTTGCTCGCGCATGACGTCATGTCCGCCGACCTTCTGGAGCAACGCGGCTTCGCTCAGGACGACCCACAAGGCGGGAGGGGTCTCGCCCGTCAGGATCCGCTGGCGTTCCAGCCGGGCCGCCACCATCTCGTCGACCCTGCTCGGGTGATCGACACCGAGGAGGGCCCGCGCATACCCCTCCGTCTGCAACAGCCCGTACACCAACTGCGCCTGGTACGTGGAGATGTACGTCGCGCGGGCCTCCATGTCCGCGTACGGCTGGAACCAGGTCGGCAGCTGGCTGCGCAGGACCAGGCCGACGAGGCGCGAGAACACGCCGCCCGTGCCGAGTGCCGCGTCCACCCGCTCGGAGAAGTCGCGGGTGGGGATCTTCTTTGTCGTCTCGATCTGTCCGATCAGGGAGCCGGTGCAGAAGATGATGTCGCCGAGCTGCCCCTGTTTGAGGTTGTGGGCCTCTCTCTGACGGCGCAGCTCCCAGCCGTAGTAGTCCAACGGGGAAGCGCTGGGATCGAGAGTGTGGATGTTGGCCACGGTGGGGGGCACCTCCGGCGTTCAACGCCTCACGACGTTCGTTTCGGTACGTAGCCGAGCGTAATCACAGCGCTGCACTCTGGTGACATGAATCACGTAATTGATCCGCGGGCCGACGATCTCCTGGAGGCGACCTACCACGCCGACTTCGCGATCGGTGAGCACTCGGCCCGGCATCTGCGCCGCATCCTGCGGCTCTACCTCACCGGCTGGGATCTCCTCGATGTGGCCGACGCAGCGGAGTTGGCGCTCACCGAACTGATCGCCAATGTCGTACGGCACGTTCCCGGCCGCCGGTGTCAGACGCTCATCTTCCTGCTCCCGGCCGGTGGCGTGCGCGTCGAGGTCGCGGATGCCTCCCCGGAACTTCCCCGCGCGGTCACGGGTGATGTGCTCGACGAGGGCGGGAGAGGACTGATGCTCGTCGACGCCGTCACCGACCGCTGGGGCGCGGAACCGCGCCGCGACGGCCGTGGCAAGACGGTGTGGTTCGAGTGTCTGGCCACGAAAGCGGCCGACGGGTGACGCCTTTCAGTGGCCGGAACGGAGCTCCGCGAGCACCGCGTCCGTGAACACCGGCCACACCTCCACCGCCCACGGTCCGAAGGCCCGGTCGGTGAGCGCGACGCAGGCCGCGCCCGCGACCGGGTCGATCCACAGGAAGGTTCCGGACTGCCCGAAGTGCCCGAAGGTCGCCGCGGACGAGGAACTGCCCGTCCAGTGCGGCGACTTGTGGTCCCGGATCTCGAAGCCGAGCCCCCAGTCGTTGGGGTTCTGGTGGCCGTAGCCCGGCAGCACACCCTTCAGGCCGGGGTGGACGACGGTCTGCGCGGCCAGCACCGTACGCGGGTCGAGAAGCCGCGGCGCCTGTATCTCCGCCGCGAACCGTATGAGATCGTCGACGGTCGAGACGCCGTCCTTGGCAGGCGAGCCGTCCACCGCCGTCGCCGTCATCCCCAGCGGTTCCAGCACCGCCTGGCGCACGTACTCCGGGAACGGGATGTCGGTGGCCTTGGCGATGTGGTCGCCGAGGACCTCGAAGCCCGCGTTGGAGTAGAGCCGCCGGGTGCCGGGTGAGGCGGTCGGCCGGTGCTCGTCGAAGGCTAGCCCGCTGGTGTGCGCGAGCAGATGCCGGACGGTGGAGCCCTCGGGTCCGGCCGGCTCGTCGAGCTCGACCGCGCCCTCCTCGTATGCCACGAGCGCCGCGTAGGCCGCGATCGGCTTGGTGACGGAGGCGAGCGGGAAACGGTGCGCGGTCGGGCCGTGCGTACCGACGACGGTGCCGTCCGCTCGTACGACAGCGGCTGCCGCGGTGGGGACGGGCCAGTTCTCGATCATCGCCAGGCTCTGCATACATATGAGCCTAAAGGGCCGTCCTGCACGGCTCGGAGGGGGTGGCCCGGCCGTCGCCGAAACCCGTCACCGTTCGCGCTTGCTTAGAGTGCACTCCAAGGTTCTAGCGTGGAGGGCATGACGGTGATGGAGAGTACTTCCGTGAAGGTGGACGTCTGCGCCTCGGCCCCGCGGGCGCATCCGCGTCCCGAGGGCCAGGACCGCTACACCATCAGTGAGGTCGTCGCCTTCACCGGGCTCACCGCGCACACCCTGCGCTGGTACGAGCGGATCGGGCTGATGCCGCACGTCGACCGTTCGCACACCGGCCAGCGCCGCTTCACCAACCGTGACCTGGACTGGCTGGCCTTCGTCGGCAAGCTGCGGCTGACCGGGATGCCGGTCGCCGACATGGTGCGGTACGCGGAGCTGCTGCGCGAGGGCGAGCACACCTTCGAGGAACGGCAGGAGCTGCTGGAGGCGACCCGCCGCGACGTGAAGACGCGGATCGCGGAGCTCCAGGACACCCTCGCCGTCCTCGACCACAAGATCGACTTCTATGCGAGTGCCCGCCGGGCGCCGGAAAGGCCTTGTGCCTGATGACTGACAACAAGATCACCACCGTGGAGCTCGGGAACGGCGGCCCGCAGGTCGGCGTGCAGGGACTCGGCTGCATGGGCATGAGCGAGTTCTACGGGGAGACCGATGAGTCCGCCGCGCGCGAGACGCTGGAGACGGCGCTGGCGGCGGGCGTCACCCTCTTCGACACCGCGGATGTGTACGGTCGCGGTGCCAACGAGACGTTCCTGGCGCCGTTCGTCGGGGCGCACCGGGGCGGGATCACCCTCGCCACGAAGTTCGCCATAGAGCGGACCGATGACCCGCAGTACCGGGGCGTGCGCAACGACCCCGCGTACATCCGGCAGGCCGTCGAGGACAGCCTGCGCCGGCTGAACACCGATGCCATCGACCTGTACTACATGCACCGCCGTGACCCGGCCGTCCCGCTGGCCGAGTCCGTCGGCGCGATGGCCGAGCTGGTCCAGCAGGGCAAGGTCAAGCAGCTCGGGCTGAGCGAGGTGACCGGCGCGGAGCTGCGCGAGGCGTACGCCGTGCACCCGATCGCCGCCCTGCAGTCCGAGTGGTCGCTCTTCAGCCGGGACGTCGAGCGCAGCGCCGTGCCTGCCGCGGTCGAGCTCGGGGTGGCCTTCGTGCCCTACTCGCCGCTCGGCCGCGGCTTCCTGACCGGGGCGTTCGCCGACGCCGCCAAGGACCTGTCCAAGGGCGACTTCCGCCAGTACCAGCCCCGCTTCACGGGCGACAACGCGAAGACCAACGCCGCGCTGCTGGAGCCCGTCCACAAGATCGCGGCGGCGCACGGGGCGTCGGCCGCGCAGGTGGCGCTCGCCTGGGTGCAGCAGCGGGCCCAGGTGCACGGCCTGACCGTGGTGCCGATCCCGGGCACCCGCAAGAGCAGCCGGCTGCTGGAGAACGTGGCCGCCACCCGGCTCACGCTGACCGCGGAGGAGCTGGCGCTGCTGGAGCCGATCGCGGGGCAGGTGGCGGGGGACCGGTACCCGGACATGAGCTCCACCTCCGCGGCGCGCGAGTAGTCGTTCCGGCCCGGGTGCCGGGCCGGGGCGCCCGGCGATCGTTGTGTCCTCAAGCGCCGGACGGGCTTAAAGATGCCCTCAATCGCCGGGCGGGCTGGGTTTTGCGGGGCTGGGCCGGAGGATGTCCTCGGACGCCGGGCGGGCTGGGTTTTGCCGGGAGGGCCGGCTTTTCCCGCCCTACGCCAGCCCCAGCGCGTACATCGCGAACGCCGTCGCCAGCAGGCCCGCCACCGCCCGGCGGGCGTTCGCCGCACGCGTACCGGCCTGCCACGGGGCCTCGAACCGCCGTGCGTACCGTGCGATCAGCACCAGCAGTCCCGCGAACACCGGCATCCACGCCACCCGGGCCAGGATCCAGCCGATCGTGTCGGGCCCGGTCGTCAGCCCCGGCACCGCACCGGCGAACGACGCCGGGACCGCCGCGACCAGCATCGCCGTCTGGTGCCAGCACAGGATCGTCATCGCGGACAGGTTGACGACGACGACCGGTGCCCACACCAGCGGCCTGCGCAGGAACCGGCCGATCCGGTCGCTCAGCAGGATCGCCGCACCGCTCTGCGCGGCGGCCAGTGCCAGGACCAGCAGCGACGGCGGATGCGAGTTCGTCCGCGCCTCGCCCGGTACGCCGACCATCGACGCCGGGTAGTGGAAGACGAGCAGCAGCGCGGCGAACAGGACGCTCCCGCCGACGAGCAGGACGCGGGCGCCGCGCCTGCCGATGCGGCCCTCGCCCCAGGAGACACCGAGCTGGTACGCGAAGAGCCAGCCCGGAAGGATGTTCAGCACGCTCAGCCAGGACGGCACGGCGTCGGCGAACGGCCCGTAACGCAGGAAGTCGACGACGGCGACCGACCCGAGCAACGGCACGGCGGCCCAGCCGCCCAGCTTCCGCGCGACCTTGACGCAGTACGGGGTGAGCGCCGTGACCACCGTGTACACCCCGACGAACCACAGCGGCTGGATCACCAGCGTCGACCCGGTCCGCAGGGTGTCGCCGGGCACGCCGAGCGCGCTCAGCACCGGGATCATCGCCGCCCAGACAGCGGTCACCCCGAGCACCGGCCTCCCCAGGCGGGCGACGCGTCCGCGCAGCCAGGCGCCGGTGGTGGATTTCCTGCGGTGGTAGGAGAGGACGGAGGCGTACCCGCCGACCAGGAAGAAGATGCCCAGCATCTGAAGCACCCAGCTCACCGGGGCGAGGCCGCCGAACGTGGACAGCGGGCTGGCGTTGTGCAGCGCGCCGCCGTTGTCGAGGCGGAAGCCGCCGAGCAGCCAGTGGCCGGTGGGGACGGCGAGCAGGGCGAGTGCGCGCAGGCCGTCGACGGCGCGGTCGCGATGGGCGGGCGTACGCGCGTCGATGCGTTCGGCGAAGGCGGTGAGGCTCATCGGGCTTCCCCCTCCGTGATCGAGGCGAAGGCACGGAGCGAGTCCGTGCCGGGGGAGAAGTACCCGGTGTGCCCGTGGGCGTCGTGGGCCGGCACACGACGTGCGCCGAACTCCGGGCCGGTCGGATCGGGGCCGTGGCCCAGGCCCGCCACCTCGACGTTCGGCACGTTGTCGATCCAGTCCGTGGCGTCCTTGGCGGCCCAGACCCGGGCGGTGGTGTGCAGGTCCGCGACGTCCTCGGCGCGCATCCCGGGCGAGCCGAGGACGACCAGGTCAGCGGCGCGCAGCCGGGGTGCGGCGAGTCCGCACACGACGGAGCCGTAGCTGTGGCAGAACACGGCGGGCGCGGGCACGCCGTCGGCGGCCAGCCCGTCCGCGAACCGGGTCAGCCGGCCGGCCCCCGCCTCGGCGAGCGAGCCGGTCGCGGCGTCGATGCCGACGCCCACGGGAGTGGTGTACCCGGCCCAGGCGACGACGGCGCTGCCGCGACCGGTCTCCGCGTACAGGGCCTTCGCCATGCCGGTTGGAGTGCCGTACACATCGCTCGTACGGTCGAAGGTTCCGGCGTCGATGTCCGAACCCGGTACCACGACCGCCACATGGCGTGCGGTGCTCAAGTCCCCGAAGACCTCGGCGACCTGTCCGCGTCCGCGCGGATCGAAGGCGAGGATCTGCCGGTGTCGCGCTCCGGCGAGATGGGTGTACCTGGGGTCATGACTGGCCTGCAGGGAGCGGGCGTTGGCCCGGTAGCGCAGTTCGACGGGTACGCCGTCCAGATTGCCGACGACCAGTGGATGCCTTACGACCAGGGCCTGTTGCTGCGTGGGGGTCAACCCCCGGAAGAACCGGCTCACTTCGGTGGGGGTGGTCCGCTCAGGGTCGGGCAGTTCCCGCCCCAGCACCTGATCCGCGCGCCAGGCCGCGGTGCCGGGGGGTGGCCCGGTCAGGGCCTGCTGCGTGTTCCCGGACGCCCAGCCGGCCGTCCCCGCCACCACGGTGGTCGCCAGGGCGACTGCGACCAGAGTCCTTGCGTAACGGCGCATCCCGTCCCTCCCTCTCCGGCTGATCCGGCTCCCGCACGCCGTTCGGCGCGACGGGGAGGAAGGTAGGAAGAAGGTGGGTGCGGGGGCGTCGCACCCAGGAGCCAAGTGCGGGTTGATACCCGGGTAGGGGGTGTACGGGGGGACTGCCGGAGAGGCGGGCGGGGGGAGACCCCTCTACTGCTCTCCCGGTACCACCACTCCCGCCTCGTACGCGAAGATCACCGCCTGCGCGCGATCCCGCAGGTCCAGCTTGGCCAGCACCCGTCCGATGTGCGTCTTCACCGTCTGTTCGGCCAGCACCAGCCGCCCCGCGATCTCCTGGTTGGACAGCCCCCGCGCGATCAGCTCCAGCACCTCCTTCTCGCGCGGAGTCAGCCCGTTCAGCCGCAGCGCCTGCCCGCTCCGGGCGGCTCCGGACGGCCCCTGCCGGGCGAAGTCCGCGATCAGGCGCCGGGTCACGGACGGTGCCAGCAGCGCCTCGCCCGCCGCGACCACCCGTACCGCCGAGATCAGGTCCGCCGGGGGCGCGTCCTTCAGCAGGAAGCCGGACGCCCCGGCGCGCAGCGCCTCGTACACGTAGTCGTCCACGTCGAACGTGGTGAGCATCAGCACCTTGGGCAGGTGCACCACCCCCACGGGCGGGTTCAGCAGCTCGCGGGCCGCCGCCAGGCCGTCCATCTCGGGCATCCGGACATCCATCAGGACCACGTCCGGGTGGACCCTCCGGCTGACGTCGACGCCCTGGCGCCCGTCCGGCGCCTCACCGACCACATCGATGTCGCTCTGTGCCGAGAGCAGTGCCGCGAACCCCGCGCGCACCATGGCCTGGTCGTCGACGATGATCACGCGGATGGTCAAGAGTCCTCCGAGGACGGGGGCGGAACGGGGGCGAGAGGCAGCCGCGCCGCCACCCGGAAGCCGCCGTCGGGCAGCGGTCCGGTGTCCAGCGTGCCGCCGGTCAACCGTACGCGTTCCCGCATGCCGACCAGGCCGTGCCCGGTCCCGGTCGTCTCCAGCGGCGAACCGGGCTGCTCCGCCCGGTCGTTGACCACCAGCACGGTCAGGTGCTCGCCGTCGGACGTGATCGACACCCGGGTCCGCACGCCGGGCGCGTGCCGGACCACGTTCGCCAGGGCCTCCTGCACGATCCGGTACGCCGACAGATCCACCGCCTGCGGTACGTCCGGCAGATCGGCGGACAGCGACAGCTCGGCCGGCAGCCCCGCCCGTACCGTCGCCTCCACCAGCTGCTGCACCTGGTCGAGCCCCGGCTGTGGCGCCCGCTCGCCCTCCGTACCCTCGCTGCGCAGCACCGTCAGCAGCCGCCGCATCTCCGCGAGGGACTCCCGCGCGCTCGCCGCGATCGCCCCGAACTCCTCGCGCGCCTCCTCGGGCAGCCCGCTGATCCGGTAGGGCGCGGAGTCGGCCTGGACCGTGATCACGGACATGTGGTGCGCGACCACGTCGTGCAGCTCACGGGCGATCCTGGTGCGCTCCTCCAGCAGTGTCCGCTGCGCCCGCTCGGCCTCGCTGATGGTCTCCTGCTCGGCGAGCCGACGCTGCGCGTCGCCCCGTTCCCGCAGCGCCGCGCCGATCACCAGGACCGCCGCGCCGAGGATCACGAGCAGCAGCGCGCTGCCGTTGCTGCGGTCCGGCGAGATCAGGTGCAGGACCAGGCTCGCCGCACCCGTCGCCACCCAGACCGAGATCAGGGTCCGCCGGGTCTCGCGCAGGGCCAGCGCGAGCAGCACGAAGAGATAGCCGACCAGGGTGGGCGGGGGCCACGGCCAGATGTGGAACGTGCCGACCGGATACCCGAGCAGCACGGCCGCGCCCAGGATGTCGGCGGGGAAGATGATCCACCAGGCCTGCAGCGGCCGGTGCGCCAGCATCAGCAGTGGCGCGGCCTGCGCGACGGCCAGGGCTCCCGCCAGCCCTCCGTTCACGCCGTACCCCTCGGTCAGGACATTGATCGTGACCGGGACGAAGGTGGCGACGAGGGCGAGGACGACGACGTACGGCAGCAGCCGCTGCCACAGCTTCGGCGCGTTCGCCAGGAGTGGTGTCGCGGGATGGGACGGGTGGGACAGCCCGTGGGCGAGCTCGCGCAGATTGCGTCGGGCGGCGCTCACCAGGCCGTCGGTGACGGGCGGTGGGGGCGGCCCGTGCGGCGGGGAAGTGGACATGGCCTGATCAGCGTAGGCATGGACCGGCCCGATGGCGTCATACCGGGGTTCCGGTCCACCGCCGCGCGTCTCGTACGGGAGTACTACCGGCGAGCCGGACGCCGGACGCCGGACATCCGGTACCGCACACCTACAGCTCGGCGAGCAGCTGGGCCTTCTTCGCACCGAACTCGTCGTCCGTCACCAGGCCCGCCCGGTGCAGTTCCCCGAGGTGCCTGATCCGCTCCGCGATGTCCGCGGGATCGCGCCGCCCCACGCCTGCCGGTACGGCGGCCGGCAGGGCGGGGGCCGACTGCTTCCTGCGTACGGACTCCAGTACGGCCGCGGCGAACGGCAGCGACTCGTGCACCGGGCCGTAGCCGAGGCCGAAGACCACGGAAGCCGGGTCCTGGTCGGCCCGGGTGGGGCGGGGGGTCAACGGCTGTGCGCTCTGCGCCGTGTCTGAACCGATCCTCGTGACCGGCTCCGCACCCATGCCGAAGCCGGTACCCGGGCCCGGTTCCGGAGCCGCACCTTCCTGGCCTCTCGGCACCAGCCGCAGATAGCCGTCGAAGGCCTCCGGTGAGCGCCACTCGACGCCGCTCAGCTCCGTCACCGGGAACGTCTGGTCGCCGGCCTTCCACTTCGCCGTGGAGGCGCCCGTCCAGAACCACCGGAAGGAGACCCGGTCCCCGTCGAAGCCGGCCCGGCCGTCGTACGCCTTGAACTGCATCGGCGCCTCGGGGGCCGCGACCAGGAACCGGTCGGCGGGCACCGCGGCGTCGGGACCGAGCAGGGCGCGCAGTTCGTCCGCGTAGTACTCGGCGAGCGTCTCGCGCTCGGCGGGGAGCACCAGCCGGTACGGATCGCATCCGTCCTTCAGCTGCCCGGCCGCAGCCTCCAGCAACGGGTCGGCACCGGGTCTCGGCACCGCGTGCAGGACCACCGTGCCCCGCTTGCCCGGGGTCAGCGTCACCGATGACAGCGCCGCGTGCGGGACGCGGCGCTCACGCAGGCTCTGGAAGAGCTTCGGTGTGCGTATTCCCCGTTCGAAGCGGATGAGCACGGAGTCGGTGTCGAACTCCCAGGTGGCATGAATTCCGGCCAGCACATCACCCATGTGCCTCATCGTATGCGGCACTTGCCCGCACGTCCCCCTCGGCGTAAGTCCCGATATGCGGCCGATCACGGCTCGCTCTGCCCGTCAGATTGCCTGGCTGCCGGTGACTCCGTCGTGGCAGGCGCTGTCGGAGTTCGCACAGCTGACCGAGCTGTAGGCCCCCACGCCGATTGAGGCGAAGTTGCTGAGGCTCTCGGTGCCCGGCTCGAAATAGCCGCTGTGCCCGACCGCGCCGCCCGCCGAGACGATGCGTGCGCCGAAGCCCGGGTCGACCGGATCGGCACCGTGCCCGAGACCGCCCAGCTCCAGGTTCGGTACGTCCTCGATCCAGTCGTCGTGGTCCCGCATCGCCCACACCCTGGCCCCGGTGTGCAGCTGCCTCGCGTTCGCCACCCGCATGCCGGGGCTGCCCGCGACCGCGATGTCGGCGACCCTGGAGGGCAGTTCATGTGCGGCGACACCGCACAGCACCGAGCCGTAGCTGTGGCAGAACAGCGAGACGGGGGCGTCCCCGGGCAGCGCGCCCACCAGCGCGTTCAGCCGCACCGCCCCGCGCTCGGCGAGGTTCCCCAAGGCCGCGTCCATACCGATTCCGGCGGGCGTGGTGTAGTCGGCCCAGGCGATGACGGCGGTACGGGTGCCGGGGCGAGCGGCGCGCTCCGCCGCGTACAGCGACTTCGCCATACCGACCGGCGCGGCATTCACCATGGGGGCGGACCGCTCCAGCGTCAGCAGGTTGGTGTCGACGCCGGGCACGATCACGGAGACCCGTTCGGCCCGGTCGAGATCACCGAACACCTCTGCGGCTCGGCCCTTTCCGGACGGGTCGAAGGCGAGGATGTGCCGTCCCTCGGCGAGCATCGACCGGAAGCGGTTCATCCGGCGGAGCGCCTCGGTGCGGCCGTCGGGGGAGAGCCTGGCGTCGTGCATGCGCTGCCGCTCGACCTTCCGCGCCTGCACCAGGGCCAGCCGGTTGGCGTGGTAGCGCAGGGTGACCGGGGCGCCGTTCAGATTGCCGACGACCAAGGGGTACTTGTCGGCAAGACCGGTGCGCTGAGCGGCGGTGAGCGTGGCGAAGAACTGCGCCAGGCGGTGCGGCGCCGCGTCGGCGTCCGGCAGCGCACGGCCCGCCACGTGGCCCCGTGCCCAGGAGGCGAGTGCGACGGTGCGTGGCTCGTCGGAGTGCGGGTGACGTACGGCGGTCCAGCCAGTGGTCGCCAGCATCACGAACACAACCGCGACGGCGAGCAGCGCGCGCCATGCGGTGAGCGTGGGGGAGGAGTCGAAGGAAGTCACTCCGGCCCACATTAGGAGACGAGCGACGGCAGCCGTGAAGAGGGTGACACACATCACCCGGCTGTCGGGAATTCAAGGCGGTTCATTTCACGCTGTGTTGGTGCGGCGCGCACACTCGGGCGCGCGGAATGCCCCCGGAGCGTCGCATATGGCCATCGGGGCACGGCGGTTGTGAAGTCGCTCATGCCGTGGCAGTGAGGCGTGCAGCACATCGGACGGAGTCTCCATGTCGTTACCCGGGCCCGGCGCCGGCCCCCGCCCGCCAGTTGCCGGCCAGTGCCGGTCCGAGCTGGTCCAGGTACACCTCGGTCAGCGCGCGCAACGAGTCCACACTGGTGTCCCGCCCCTGCCCCCAGAGCTGCCCGGTCACCCGCATCACCCCGCAGAACGCGGCCACGGCGACCCTCGGCCGGGGGTCCCTCCTCACGTCGAGCCCCTCGCGCTCGGCGATCAGCAGCGCGATCCGGTTCTCCAGATCCATGCTGCGTCGCAGGTGGGCGGCGAGCAGCGACGGCGTCGACTCGATCATCCGGTACGTGCGCATATGGAGTTCGACCGTGACGATCGCCTCGATCGCCTCACCGATACTGTTCCAGGCGCGCAGGACCGCGCTGCGCATTGCCTCGAACGGCGCTTCCGCGGCGGGACGCCGGCGCAGCTCCGAGAGGAAGTGCGACTCCACCATCTCCTGGATGGCGAAGGCGGCCTCCTCCTTGCTGGCGAAGTAGCGGAAGAAGGTGCGCTGGGAGACCTCGACGGCGTCGACGATCTCGTCGACGGTGGTCTCCTCGTACCCCTGGCCGGTGAAAAGATCGAGGGCGGCGTGCAGCAGGGCGTCCCGGGTGCGTCGCTTCTTCCGTTCGCGCAGCCCGGTCGGATGCGCGGCCCGCTGCCCATCGGTCACTGAAGTGGTCCTCTTTCCCCTGCTTTGCCCAGCTCGGCGTACCTGTGAGTTACGTGACAGTTACTGGCTTGTGAAATGGTTTGTCAACTGTCAGCGGCTGACACTAACCTCCCGGGCATGACTAGTCAGACCACCGTCGAAAAGGCGTCGCGGGAGCCGCAGGACACCGCCGCGCCCGCATCTGCCAAGGGGCTGCGCGGCCACCCCTGGCTGACGCTCTTCTCCGTGGCCATCGGCGTGATGATGGTCGCGCTCGACGGCACGATCGTCGCGATCGCCAACCCCGCCATCCAGCAGGACCTGGGCGCCTCGCTCGCCGACGTCCAGTGGATCACCAACGGCTACATGCTCGCCCTCGCGGTCTCCCTGATCACCGCGGGCAAGCTCGGTGACCGGTTCGGCCACCGCCAGACCTTCCTCATAGGTGTCGTCGGCTTCGCCGCGGCATCGGGGGCCATCGGCCTCTCCGACAGCGTCGCCCTGGTGATCGTGTTCCGGGTGCTCCAGGGCCTCTTCGGCGCCCTGCTGATGCCCGCCGCGCTCGGCCTGCTGCGCGCCACCTTCCCGGCCGAGAAGCTGAACATGGCGATCGGCATCTGGGGCATGGTGATCGGCGCCTCCACCGCGGGCGGCCCGATCCTCGGCGGTGTGCTCGTCGAGCACGTCAGCTGGCAGTCGGTCTTCTTCATCAATGTGCCGGTCGGTGTGATCGCGCTTCTGCTGGGCCTGGTGATCCTCAAGGACCACCGCGCCGAGAACGCGCCGCGCTCCTTCGACATCGGCGGCATCGTGCTGCTGTCGCAGGCGATGTTCTGCCTGATCTGGGCGCTCATCAAGGGCGCCGAGTGGGGCTGGGGCGACTACAAGACGCTCGGCTTCCTGGGCGCCGCCGTGGCCCTGTTCGTGGTCTTCGCCTTCTCCCAGAAGAACGTCAGGGAGCCGCTGATCCCGCTGGCGATGTTCCGGTCCGTGCCGCTGTCCGCGGGCGCGGTCCTGATGGTGCTGATGGCCTTCGCGTTCATGGGCGGGCTGTTCTTCGTCACCTTCTACCTCCAGAACGTGCACGGCCTGAGCCCCGTCGACAGCGGTCTGCACCTGCTGCCGCTGACCGGCATGATGATCGTCGCCTCGCCGCTCGCGGGCGCCATGATCACCAAGTTCGGCCCGCGGGTCCCGCTGGTCGGCGGCATGGTGTGCACGGCGGTCGCCATGTTCGGCATGTCCCAGCTGACCATCGGCACCGGCACCCTGACCATGTCGATCTGGTTCGGTCTGCTCGGCCTCGGCCTCGCCCCGGTGATGGTCGGCGCCACCGAGGTCATCGTCGGCAACGCCCCGATGGAGCTCTCCGGTGTCGCGGGCGGTCTGCAGCAGGCCGCCATGCAGGTCGGCGGCAGCCTCGGTACGGCGGTGCTGGGCGCGGTCATGGCCTCCCAGGTCGACTCGAAACTGGCCGACAACTGGACGGCCGCGAAGCTTCCGCCCCTTACGCCGGAGCAGCTGGATGCCGCGTCCTCGGCCGTCGAGGTCGGCGTACCGCCGGTGGACGGCAACACTCCGCCGGAGGTCGCGGCGCAGATCGCGGGTGTCGCCCATGACACGTTCGTGTCGGGCATGAGCACGGCGTTCATGGTGGCCGGCATCGTCGCGGTGGTCGCCGCGCTGGTCGCCACGCTCACCAAGCGCGGTGCGAACGCCGGGGCGGGCGCGGGCGCGGGTCACATCTGATCGCTCGTCGCGATGCCCCCGAGGCGTCAACACAGTGCGTACAACAGCCCCGTCGGACCGTCCCGGCGGGGCTGTCGCCTATCAGGGTGGTGTGACCCGCAGCCCCTTCCCCGGGCGTCGCCCCGCAGGTCAGGCTGCGTGCAACTGATTCGCATCACCACGGGGGTCGATTTCCATGCGTACGACCGTTCTTGCCGCCGCCCTGGCCGCCACCGCCCTGATTCCGCAGGCCGCGGCCCACTCCGCACCCGCCCGGCCCGGGGCCTGCGGAAGCGGTCAGCTCTGTCTCTGGGAGAAGCCGGACTTCACCGGCGCCCGGCAGGTCCACGAGCTGTCCACGATCGACATCGAGAGCTGTGTCCGGCTGCCGGCGGGCAGCAAGGTCCAGGCGCTCGTCAACCGCACGGGCCGGCCCGTCACCACGTACCAGTCGGCGGAGTGCGCCGAGACGGGTGAGTTCGAAACCTATCCGGGCGGCGGCACCTGGGTGCCCCAGTCCCCGTACCAGGTCAGGGCCTTCAAGGTCTGGGAGAACTGACCGGACACGCCGAAGGGCGGCGGGACCAGGAGGTCGCGCCGCCCTTCAACCATGGTTCTCGTGCTTACGCGTCGCCGCCGGCCGCGCCCGGTTCGGCCGCGGTCACATCGAGCAGCTCGTACCGGTCGATCGCCGTCTTCAGCAGCGAACGGTCGATCCGGCCCGCCTTGGCGAGCTCGGTGAGCACCGCGAGGACGATCGACTGCGCGTCGATGTGGAAGAACCGGCGGGCCGCACCACGGGTGTCGGCGAAGCCGAAGCCGTCCGCACCCAGCGACTGGTACGCACCGGGCACCCAGCGCGCGATCTGGTCCGGCACGGAACGCATCCAGTCCGAGACCGCCACGAACGGGCCCTCGGAGCCGGAGAGCTTCCGCGTGACGTACGGGACGCGCTGCTCCTCCTCCGGGTGCAGCAGGTTGTACCGCTCCACGTCCACGGCCTCGCGGCGCAGCTCGTTCCAGGAGGTCGCCGACCAGACGTCCGCCCGGACGTTCCACTCGTCGGCGAGGATCCGCTGCGCCTCCACCGCCCACGGGACCGCCACACCGGACGCCATGATCTGGGCCGGGATCTCGCCCCGCTCGGCGCTCTTGTAGCGGTACACGCCCTTGAGGATGCCTTCGACATCCACGTTCTCGGGCTCGGCCGGGTGCCGGATCGGCTCGTTGTAGACGGTGAGGTAGTAGAAGACGTCCTCGTTCTCTTCGGGGGTCCCGCCGTACATCCTGCGCAGACCGTCCTTGACGATGTGCGCGATCTCATAGCTGAACGCCGGGTCGTACGCGACGCAGCCCGGGTTGGTCGAGGCGAGCAGCTGCGAGTGGCCGTCCGCGTGCTGGAGACCCTCACCGGTCAGAGTCGTACGACCGGCGGTCGCACCCAGCACGAAGCCGCGCGCGAGCTGGTCGGCCATCTGCCAGAACTGGTCGCCGGTGCGCTGGAAACCGAACATCGAGTAGAAGACGTACACCGGGATCAGCGGCTCGCCGTGCGTGGCGTACGCCGAACCCGCGGCGATCAGAGAGGCCGTGCAGCCGGCCTCGGAGATGCCGTCGTGCAGCATCTGACCGGTCGGCGACTCCTTGTACGCGAGCAGCAGATCGCGGTCCACCGCCTCGTACTGCTGACCCAGCGGGTTGTAGATCTTCGCGCTCGGGAAGAACGCGTCCATGCCGAAGGTGCGGTACTCGTCGGGCGCGATCAGCACGAAGCGCCTGCCGATCTCCTTGTCCCGCATGAGGTCCTTCAGGATGCGGACGAACGCCATGGTCGTGGCGATCGACTGCTGACCCGAACCCTTCTTCGCGGTCGCGTACGTCTTGTCCTCGGGGAGGACCAGTGGCTTCGCGCGCACCACACGGGTCGGGACGTAACCGCCCAGACCTTTGCGGCGGTCGTGCATGTACTGGATCTCCTCCGAGTCGCGGCCCGGGTGGTAGTAGGGCGGGTAGCCCTCGTCCAGCTGCTTGTCCGTGATCGGGATGTGCAGCCGGTCGCGGAACCTCTTGAGGTCCTCGACGGTGAGCTTCTTCATCTGGTGGGTCGCGTTGCGGCCCTCGAAGTTCGGCCCCAGCGTCCAGCCCTTGACCGTCTGCGCCAGGATCACCGTCGGCTGGCCCTTGTGGGCCTTGGCCGCCGCATAGGCGGCGTAGACCTTCTTGTGGTCGTGACCGCCGCGGCCCAGGTGCAGGATCTGGTCGTCGGTCATGTCCTTGACCATGTCGCGCAGCCGCGGGTCGTCCCCGAAGAAGTGCTCACGGATGTACGCACCGGACTCGGTGGCGTACGTCTGGAACTGGCCGTCCGGCGTGGTGTTCAGCTTGTTGACCAGGATGCCCGTGCGGTCCTGCGCGAGCAGCGGGTCCCAGGAACGGTCCCAGACCAGCTTGATGACATTCCATCCGGCGCCGCGGAACTGCGACTCCAGCTCCTGGATGATCTTGCCGTTGCCGCGCACCGGACCGTCGAGGCGCTGCAGGTTGCAGTTGACCACGAAGGTCAGGTTGTCCAGGCCCTCACGGGCGGCGATGGAGAGCTGGCCGAGCGACTCGGGCTCGTCCATCTCGCCGTCGCCCAGATACGCCCACACATGCGACCGGGAGGTGTCGGCGATGCCGCGCGCCTCCATGTAGCGGTTCATCCGGGCCTGGTAGATCGCACCGAGCGGGCCCAGGCCCATCGAAACGGTCGGGAACTCCCAGAAGTCCGGCATCAGCCGCGGGTGCGGATAGCTGGACAGGCCGTTCGGCGCCTTCGACTTCTCCTGGCGGAAGGCGTCGAGCTGCGCTTCGCTCAGCCGGTCGAGCAGGAAGGCGCGGGCGTAGATACCCGGGGACGCGTGCCCCTGGAAGAAGATCTGGTCACCGCCCAGGCCGTCGTCCTTGCCCCGGAAGAAGTGGTTGAAGCCCACGTCGTACAGCGAGGCCGAGGAGGCGAAGGTGGCGATGTGGCCACCGACACCGATCCCCGGACGCTGGGCGCGCGACACCATCACGGCCGCGTTCCAGCGGGTCGCGTTGAGGACCTTGCGCTCGATCTCCTCGTCGCCGGGGAAGAACGGCTCGTCCTTCGTGGCGATCGTGTTCACGTAGTCCGTGCTGCGCATCTCCGGCACGGCGACTCGCTTCTCGCGCGCACGCTCGATGAGCCGGAGCATCAGATAACGGGCCCGCTCACGGCCTCGCTCGTCGACGGCGGCGTCGAGCGAGTCGAGCCATTCCTGGGTCTCTTCGGGATCGAAGTCCGGGACCTGGCTCGGCAGGCCGCCAATGATGATCGGGTTGCGATCGGATCCGGAAGCCACGCTGTTCCTTCGCTGTGTAGGTGCTGCTCTACGGGGCCTGGTTACGGGAGAACATGCCCCCGGGATGTATGCATGTACGCCATCACCATCGTGTACCGCAGGGGCGCAAACGTCATCTCTACCGAGGGGTAACCGCCGTGTTGCGAGACATCGCGTCCGTAGCGCGGGGATGGGCTGGTCCAAACCGCAACCATACGCCCAACCCGTCCAAGCGTTCCCAAAGGATGTTCGACTCCGAATGGCGGACCGAAACGGCATAAGCTGTGGAAGGACGTAAAGGGTGTGACGGTAGCGTCGGCCCCCGCAGGGGACCGGCCGGCAGTGCGGCGACGTGGCAGGGAACGTCACCGTTTAGGCGGTCTCGGACGCTGGGTACTTGCGCGATCCGCCGCTCCCGTGTGGACTACGGCCAACGCCCCGCGCACGCGCGTGGCTGAAGCATTTTCCGAAACATGATCAGGAGGCAACCCGTGAGCGCGACCGCGGACCACGCGGAGGAGCGGACCAACCCGGCAGCACGCCTGGGGTTCGAGCCCGGACAAGTGGTCCAGGAGATCGGCTACGACGACGACGTCGAGCAGGAGCTCCGTGAGGGCATTGAGGCCACTACCGGCCAGGATCTCGTCGATGAGGACTACGACGACGTCGCAGACGTCGTCCTGCTGTGGTTCCGCGACGAGGACGGCGACCTTACGGACGCGCTGGTGGATGCCATTGGTCTGATCGAGGACGGCGGTGCGGTCTGGCTGATGACGCCGAAGACCGGCCGTGATGGATACGTCGAACCGAGCGACATCAACGAGTCTGCACAGACGGCCGGTCTCTCCCAGACCAAGAGCATCAATGCGGGCAAGGACTGGACGGGAAGCCGTCTGGTCACACCGAAGGCGGCCAAAGCCAAGCGCTGAACCGCGTTCGCCACGCACTCGCCCCGAAGGCCCCCGACGGCATGAGCCGCCGGGGGCCTTCTTCGTGCGCTTGCCGGGCGCCTTGTCCGTACGGCTGGGGTGCGGGGTGCCCCCGCGCGGGCGCTGCGTGGCCTGCTGCGGGCTCTGCGTAGGGTGGGAGCCACCCGGACAGCCCAGCCCGGTGAACGTAGCGAAGGGACGCGTTTCATGGCGATCGAGGTCGGCACCCAGGCCCCGGATTTCGAGCTGAAGGACAACCACGGCCGGACCGTGAAGCTCTCCGACTTCCGCGGCGAGAAGAATGTCGTGCTGCTGTTCTACCCGTTCGCCTTCACCGGCGTCTGCACGGGTGAGCTCTGCGCGCTCCGCGACGAGCTGCCGAAGTTCGAGAACGACGACACGCAGCTGCTCGCCGTCTCCAACGACTCCATCCACACCCTGCGCGTCTTCGCCGAGCAGGAAGGCCTCGAGTACCCGCTGGTCTCGGACTTCTGGCCGCACGGCGAGACCTCGCGGGCATACGGCGTCTTCGACGAGGAGAAGGGCTGCGCGGTGCGCGGCACCTTCATCATCGACAAGGAGGGCGTGGTGCGCTGGACCGTCGTCAACGGTCTGCCCGACGCGCGCGACCTCAACGACTACATCAAGGCGCTCGACACGCTCTGATCCGGGACCGGTGGATCTGCGGGCGTCCCGGCCAAAAGCCTGCTTTGGCCGGGAACCGGTCACTAGGATCCACTCGTTGATCGGATGCCAACGCAACGTGGAGGCGCCGGCGCCCGCCGGCCCCCAAGGAAACCAATGGGAGGACTCGTGGGAGTCAGCCTCAGCAAGGGCGGCAACGTCTCGCTGACCAAGGCCGCGCCCAACCTGACCGCGGTCGTCGTGGGTCTGGGCTGGGATGCTCGTACCACCACCGGTGGTGACTTCGACCTCGACGCCAGCGCCCTGCTGACGAACGCCGAGGGCAAGGTCGGCAGCGACGGTAACTTCGTCTTCTTCAACAACCTCAAGAGCCCGGACGGATCCGTCGAGCACACCGGTGACAACCTCACCGGTGAGGGCGAGGGCGACGACGAGGTCATCAAGGTGAACCTGGCCGGCGTTCCGGCCGATGTCGACAAGATCGTCTTCCCGGTCTCGATCTACGAGGCCGAGACCCGTCAGCAGAGCTTCGGCCAGGTGCGCAACGCGTACATCCGGGTGGTCAACCAGGCCGACAACAGCGAGCTGGCGCGTTACGACCTGAGCGAGGACGCCTCGACGGAGACCGCCATGGTCTTCGGCGAGCTGTACCGCAATGGGGCGGAGTGGAAGTTCCGCGCCATCGGTCAGGGTTACGCCTCGGGGCTGCGCGGCATCGCGCAGGACTTCGGCGTCAACGTCTGACAAGACGCGACCGGGCCGAGCCGGCGAGGCGCAGCCCGGGCCACGCCAGCATGTACCCCGTCCGGCGCCGCACCCCGTGCGGCGCCGGACGCGCTGAACAGCCCGTTCAGCGGCTCACGCTCCGGCTGCTGAACGGTTCAAGGTTCAACGGCTCAACAGACGGTTCATCGACTCGGGGAGGACACACCATGGGCGTCACGCTCGCCAAGGGAGGCAATGTCTCCCTCTCCAAGGCCGCACCCAACCTCACCCAGGTGCTGGTCGGGCTCGGCTGGGACGCACGATCCACCACGGGCGCCGACTTCGACCTCGACGCCAGCGCGCTGCTGTGCCAGTCGGGCCGGGTGCTCGGCGACGAATGGTTCGTGTTCTACAACAACCTCACGAGCCCCGACGGCTCCGTGGAGCACACCGGCGACAACCTCACGGGTGAGGGCGAGGGCGACGACGAGTCGGTCATCGTGAATCTCACTCAGGTGCCGGCGCACTGCGACAAGATTATTTTTCCGGTCTCGATCCACGAGGCGGACAATCGAGGGCAGACCTTCGGCCAGGTCAGCAATGCGTTCATCCGCGTGGTGAACCAGGCGGACGGTCAGGAACTCGCGCGTTATGACCTCACCGAGGACGCCTCGACGGAAACCGCGATGATCTTCGGCGAGCTCTATCGGTACAACGGCGAGTGGAAGTTCCGTGCAGTGGGACAGGGGTACGCGTCCGGGCTGCGCGGCATCGCTCTAGACTTCGGGGTCAACGTTTCGTAAAGCCGCGCACGGCGCGGGCGAGCCCCGTACACACCCGGGGGAGACCCGTTACATACACGATGGGGTAGCCAGTGCTTCTGAAAACCTTCGGCTGGTCGTTCGCGATTACCGCGCTCGGCCTGGTCGCAGCAGTGATCTACGGGGGGTGGGAAGCCTTCGGGGTGGTTGCGATTCTTTCCGTCCTGGAGATCTCGCTGTCCTTCGACAATGCGGTGGTCAACGCCGGAATCCTGAAGAAGATGAATGCCTTCTGGCAGAAGATCTTCCTCACGGTCGGTGTGCTCATCGCGGTCTTCGGTATGCGGCTGGTGTTCCCCGTCGTGATCGTGGCCATCACCGCCAAGTTGGGCCCGATCGAAGCGGTCGATCTTTCGTTCAACCAGCCCGATCGCTACCAGGAACTGGTCACGGACGCCCACCCGGCGATTGCCGCCTTCGGTGGCATGTTCCTGCTGATGATCTTCCTCGACTTCATTTTCGAGGACCGTGACATCCAGTGGCTGCGCTGGATCGAGCGCCCGCTCGCCAAGCTCGGCAAGGTCGACATGCTGTCGGTCTGCATCGCCCTGATCGTGCTGCTGATCACGGCCATGACCTTCGCGACGCAGGCGCACCAGCACGGCGGCGGCCACGCGGACAAGGCGGAGACCGTCCTGCTCGCCGGAGTCGCGGGTCTGATCACCTACCTGATCGTCGGCGGTCTCTCCGGCTTCTTCGAGAACAAGCTGGAGGAAGAGGAGGAGCGGGAGCACGAGGTCGAGGAGGAGGCCAGGAAGAGCGGCAGCAAGGTCTCCGCGATCGTGCTCTCCGGCAAGGCCGCGTTCTTCATGTTCCTCTACCTGGAAGTGCTCGACGCGTCCTTCTCCTTCGACGGTGTCATCGGCGCCTTCGCCATCACCAACAACATCGTGCTGATGGCCCTCGGTCTCGGTATCGGCGCCATGTACGTCCGGTCGCTCACGGTCTACCTGGTCCGTCAGGGCACCCTCGACGACTACGTCTACCTGGAGCACGGCGCCCACTACGCCATCGGCGCGCTGGCCGTCATCCTCCTCGTCACCATCCAGCACCAGATCAACGAGCTCATCACCGGTCTCGTCGGCGTCGTGCTGATCGCCTGGTCCTTCTGGTCCTCCGTCCGGCGCAACAAGGCGCTGGAGGCCGAAGGCGGGGACGACGCAGATTCCAAGGCAGAAGTCCCGTCCGGGGTGTGACCCGGTAGGGATTGAGGAACGCTCTCAGCGGGGCGGTCCGTACGGCGACGGTTCTCCGGGAACACCCGGACCCGGCCCGGCGGCCGCCCCGCAGTGATGTGTGCGGGGCCGGTGCACTACCGATACGTGTGGGGGTTGGGGATGGCGTTCTGGGACAGCCTGTGGCCGAGGCGGGAGGCGCAGTTCGAGTCGGGCAACGCGTCGACCAACTCCATCGTGCTCTCCAGGCGGCACGCCACGGTCTCACTGACCAAACAGGGTGCGCTGACCGGCAATCTGCGGGTCAACCTCTCCTGGCGGATGCGTACGTCCGACATCGAGGGAAGATCGCGGCAGAGCGGCCGGCTGCTGCGGCCGATGAAGCTCTTCAAGCCGGATGTGGTCCAGGCGCACACCCAGGGCGTGGTCAATGTGGACCTGGACCTGGGCTGCATGTACGAACTGAAGGACGGCACCAAGGGCGTGGTCCAGCCCCTGGGCAACCTCATCGGTGACCTGAACGGGCCGCCGTACATCCGGCTCAGCGGGGACGACCGCTTCGGGGCGCCGTCGGGCGAGACCGTCTACGTCAATCTCGACCAGCGCGACCAGATCAAGCGGCTGCTGTTCTTCGTCTACATCTACGACCAGACGCCGGCCTTCGACCGTACGCACGCCAAGGTGACGCTCTACCCGGGCAACGGCCCGCGGATCGAGATCGAACTCGACGAGCACGCCCCACAGGCCCGCTCCTGCGCCGTGTTCACGGTGGAGAACATCAAGGACGAGCTGATCGTGCGGCGCGAGGTGAAGTTCGTGTACGGATTCCAGTCGGAGCTGGACCGGCTGTACGGCTGGGGCATGCAGTGGGGACGGGGCTACAAGTCCCGGACCTGAGCCGACGCCGGACGGGCCGAGGGCGGTTCGGGGCGCCCCAGGGCCGTCTCAGGACCGTACGAACTGCGGCCCCTGCGGTGGCAGCACGAAATTCGGGTCGGGGGCGGGCGCCGCAGCCGCGGCAGGCTGCGGGTAGCCGTAGGCGGGCGGGTCGGCGGCAGGCTGCGGATACCCGTACGCGGGCTGCGGAGCCGGCTGGGCCACCGCGGGCTGCGGGTAGCCGTAGGCGGGCTGCTGGTGGTGCTGGACGGTGGCCTGTGAATCGGGACCGGGGGCCGGCGCGGGCGGGAAAGCGGGCGCGGGCGGCGGGAAAGCGGGCGCGGGCGGCGGGAAAGCGGGCGCTGTTACGGGCGAGGGAACCGTTACCGGGGAGGGGGCCGGGTCGGGCTCCGCCGCGGCCTCCGCCTCGTCGACCGAGATACCGAAGGCGGTCGCCAGACCGACCAGACCGGTCGGATAGCCCTGTCCCACGGCCCGGAATTTCCAGCCATCGCCGCGCCGGTAGAGCTCGCCGCAGATGATCGCCGTCTCCTCGCCGGTCTCCGGCCGCACATCGAAGACGGCGAGCGGGTTCCCGCCCGCCGATGCCGCGTCGTACAGCAGGATGCGCAGATCGCGCACCTGAGCGAATGCGGCTCCGTCGGAGGATGCGGCGATCACCACCTGATCGACCGAGGGGTCGAGCGCGTTGAGGTCGGCCTCGATGCTGTCCGTGAGGCCCTCGGGGACACTGCGCTTCGGCAGCCGTCGCACCAGGCCGGAGGGGTGGCGGGGCTGGTTGTAGAAGACGAAGTCCTCGTCCGAGCGCACGCGGCCACCGGCTCCGAGCAGCAGCGCCGAGGCGTCCACATCCGGAACCCCGGCTCCCGGGGTCCAGCACAGAACGGCCCGTACGGCCATGACGTCCAGAGGGACGTTCGAGCCTTTCACCATCGCGTGCGTCATGCCCGTCATCCTGCCTGCTGGCTGCCTGTGCGGACAACGCGGGGGCGCACCGGATGTCTCGGCAGTGCCTCGGAACCACGTCGTCCGCAGCACGTGGACCCGTCGGGAAATGGACGAGTTACCCGGAATTCATGCACGTGGGGAACTGTTGACACCCGTCCATACGTACTATTACCGGCCACACGTTGTCCGGTCTGTCAGGCAGTTCGGGGGAATCACATGCGTCATTTCGGGCATATTGCACCCGCTGCGAGAGAGGGTCTGTTCTACCAGGAGCCGCGCGAATTCGGTGCGGACTCGCCAGCCGGCATGCTTTCGGCCGCACTGGGAGCGACCCTGTACAGCCCTGCCACCAGGCCGCGACTTGCTGACGATGTCATCAAGCAGGCCGGGCGCGGTGTCGTCTCGATGGTGCTGTGCCTGGAGGACTCGATCGATGACTCCGAGGTGGACGGCGCCGAGGAGAACCTGATCAGACAGTTCGCAGACCTCGATGCGTGCGGATCCGAGGTGCCCCTGCTCTTCATCCGGGTCCGGGAACCCGGCCAGATAGTGGACCTGGTGAGTCGGCTCGGCCGCAGTGTCCGTTTGTTGTCTGGTTTTGTACTTCCGAAGTTCACCGAAGAGCGTGGCGTGCCCTTCATGGAAGCGCTCGCCAAGGCCGAAAAGGCGTGTGGGCAGCGCCTGTTCGCCATGCCCGTTCTCGAATCGCCCGAGCTGCTGCATCTGGAAACCCGCAGAGAAACACTCCGGGGAATCACCCGCACCGTCAACAAGTACCGCGAGCAGGTACTCGCACTGCGGCTCGGCGTCACCGACTTCTGCTCGGCCTACGGGCTCCGCAGGGCGCCCGACATGACCGCGTACGACGTACAGATCGTCGGGGCCGTCATAGCCGACGTGGTCAATGTGCTGGGCCGGGCGGACGGCACGGGCTTCACGATCACCGGCCCGGTGTGGGAATACTTCCGGCTCCAGGAACGCATGTTCAAACCGCAGCTGCGCCGCAGCCCCTTCCTGGAGGGCCGGGCCGAGGAGCTGCGCACGGCACTGATCGAGCACGACCTGGACGGCCTGCTGCGCGAGATCGAGCTCGACCGGGCCAATGGCCTGCTCGGCAAGACCTGCATCCACCCGTCGCACGTCGCGCCCGTGCATGCGCTGTCCGTGGTCAGCCACGAGGAGTTCACCGACGCACAGGACATCCTGCGGCCGGAACGCGGCGGCGGTGGCGTCATGCGCTCCGCGTACACGAACAAGATGAACGAAGTGAAGCCGCACCGGGCCTGGGCCGAGCGGACCCTGCAGAGGGCCGAGGCCTTCGGCGTGGCGAGGGAGGACGTCGGCTTCGTGGAACTGCTGGCCGCAGGCCTCGCGGAATGAGCGGGCCTCGTGGAACGAGCGTGTCTCGATGAGCGAGCGCGCGGCAAGGAAAGAGACGGCGAACGTGGTGTGGTCGGGCAGCTGGGTGGCACAGCGACTGGGCGTCGAGCTCGTCGGCGACGGGAAGCCCGACGGCGACAGGGAGCTGAGGGACCTGCTGGGCCTCGCCCTGCGCCGCAACCCCAAGCGGGCCCATCTGCTCGTGTCGAACGTGCTCGGCAAGCACGTGCCGCAGAAGCCTTCCGTGGTGTACGGCGTCGGATTCGAGCTCGGCCGCCGGGTGCGCGAACTCCTCGGTGACACCGAGGCGCACCGGGCGGTCGTGCTCGGTTACGCGGAGACGGCCACCGGTCTCGGCCACGCGGTCGCCGACGGGCTCGGCGTGGCGCCGTACCTCCATTCGACGCGCCGCCCCGTCGAGGGCGTGGAGCGGGCGGGCGGCTTCGAGGAGTCGCACTCGCACGCCACCTCGCACCTGCTGCTTCCGGAGGACCCGAACCTCCTGGCAGGCGAATGCGGCCCGACAGACGCGGACACGAATGCATACGCAGACGCGCCGCTGGTGCTGGTGGACGACGAATTCTCCACGGGCAACACCGTGCTCAACACCATCCGCGCGCTGCACGAGCGATACCCGCGGAGCCGGTACGTCGTCGTCGCCCTGGTGGACATGCGGTCGCCGGCCGACCAGGGAAGGCTGACCGAGTTCGCCGCCGAGATCGGCGCGCGCGTCGACCTGGTGGCGAGGAGCTCGGGCACGGTCACCCTCCCGGAGGGCGTCCTGGAGAAGGGCCGGGCACTGGTCGCCGCGCATGAGGGGGCCGGTTCCGCCGGTCCCCGAGCGGCCGTCGAACAGGGGCGCCGACCGTGCACCCGGGTGGACCTCCAGTGGCCCGCCGGTGTGCCCGACGGCGGACGGCACGGCTTCACCCCCGCCCACCGGTCCGCCCTCGAACCGGTCCTCCCGGCCATGGCCGCCCGTATCGCCGCGTCACTGGGTGATGCCCGCCGCGTACTGATCCTCGGCTTCGAGGAGCTGATGTACGCCCCCCTCCGCCTGGGCACGGCCCTGGAGGACCACACCGACGCCGAGGTGCGCTACTCGACGACCACGCGTTCCCCCGTCCTCGCCGTGGACGATCCCGGCTATGCGATACGCAGCCGGCTGGTCTTCCCGGCCCACGACAATCCGGCCGACGGCCCCGGTGACCGGTACGCGTACAACGTCGCGGACGCCGGTTTCGACGCCGTGGTCGTGACCGTCGACTCCACCGCCGACACCCCCGAACTCCACGCCCCCGACGGCCTGTTGGCGCAGCTAGCCGCGCACACCGACCACGTCCTGCTCGCGGTCGTCCCCTCGTACGTCCCGTCGGGCCTCCCCTCGTACGTTTCCGAACGGCAGGAACCCTCCATGCTGCCCGAGCCCCTCCGCGGCCCCGCCTTCTCCTCCTATGCGCCGGACGAAGTCGGCTGGCTGCTCCAGGACCTCTCGGACACCGAACTGGAGGCGCCCACCGAGGAGCGCGAGGAGGCGATACAGAGCGGTGGCGCGCACTACGCCGAGTCGCTCCCCGTCGAGTACCAGCCGTCCGCCCAGTACCAGAGCCTGTTCAAGGCGGCGCTGGACCTGTCGGCCGCACGCGTCGCCCGCGCCGTCGGCACCGTCACCGAGACGGTCCTCGCCGAGCTCCCCCACAGCCGAAAGCGTGGGGGGACCCCCTCCGCTCGCCCCGTACTGGTCTCGCTCGCCAGGGCCGGCACCCCCGTCGGCGTGCTCATGCGCCGCTGGGCCAGGCACCGGCACGGACTCGATCTGCCGCACTACGCCGTCTCCATCGTGCGGGGCCGCGGCATCGATGCCAACGCCCTGCGCTGGCTGGCCGCCCATCACGATCCGGCGGATGTCGTCTTCGTCGACGGCTGGACCGGCAAGGGGGCGATCACGCGTGAACTGTCCGCGGCGCTCGACGGGTTCGACGGATTCAACCCCGAGATCGCGGTCCTGGCCGACCCGGGCGGCTGCGTCCGCACGTACGGCACCCGCGAGGACTTCCTCATTCCGTCCGCCTGCCTCAACTCCACCGTGTCCGGGCTGATCTCGCGGACCGTCCTCCGCTCCGACCTGGTCGGACCCGACGACTTCCACGGCGCGAAGTTCTACCGGGAGCTTGCGGACACCGATGTGTCCGGCCACTTCCTCGACACCGTCGCCGACCACTTCGACGAGGTCGTCGACGCCGTGGACGCCGAGGCCAAGGAACTGCTCGCGGCCGACCGCGCACCCACCTGGGAGGGCTGGGCCGCGGTGGAACGGATCAGCGAGGAGTACGGCATCCACGATGTGAACCTGGTCAAGCCGGGCGTCGGCGAGACGACCCGCGTACTGCTGCGCCGCGTCCCGTGGAAGATCCTCGCCAAGCGCGGCGCGGGCGCCGACCTCGAGCACATCCGCCTGCTGGCCGAGCAGCGGGGCGTACCGGTCGAGGAGGTCGACGAACTCCCGTACACCTGCGTCGGGTTGATCCACCCGAAGTACACCAGGGGTGCGACGGGCGCGGACGGCAAGGCGGTGGAGTCGAAGTGACCACCCCGGCCACCGCGGTCACCCCGGCCACCGGGACCGCCCCCGTGACACTGGTCGCCAGCGACCTCGACCGCACCCTGATCTACTCGACGGCGGCTCTCCAGCTGCCCATGCCGGACGCCGAGGCCCCCCGGCTGCTCTGCGTAGAGGTGTACGACCACAAGCCGCTCTCCTACCTGACCGAGACGGCCGCGACACTGCTCGACGAACTCGCCCGCACCACGGTCTTCGTCCCGACGACCACCCGTACCCGCGAGCAGTACGGGCGCATCCACCTCCCCGGTCCCGCACCGCGGTTCGCGATCTGCGCCAACGGGGGACACCTCCTCGTCGACGGCGAATCCGACCCCGACTGGCAGACGCAGGTCTCCCGCAGGCTCGCCGACGAATGCGCCTCGCTCGCCGAGGTCCGCGCCCATCTCCTGGCCGCGGCCGACCCCGCCTGGCTGCTCAAGGAACGGGTCGCCGAGGACCTCTTCGCCTATCTCGTCGTCGAACGCGCGCTGCTGCCCGAGGGCTGGGTCAAGGAACTGGGGGAGTGGGCGGAGACCCGCGGCTGGACGGTCTCCCTCCAGGGCCGCAAGATCTACGCCGTGCCGGGCCCGCTCACCAAGAGCGCCGCCATGAACGAAGTCGCCCGGCGCACCGGCGCCACGCTCACCCTCGCCGCCGGTGACAGCCTTCTCGACGCCGATCTGCTCCTCGCCGCCGACCGCGCCTGGCGCCCGGCCCACGGCGAACTCGCCGACACCGGCTGGAGCGCCCCGCACGTCGATGTGACGGCAGAGCACGGTGTGGCGGCGGGCGAGGAGATCCTGCGCCACTTGCTCCGGGTTTCGGGCCCGGCGCAGGGCGCCCCCGTCCAGCAGTAGCAGTATGTCCAGCAGTAGCAGTATGTGAGGACAGGGCGGCGCGGGCCCGGCCCGGTGGGACCGACGAGGAGCATGCGATGACCAAGGGTAACGAGACTAAGATCACGGACGAGCTGTACGCGTACATGCTGGCGCACAACCCACCGCTCGACGCGGTGCAGCGCGAGCTCGTCGAGACCACGTACGCACGCCTCCCCGACCAGGCCGGCATGCAGTCCGCGGAGGAACAGGGACCGCTGCTCGCCTTCCTCGTCCGGCTGACCGGGGCCCGGCACATCGTGGAGGTCGGGACGTTCACCGGCTTCTCCGCCCTGTCGATGGCACAGGCGCTGCCTGCCGACGGACGGCTGATCGCCTGTGATGTCTCGGAGGAGTGGACCGCCTACGGCCGGGAGGCGTGGGAGAAGGCGGGCGTCGCCGACCGGATCGAACTCCGTATCGCCCCCGCGCTCGACACACTGCGGGCGATGCCGGCCGAGCCGCACATCGACCTCGCCTACCTGGACGCGGACAAGGGCAACTACATCCCGTACTGGGAGGAACTGGTGCCCAGGATGCGGCAGGGCGGTCTCGTCGTCACGGACAACGTGCTCTTCCACGGCAGGGTGACCGACCCGCAGGCGACCGGCGGAGCGGCGGCGATCAAGGAATTCAACGACCATGTGGCCGCCGATCCGCGGATGGACAGCGTGCTGCTCACCGTGTCGGACGGGCTGACGCTCTCCCGTAAGCGTTAGGAGCCGCAGGCCGCGACTCCGGTTGCCCGCTCTCAGCCGCAGCAACCCCCGCCGCAGCAGCCGCCACCGCCCGCGCCGCCGGCCGACGGTGCGGCGGGGGCGGACCTGGCCGACGAGCCGCCCACGGCCACGGTGGAGAGAAGCTTCACGGTGTCGCCGTGCCCGGCAGGGCAGGAGGCCGGGTCCGAGGACTGAGCCATCGGGCGGCTGAGTTCGAACGTGTCTCCGCAGGAGCGGCAGCGGTACTCGTAACGAGGCATGGCCCCAGGCTATCCGGCGCCGGCCCGGGGCAGACAGGCACGACGGCCGACCGGTGGTACGGAGACGCAGTACGGGTTGTGGTACGGAGACGCAGTACGGGTTATGGACGGCGGAACACCGGCATCGTCGTCGGCGTTGCCTTCCGGCCCATCCGCATCTCCCGCGCGGCCTCCTCGGGATGGCGGGCCCGCCAGTACGGGTTGTCGTGCGGAAGACCGCCGCTGACCCGCCCGTACATCCCGAACATCATCAGCATCAGGCCGACCACAAAGCTGAACAGCACATTCTGCATGTGGAAGGCGAGGAAGTTGTAGTCGGTGTCGAGCAGCGCGAGATTGATGAATCCGCTGAGGATGAAGGCGATGCCCAGAATCATGTTGAGCGTCGAGGCGAAGTTGCCGCCGATCACCATCCCGATGAACAGCAGCAGGCCGACGCAGATGGACAGGACGCTGAGGGCACCGTTCGTGTTGAGACCGGCTACGGTGGCACCGCCGGTGCTGAAGAAGCCGATCTCGTCGATCAGCCCCAGGATTCCGAAGGCGAGAAGCACCAGCCCCATCAGTCCCGCCCCGACCCGGTAGACGCGGTTCAGCCGGTGATCGACCGGAAGGTGCTTGTCGAGCTGGGTGACCCTGCGGGGGCGCCGCGGGGTCTGTCGTCCGGTGGTGTGCAGTACATGGGTGGCCATTTCGGCCTCCTTCGCGCGTACTACCAGGATCCGTCCACGGGGATGCTGCCGCACATCAGAAGGGCCGAAGGGCCCGAACCCGGCGTATCGCAACCCGGCGTATCGCAACCCGACGTATCAGGAGGGCTGTCGCCGCCCCCGCACATCACCCGCCGGCCCCGCGCTCCTCACGGATCTCGGAGACCACCCGCGCCGCCGTCTGCCGTACCGCTTCGGTCTCGGTCAGAAAGTGCCAGTAGTCGGGGTGGCGCCCCTCCAGGCCGGCGACGGCGCGCTCCAGCCGGGCCACGGCATCGTCCAGCGGACGGGCATGACGCGGATCAGGCGTGTTGCGCCCGGCCATGGCCAGGCGCTGGGCGTCCCGGATCGCGAACCGGGTCCGCTGGATCTCCTGCTGCGGGTCCTCGGCCACATCGTTCAGCCGGTGCAGCCGGTCGCCGGCCGCGGACACCGCCTCGTCCGTGGCGTTCAGCAGGGCGCGCACCGTGCTCAGCCGGGAGGTCGCATCGGCCCACCGCTGCTCGTCCCGCGCCTTGGCGGCCTCCTTCAGCTTCTCCTCGGCCTGCCGCACATTGGTCGCCGCCTGCTCCGGCACCGGCTGGAGGTCCTGCCAGCACGCCGCGGAGAACCGCCGCCGCAGCTCGCTCAGCACCGGCTCCACGGAGCCCGCTCGGGTCGTCAACGCCTGGGCGCGGGTACGCAGCGACACCAGCCGGTGGTCGATCTCGGCGGCCCGTTCGGGCAACTGGGCCGCCTCTGCCCGTACCGCCTCGGCATCGCGCAGCACCCGATCGGCACGCTGCAGGGTCTCCGGAACGCCGTGCCGGCCGGCGCCCTGATTGAGCTTGGTCAGCTCGGGAGCGAGGGCCGCCAGCCGCGCGGCGAGGTCGTCCGCCCGCAGTCCGGACGCCCGCACCGCATCGAGAGCATTGCTCGCACCGAGGAGCGCCTGCCGGGCCCGCTCCACGGCGGGCGCGAGCCGGGCGAGCTGCGTCTCCGCGTTGCCCAGCAGCGGCCCGAGCCCCTGCGCGAACCTGTCCAGCTCGCCCTTGACCCGCACCAGCTCGTCCTTGGCCGTGGTCAGCTCGGTCCTGGCACGAGCCGCGACGGCCGGCTCCAGATCGTCCCGGTCAAGGTCGTGTGCGTCGACCGCGGTGATGTACGTATGACTGGCCTCGTCGATCCGCCGCCCGAGAGCAGCGAAGTCATCCACGGCCTTGCGCGCACCGGGCGAGCTGTCCACCGCGGTGATCGTCTCGATCGAGATCCGCAGATCGCGCTGGGCTGTGTCCAGCTCGTAGAAGGCGGCGGCGGCTGCGTCCTTCGCGGCCTGCGCATCGGCGCGCTGGCTCTCCCCGCGCCCGCCGAACCAGCGCCTCGTACCGCCACCGGCGAACGCGGCCGGCAGCGCGGCGGCGAGCAGCGGCACCGGCAGCAACATCAGCGCGAGGACGTCCCCGACACCCCTGACACCCTTGACGGCGGAATTCTCACCCGCTCTCGCCTGCGGCCGCGTGTGTGTCGCCGTCACATCCCTCTCCCGTGCCGTTTCGCCCTGCCCGGTACATTCTCCCACCAGGTAAGGACGAACACACGGGCCGGTTAGTTCACGCTTCGGACCGTGACTTGGCCGTTGTCGCTCCGGGCCTTCACCGTATGGCTGCTGTCGTTGCTGCGCGGCGCGTCCACCGAGACGCGTCCGTTGCGGGCGACGGCGTCCACCGCATACCTCACGGAGCCGCCCGGCAGATCGATGGTGATCCCTCCGTTGTCGCTCTCGGTGTCCACGAGATCGGGCACGGAGGTGAACCCCAGCCGGATCATGCCGTTGTCGGACCGAGCCGATACGGACTTGGCCGAGATCCCTTCGGTGAGGATGCCACCGTTGTCGCTCCCCAGTTCGAGCGGCCCGCTGGAGTCCCGGACGGTCACCTTCCCGTTGTCGGCGTGGAGGGTAAGGGGAGTGTCGAAGCCGGACGCGACGACCTTCCCGTTGTCCCCCTTGACGACCACGGCCACCCCGCGCGGCACCTTGACCTGGTGCTGCGCGGCACAGTCGCTGATCACGGCCCTGCACTTCACCTGGAGCGTGAGCGTGTCGTCCTGCATCTTCCACTTGGGATCGGGCCCGTTTCCGAGAACCACCCATCCGTCGACATGACGGGTCACCTCGACCTTCCGTACATCGGCCGGTACGAGCTCCAGAGACGTGTGACCGGAGTAGATGGTCAGCGTCTTCCCACTGAGCGCGAAGGACTTGTGCTCGGCGGGCGTGTCGCCCGGATCCGTACTGCCGCAGCCGGTGAGGGCCAGACCGAGCAGCAGGGCCCCACCGGATGCGATGAGAGTGCGGGTACGGAGTGCCACGATGATCTTTCCCCGAGGTCGTACGACGGGCGGTCCCGACGGTGTGTGCCTCACCGTACGTACGCCGGCCCACCCGGCAGAATCCGGACGGCTACCGTATGAGGGGTGGGGATATCCCCCGGACGCAGCCGCGGCTGCCGCGGCTGCGCCTTGGCCGCTGCCGCCTCGTTCGCTGCCGTCCGGGCAACCGTTTGTGACCGCGGGCCGTAGTCCATGTACGCTGTTGCCTCATCCACGGGTGCGTAGCTCAGGGGTAGAGCGCTGCTCTTACAAAGCAGATGTCGGCGGTTCGAAACCGTCCGCGCCCACCAGTCAGAACGCCCCCGCAGCGAGCCGCTGCGGGGGCGTTGACGGTAGTACTTGACGGCAGTCGCCACTCAGTCGGCGCCGCCGCAGCAGCCGGTCCAGGCACGTAGCGCGGTAAGAGTTTCCCTACTTCATCAAGTGCCCGCGCAAGGCGCGGGCTGGCCCCTTGTGCCCGGCCCTCCGCGCCTTCGGCGCCCAGGCCAGACCCCTGGGGCCGCAGCGAACTACGGCCCCTGAGTCGAGAACCAAGCCCGCGGCTTCAAGACATGCCTCCGGCGGGGGCGCTCAGACTCCGGGATGGATAGGGCACCGTTCGCGAGTGCCGGCCGGAGCGTGGCGAGCGTCGTGGGGCTCCCATCCCGACCACCTTCGACCCAGGCAGAGCCGAGCAGTCGCGGCCCAGGGCGTCAAGGTCGTTCGTACAGTGGCGCGCTCCACCTTGACGCCCTGAACCACGCCCGCTCCACGGTGTGTGGGTCGAAGGCGGACGGGATGGGAGCTGGGGTGAGTGGTGGGTTGAGGACCGCTTCAGAACCCGGGTGGTGTCACACTCAAGTCCTCGCCGCCGTAAAGGGATTCGTAACGGATCTCGATCACCAGGCGTCGGGTGATGAGATCCCAGAACCAGCCATGCTCGTCATCGCTGAACTCGTCCAGAGACAACAAGAAGATGGTCTGCCCGGCTAACACCACGGCGCCTGGGCGTAAGGAATGTGCCTTGGGTCGCGTCGGGAACGAGCTCAGTATGCGTTGCTGCGTGTGGTAGTCCCACTGCCCAACGGCCTCTCCGTCCAACCGCACCACCGAGCTCGTCACGATGGCCGGCCCAAGACCAGCATTGACGACGTTGAGCCCCGCTTCAGTGCCTTCGTACTCCTTGACGCGGCGTATCTGGAGCACAGGCCTCACCGACTGGCGGCTATGTCGCCTACTGTCCCTGGCCTGTGTGTAGCTGACCCAAAGAGAGCCGAGTGCTATGACTGTCGCTGCAACAGCGGTGACCGTGTCTGAGTTCATATGGCTGCCCCCGTGCGACACCGTGGATGTGATCGGTTCTTCCCCACCTGACCACTGTTCCAGTCCGCAACCGGCGAGTCTGCTGGGCCAGAAGGCGCCCGTTCCCCTGTCGTGCCCGATCGGCCGGGAACTGGCGGGGAACCACGGACACTGACGGACAGGACGCACGAGAATGGCCCCCGACCGAATCGCCTGGTCAGGGGCCGTTCACATGCGGTGGGTGTGGGATTTGAACCCACGGTGACATCGCTGCCACGACGGTTTTCAAGACCGTTCAGAGGGTGACACGGTCATGGGCCTCTATCGACTGTTGGCGGCTCGGCGCAGTCACAGCGTTAGGTCAGTTACGCAGTTCGGAGATCCGGGCGCGCGAGTCACCTCTTGCGAACGAGCGTGACGATTATCAGTGCCATGGTCATGAACATCACTGACACCACGAGCGAGGCGAAAAACAGAGCCTCGATCCACCCAGCGTTCGCGCCGGTGAGCGTTCCGTCCATAGAAGCGCACGCCACCTCCGGCGGGAAGCTGTGCCTACGCAGATCGTGGCAGGCGTTGGGCAGGTCATCGTTGATCACGTATGCATTCACCCAGAGCAGAGCCCAGGTGATCAGGGAAACGCCCAGCGAGGTGAAGGAAACGCCCCACAGGAGAGTCGGGCGATCCGGTAGAGCCTGGGCGTCTGTCCTGGGTGATGTCATGGGTCGGCAGCGTACCGGCGCAGCGTCGAGAACCGTCCACGTCCAGAGGATCAGAAGTTCCCCGTGCCACAACCGCGCCAGATGGAGCGGGGACTCACGGGGAACTGCGGCTGCCTGCAGGGACCAAAGCAAGCAAACCCTGAAGTCGCCATCCCGCAGGTCAGGGCCCAAGTCGCCCCACCTCGCTCCTAAAGCGGTGGTAGGCGGCAGTCCGTCGTGCCTCAACAGTGGACAGCCCCCGGCAGTTAACTCGGCCATTAAGCTTCGCCGCCCCATCCATCCATCCATCCATCCATCCATCCATCCATCCATCCGCCTGCCTGCCTGCACGACCATGTATCTGTGGATACGAGACAACGCGATGCATTGATCCTTGAGTTGGGTTCGATCAAGCGGCGCCGCCGGGAACTGCGAGCAGCGGAGTACGAACTATCGAAGGTAGCCCGTCACACCGCTGTAAGAGCACTGCAGTCAGGCCTGACAGTTGAGGATGTCGCATCCATGTCGGGTTACAGCGTCACGGTCATCGAGAAGTGGCAAAAGTCCCTCGACGCAGTGCAAGCGCATCGCCTGGCGCAGGAGGAACGCGCCCGCCGCGTCTCCCTCAGGCTGCTGCCCTCGGCGAAGCAGCGAGCGCGGGCACGAAGAGCCAGGGCTACACGCACCACACCGGACTGGAAGTCGGAGGCCACGCCGTGGGTGAGAAAAGGGCGGCGACGTCGCATATGATCTGCCACACGGTGATCTCTGTGGTATCGCGCGCACGCCCGCGCGGGCGCGTGTCAGGCATTAAGAATCCGGAGCCTGAAGCTCCGAAATGCTTGTCTTCTGTTGGCCCGTCAGCTGCCTAGACTCTGGACGCACTGAGGGCCCCAATCCCACCGGCGCCTCCTACAGCAGACGGTTGGACGGGGCCCTCCCAACGAGTCAGCCATCGAGAAGAGGAGACCCGCATGTCACGCAAGAGTAAGCGACAGGCCCGGCATCAGTGCTCGCTCAGAAGTTCCGAAGCAGCCGGCGTCCGGCCTCCAGATTCAGCGGCGAGTATCCGGCAAGTCGCCCTTAGCTTCCTGTCCGGCATCACCAGCGCCCTAGGTGCGTTGCTGATTCGGAGCCTGGCCGATTGACCGCAAGGCCTAGAGTGAGTATCTAACTGCGTGACAACGCCGACGGACACCCGCGAACAAGCGCGGACGCCTGCGGACCATCGTGAGAGGCACACCACCCCAAGGGAGAGCCCTCGCCCAAGTTGCTTCGGGATGAAGCGGTCGAGGGGTCTCGGTCGGCAACCACGAGTGAGTTAGCCGCCGGTCCAAGCACGGTCAAGCGTTCTCACAGCTGGATGCAAGTAGAGAAGCCCCAGACTCGGTCTGGGGCTTCTCTACCGTTGGATGTGCGCTACTGCTGGCCGAAGGCCGCCGCTGGTAGCCGAGGTCCCTGGTTTCCTCCTTCAGAAGCGGCGAGATCCGGTATCGCCAGGCGGTGACCGCGGCTTGTCGCTACACGGAGCACGTCCCGTAGAGCTCCAGTCAGGTCCGTCGACAAGAGCCGCAGTTCATCCGGCTCCGCCTTCTCGTCACCCAGGACTTCCAACGCGTGCTCCAGAAGTTCGGCAGCCATACCCAGCTGTACCGCTTCGGTGTTGTCAGCCAGGCGGGACAGGTGGCCGCTGCTGTCGTCGCTGCTCAGAAAGCAGGGCTTGCCCTCGGGGCCTGACCACGGGAGGAGTCGCAGCTCGTTGTGGGCTGTCACCCTTCCGTCCCCCTCTCTTCGTTCATCGTGTGGTTGGTGAAGGCTGCGTCGGCGCGGTCGCCGGGGAGCACCAGGAGCGCCGCCTCGACCACGCGTCCAGTGGTGTCGGCCGCCACGCGTGTGATTGCGAGTACGGGCAGGGCCGAGCTGATCCGAAGGGTCGCCGTTTCCTCTGGTGTTGGGAAGCGTGCGCTGACTTTCTCCCGGACCTCGGCCAGTGGCGGGCGGAGCTCTGCCAGCCGCGCCTCCACCCCCTCGTACCAAAGCGACTTGCCGGGCACGTCGGCCGGCGCCAGGTCGCGAGGGACGTAGATTCGGGCCAGGCTGTGCGGCGACTTCCCCTCGTGGCTGAGGCAGAGGAATTCGGTCAGTGGGCTGCTTGCTGACACCCTCAGCAGAGCGGCCAGATGCCCTCGCGCCGGGAGATTGGTGGTGCGGATGCTGACGTGTAGAGGCGAGTCGGCCGCGGTCTGCGCGGCGGGCTTGAGACTACCGCCGACGTACGTGATTCTGCGGAGAGGGTGGCGGACGAAGTTCCCCCTGCCGTGAATCTTCTCGACGAGCCCTTCGCCCTGGAGAACTGCGAGGGCGCTCCGCAGTGTCGGCGTGCTGACCGCGTAGCGGGAGGCGAGCTGCGCCTCGGAAGGGAGACGTTCGCCGGCCTTGATTCGACCGGTCGAGATCTGCTTCCGAAGGTCGTCTGCGATGACGTGACGGCGGGAAGCCACGGATTGCATCACCGCCTTCTCAGCATCCGCAGGGCGACGAGCCGGGTCCGAGAGTGCATGGTCAGCAGTTCGCCCGACTCGAAAAGAAGCCGCTTTGCCTCACCGGGCAGTTGGAAGAGGTCGGCCACACGGCACGGCTGACCGCCGATCTGGATGACGTCGCCACGCTGCACGCTGGCCGAGGTGATCTCGACGTTGGCGGCCAGCGCGCCGCTGGGTGCCCATCTCCTCACTGGGTCACCTCCTTCGGTGTGATGGGAGCGACCGCCGGGTGGCAGGGGCAGTTGCATGCCTCGTAGACCACGGGGACGCCGATCGGTGCCACGGCGGGGGAGGAAAGCGCGCACTCGCGGTGCGTGCCGATCAGGCACGAGCTCGACCTGTAGGGGACGGCCTTCGCGTGCGTCACGCGTGGTTGCTGACGAGGAGGCATCAGAGAGCCTCCGCCGGTGCGAACCAGGTGTGCGCGAAGGGATCGTGAGGTACGGCCGTCGAGCGCCGTTTCGTACGTTCCTCGCTGGCCAGCACGTACGGGCGGACGAGCGCGGTCTCCTCGCCTGCGAGAACGTCCATGCGGCCTCGGTGCTGCCCCATGAACAGCGTGGGCCAGTCGGAGTGTCCGAGGTGAACGACCGTGGATCGGACAGGCGTTGAGGGGCGGCGGTGCCGGCCCTTCGGGAGGTACCGCTCACTGGTGCGTGAGACGGCACGGCGGATACGGTTGAACACGCTGATCAGCTCATATCGCTGATGGCCAGGTCCCCGGACGTCGCCCGTCGCGGGGGCCGCTTTGCGTACGGCGGCCCATAAGGTGCGGCCGTTCACGTCGCTGGTGAGAAGCCCCGAATCGATCTGCCTCTGCCACGACTTCCAAGACCTCCCGCCATGACTCGGCGGGGAAGGTGTCCGGCACCTCCGCTTCGATCGATGTGTGTTGGGCGTGCTGTTCCACGCGTGTGGTGAGTCCGGCGGCGGACAACCGGGCGGCGATGTCCTCGGTGCTTAGTTCGGAAGCGGGCACAGGTGTCTCCGTCGCCAGTTGATCACTTTACGTGAAGCTAGTTAACTAGATTAGGGCTAGTGGACTAGATTTTCCATATGCCTGAGCAGCCGCCTTATCTCCGCGTCGCGGACATCCTTCGGCAACGGATTGCGGAGCATGAGTGGACGCCGGGGGACCGGCTGCCGTCGCGCGCCCAGATCGCCCAGGAGTGCGGCGTCGGTGAGAACGTGGTCCGCCGGGCGCAGGAGCTGCTGATCTCCCAGGGTGTTCTGGAAGGCCGCGCGGGTTCCGGCACGTATGTCGCCGAACCTCGTCGGCGCGTCCGGGTGGTCCGCTCCTCGGCACGCGAGCAGCGTGACGATTCCCCGTTCCGTGCGGACACGAAGGCCGTAGGTAAGTACGGGGACTGGGAGAGTCGGACCGAGGCCAAGGTTCCGGCTCCGATTGAGATCGCGACGCGCCTCGGTATCGCTGAAGGCGACCTGTGCGTCCGGACCGCGTACGAGTTTCTGGCCGATGGCAGGCCGGTGCAACTGTCGACGAGCTGGGAGCCGTACGACCTCACCGGCGGGACCCTCGTTGTCCTTCCCGAGGGCGGACCTCATGCCGGGGCTGGCGTCGTGAACCGGATGGCCGAGATCGGCGTCACGGTCAGCCATGCCGTCGAGCAGCCCGAGCCCCGGCAGGCAACCGCAGAGGAGGCGTCACTGCTCGGGACCCAGAAGGCCGCACTCGTCACGCACATCCGGCGGACCTACTACAGCGACCAAGGGCGGCCTGTGGAGACGGCGGACATCGTCGTGCCCGTCGCCCTCTGCGAGATCGTCTACGAGATCCCCATCAAGCGGTAGTCCGGCTCAGTCCCGCAGGTGCGGCCAGCCATCCCTGTTGGAGTAGCTCTCGAAGCAGTACCGGGTCGAGCGGTCCCACTCCTCGCCGGTGGCTAGCTCGTACGCCTCTTCCGGCACGTACAGGAGCCATTCGCCGTCGTACTCGGTGGAGGTGTACGGGGCGAACTTGTCGACGTCGGAGAAGACGCTCTCCCAGACGGCTTGGCCGGCGGCGACCACAGCGCACCGGGCGTACAGGAACCCGTCGGCCGACTGCGGGAAGGGGCTGCCGTCCCGGGCCGTCATGTCGGCGACGGGGAGGGTGCCGAACTTCTCCTGGTCCAGGCGGTGGAGAGCTTCGGCATGGCGTTCCGCGAAGCCGATGATGTCGGGGACGGATCGGCGGCTCAGTTCTTCCGCGAGGCGTCGGCAGTTCGCGTGGGTCGCCTCGCCGTTCAGTGTGGCCATCAGTGCCCAGAAGTCGGCCCATGTCATTCTCACGAGCGCAGGATGTCAGGGCGGTCTGACATCCACGGCTGACATCAACGACGGTGGATGACAGCGGTCCTCCACGGTTCCTCGCGACGTCCGTGAGCTGCGACCCACCGGCAGCCAAGGGGGGCCTGCCGAACTTACAAAGCAGATGTCGGCGGTTCGAAACCGTCCGCGCCCACCAGTCAGAACGCCCCCGCAGCGAGCCGCTGCGGGGGCGTTGACGGTAGTACTTGACGGCAGTCGCCACTCAGGTCGGCGCCGCCGCAGCAGCCGGTCCAGGCACGTAGCGCGGTAAGAGTTTCTCTACTTCATCAAGGCACCCGGCTCTGGCTGCGCCCGCGCTCCTGCCTCCGGCCCGCTCGGCGCTGCCGCCGCAGCGTCCTGATCCCGGCTTTCAGCGTCTGGATGTGCGCTGGCCTGGCAACGCCGGGCCAGCGCCCACTGATCGTGCGTGGCCTTGGTGATCGCACCGGCGATCCGCGACGACGACTGGGCGGTCAGGTCCCGCTTGCGTGCCGCCCAGGTCTCCTTGCTGTGCTCCAGACCATCCGCACAACGGGCCCTGAGGTCACGGGAAGCGAGCGCGTCCTGATGCTCACCGACCACACGCAGAACCTTCTCGTCCTGGGGGGTGAGGTGCTTGAGACGGTCCCGGACCGCCACCCCGCACGGCCCGGGCGCCACGAAGGGCGCCGTCAACTCCCGCACACCACCCATCACAACACCCCTCCCCAAGACCGGAAACCTGCCCAACGAGCAGCAGACGTCACGGTCACCCATTCGATCCCAGAACTTCCGTTCCCGCTCGGTGAACCCGCCGACAGGACTCACTCCTGCTCACTACAACGCACTTCAGCTCAGCAAACCGACAGCAGCTCACAACCCCTGACGATCGTCAGGGGGAGGCCCTTGCCCTTCGGGCCGGGTCTGCCGCTCCCTGGGCTTCTAGGTTCACTTCCCATGAAGCGAGAAACCGGAAGAAACAGGACCCGGAACGGACGGCCGTTGGCCGCCTGTGTCGTTCTGGGGGCGGGCGCGGCCGTCGTCGCGGGGCTTGCCCCGGGCGGATTGGGCAGGGCCGGAGCCGTGGAGGTGACGGGCGGCGCGTCCGCGTCCGCGTACCGGTCGCTGACCGGGGCGGTGGCTGACGGCCCCTCATGGACGGGGCCGCTGCTGGAAGTGGCCACCGAGGGCACCTTGGTGGCGCTCGGGCTGCTGTTGGTGTGGGCCTGGTGGGGTGCCGTACGGCGTGGGGACACCCGACTGTCCGCCGGTACCGTGCTCACCGGCATCGGCACCGTACTGGCCTACGCGGTCAGCGAGGCCGTGAAGCAGGTGGTGGACGAGGCACGCCCCTGCCGGGTCCTGCACAGCGGCGCGGAGGCCGTCGCCGAGTGCCCGCCCCCTGGCGACTGGTCCTTCCCGAGCAACCACGCCACCCTGGCCGCAGGCCTCGCGGTGGGCCTGGCCATGCTGCGGCCGCGCCTCGCCGCCGTCACCCTGCCGCTGGCCGGCGCGGCGGCGCTGCTGCGGGTCCTGGTGGGGGTGCACTACCCGCACGACGTGCTGGCCGGTGCGGTCCTCGGGGGTACGGTGACGGCGGCCGTGCTGCTCGCCTTCCTGCCGCTCGCCCGGACCGCGGCGTCAGCGCTCGGCAGGCGGCTCGGCAGGCGCGACGATCCCGGCCTCGTGGGCGACGACCGCCGCGGCGGCACGGTTGTCCACACTCAGCCGGGCCAGGATGGAGCTCACATGGGCCTTGACCGTCCCTTCCACCACATGGAGCCGCCGGGCGATCTGTCCGTTGGACAGCCCGCTGCCGAGGAAGGCCAGTACGTCGCGTTCCCGGCCGGTCAGCGCACGGACCCGTTCCCGGGCGGCGGTGCGGCGGCCGGCCAGAGCGCCCGCGCCCGTCGCCGAGAGATGGGCGACGACCCGCGCCGCGACCTTCGGTGACAGATAGGCGGCGCCGTCGGCCACCGCACGGACCCCCGCGATGAGTTCCTCGGGCTCGCCCGACTTGATCAGGAAGCCCGCGGCGCCGCCTCCGAGCGCCTGGAGGATGTAGTCGTCCTCACCGAAGGTCGTGAGCATCACGACCCCCGTCTCCGGCACGGTGCGCCGGATCTCGGCCGCCGCCTCGATGCCGTTCATCCCGGGCATCCGGATGTCGAGCACGGCGACGGCCGGGCGATGGCGGCGGACCAGCTCCACGGCGTCGTGCCCGTCGGCGGCCTCCGCGACGACGTCGATTTCCGGATCGGTGGACAGAACGGAGCCCACACCCTTGCGGATCATCGGCTCGTCGTCGGCGATGAGCACCCGGATCACCGTCCGCTCACCGTCCCTTCCCTGCGTGGTGCACTCATGGGGTCAGGGTCTCCTTGGACATCAGCCTGCGGTTCCGGAAACAGAGCCGGTAGGTGTCCCCGGACCGGTCGTCGAAGCGGTCCGCCGTCATCGCGTAGTACTCGCACGTGGTGCCTTCTCCCGTCGGTTCCCCGGCCACCACCGGCCGCTGGGTGGTCTGGCGCTCGGGCAGCAGCCGTTTCACCGTGTCCCGATCCTGTCCCACCCGCAGCCGGGCGTAGTCGCCCGGGTCCAGCACGGACTGCCGGGCCGAGCGGATGTCCCAGCCCATGAGGGCGGCACTCAGCAGCGCCCATGCCACCAGGGGCAGCACGACCGCGGTGGCCAGAGCGCGGCGGGCACGACTGCGGGCGTGCCGGTGTTCCGGGGGCAGTGCCGGGGCCGACGCCCGGGGCGCTGCGGCCGGTCGGCGGGCGGGCGGGGTGTGCGGCATCCGCGCGGTGACCGCGTAGCCGCCCGCGTACGGACCGTGCTCGAACGTGCCGCCCGCCAGCCGCACCCGTTCGTCGAGCCCGATCAGTCCTCGCCCCGTGCCCGGTACGGCCTCCGGGCCGCCCCGCGCGGGCGAGGGTCCGTTCTGTACCCGGACCGTCGTCTCCTCGGCGGTGTGCGTCACCTCCACGTTCACCCGTGCGCGCGGCGCGTGCTTGGCCGCATTGGTCAGGGACTCCTGGACGACCCGGTGGGCGGCCCGTGCGACCGGTGGTGATACCCCGTCGGCGTCGCCGTCGATCCGCAGGGCGACCGCGAGGCCGGCGGCTGCGGCCTCCTCGACCAGCCGGGGAATGCCGGTGCCGGGCGGCCGCGGCGGCTCGTCGTCCGCCTCCTCGCGCAGGATGCCGATCACCTCGCCGAGCCGCTCCACCGACGCGGCCGCCCGGGCCCGGATCTCCCCGGCCGCGGTCCGCTGGGCCTCGTCGAGACCCGGGGCGAGCTTGAGGGCGCCCGCCGACAGGGCGATGAGACTGAGGTCGTGCCCGAGGACGTCGTGCATGTCCTGGGCGATCCGGGCCCGCTCCCGGGAACGCGCCTGTTCGGCGACGAGTTGCTGTTCGCGCTCCAGCCGGCCGGCCCGCTCCCAGCCTGCCCGGACGAGTTCCTGGTACTGGCGCCAGAAACGCCCGGCGAACCAGGGCAGCATCGCGGCCACCACCACCACAGCGACGAACCGCCCCGCCATCAGCAGCCACGAGGGCACCAGGGCCACTGCCGCGACTCCGCCCGCAACGACCGCGACGAGCGCGAGGATCGTGGGTCCGGTCCCTCCCGGCTCCCGGCCGGCGAAGAAGGCCGCCGCGGCCGCGGGCAGGGCCCACCACAAACTGACGGCGCTCAGCCCGACACAGACCGCCGCTACAACGGTCAGAAGGCTCCCCGGTTCGACGGCCCGCCGGGCCGCACCGCTGATCATTGCTCTGTACACCCGTACGACGGTACGCAGCCGAGGGGCGTCCCGGCACTGCCGAAAGTCACCCCTGCGCGTGCGGTGTCCCTGTCGCCCCTTGTCATGCCGTGCGCTGTGCCCCGGCGTCGACAGCGCGGGCCGGACCGGCTCGCCGGAGATCCTGCCGGGCCAGACCCGGCGGGAGCGGCGGTTCTGATGGGGCATGAGCTCGTGGACCGTACCGACCGTCGCCGTCGCGCCGACCGGTGTGCTCGTGCGCTCCGACGGCCGGCTCGGCTTGCAGCCACGGGCGGGACGCCCCGATCGTGGAGGCGGCGTCCCCCCGGGCTGTCCGCTCGGTCGGCTCAGGCGTTGGGACGCTTGCCGTGATTGGCGTTCTTCTTCTTGCGGCCGCGTCGCTTGTTTCCTCGCTTGGCCATGCTGCACATCTCCCTTATTCAGGACGTTTCGGGCCTTCGTCAGTCTAGGTTCGACCCGGTGCAGCCGCATCAGAGGTGCCCCGCAGCCGGGCACGCGGGTTCTTGTGTGACACACGGATGCCCGGCTTCACCGCCGCGCTTCCAGGGGCGTCACCCGTATGGGCGCGTCCGGGTGGTCGCCCGGGAAGGCGCCGCGCAGGGTCGGTTCTGTCTTGCAGTCCCGCCCCGGCCAAGGAGTTTCCATGGCACACACAGCGCCCACGCCCGGCCCGGCCCGTTCCGCCGAGCCTGGGCGCATCAACCCCTGGGCGGCCGGGGGGATCACGTTCGCCGGCGTGCTGCTTCTCGTCGACGGCGTCCTCGGAGTGATCAAGGGCATCACCGGTATCGCCTCCGACGAGGTCTACAGACGTGTCAGGAACTACACGTTCAAGTTCGATGTGAGCGCATGGGGATGGATCCACCTCGTCCTCGGCATCGTGCTCGTGTGTGTCGGCTGGGGCATCCTCAAGGGCGCCACCTGGGCCCGTGCCACGGGTGTGGTGCTTGCCGCCATCAACCTGATCGTCAACTTCATCTGGCTGCCGTACCAGCCGGTCTGGGCGATCATCTCCGTCGCCATCGACGCATTCGTCATCTGGGCCCTGTGCACGGAGGGCTCGAAGGCGGTCATCTGAGCCGTCAGGATGTACGGGCCCGACTCGGCCTTCCTGGGCGGAGGCCGGTCCACGCCGGCTCTGCCGTGAGCGGGTGCAGTGAGTGAAAGGACTGCGGTGTCGAAGGAGAACACGGAAGAGCTTGTCGCTCTTGCCGCCGAGGCGTATGTCTACGGCTGTCCGCTGGTCCATGGCCTGTCGGCAGTCGAGGACTTCATGCAAACGGGCATCGGTCCGCTGCCGCCCACCCCCTTCAACCACTTCGCGCACTCCGCTCAACTGGATTTCCCTTACACGCACTTCGTTTCCGTCGACAACGACACCGTCCACTCGGTCGCGCACCTCGACCTCTCCGGCGGTCCGGTCGTGCTCCATGTCCCCGACACGGCCGGCGCGTACTACGTGCTGCAGTTCGTGGACGCCTGGACCAACAACTTCGCGTACGTCGGCCGCCGTGCCACCGGTACGGGGGCCGGGGACTGGCTCGTCGTACCGCCGGGCTGGTCGGGCAGCGTGCCCGACGGGGTGCGCGGGGTGATCGACGCACCGACCTCCGTTGTCTCCGTCATCGGCCGCAACGCCTGCGACGGTCCGGACGACCTGGGGCGGGTGCGCGCCCTTCAGGCGCAGTTCGCCCTCACACATCTCGAACCGGGTACTCATCGCACGGGACTGCCCGCGCCCGACCCCGACGTACCGGAGCCGCTGAGGTTCTTCGAGCAGCTCAGGGTCTGGATGGCGGACTTCCCGCCGTCTGCGGCCGACCAGGCGTACCAGGACCGGTTCCAGCCGCTGGAACTGCTGGAGGAGGGGCCCTCGCCGTACGTGTCCGCCGACCCCGCCCTCGTACACGCACTGACCGAGGGCCTCGCGCGGGGCAGGGCGCTGGTGGAGGAGGCGAGCCGGTCCGCGGTGGCACGCCAGGGCTGGGAGATGGATCCGCACCTCTTCGACTACAACCTCGACTGGCACGGTGTCGGGGTCATCGACTCCCCGGAGTGGCGCATCACGGACCGCGAGGCCTCCTATCCGGCCAGAGCGCTGGCGGCACGGACCGCGCTGTGGGGGAGCCACGGGTACGAGGCGGTGTACGCCCACACCTTCCGCGACGCCGACGGTGAGCAGCTCAACGGCGCTCACTCCTATGTGCTGCGCTTCGAGCGGCAGCCGCCGGTCGAAGCGTTCTGGTCCGTGACCATGTACGGCCTGCCGGACCACCGCCTCGTCGAGAACCCGGCCGCGCGGTACTCGATCGGTGACCGTACGCCTGGTCTCGTATACGGCGAGGACGGTTCGCTCACGATCCACATCCAGAGGGAGCGTCCGGCCGACCCGGATGCGGCGGCGAACTGGCTGCCCGCGCCTGACGGGGACTTCCGGCCCGTGCTCGGGCTCTACGCGCCGGGGCCGGAGATCCTCGACGGTACGTACGAGATCCCCGTAGTCGAACGGAGCGGTGAGCGGTGAGGTGAGCGGAGCCGGGAGCGGCGAAGTGAGGCGTGGCTGATGCCATCGGCAGATGCTCGCCTCGCCCGCCCGTTGTCGCAGACGCACGCCCCCGCCCGCCGTTGTCAGTGGCTCGGGTCACACTGGACACATGTGCCGCAGTATCAAGACCCTTCGCCCGCCCGCCCTCCCCGAAGAGGCCACCGAGGAGGAGATCCGGGCCGCCGCCCTGCAGTTCGTACGCAAGGTGTCCGGCTTCCGGGCTCCGGCCGCGCGCAATCAGGAGGTGTTCGACCGGGCCGTCGACGAGATCGCCGAGGCGACCGCCAGGCTGCTGGACGGTCTGGAGATACGGGGCGCCGTCAGGACGCCGTAGTGGCTGTCGCGGTCGATGCCTGGACGGCCGCTACCGCTGCCGGGCGCCGCATGACGTACGCGGCCAGGGCGCCCGCCACGAACAGGGCGAGGACCGAAACGGCTGTGCCCACCCAGGTAGCGCCGAGCCACTGGGCGCCCAAGTAGCCGAGGCCGACGCTGTAACCGGCCCAGGCCACACCCGCCAGGGCCGACCAGGGCAGGAATTCCTTCACCTCGCGATGCGCGGCGCCCGCGCCCAGGGAGACGACCGAGCGGCCGGCCGGGGCGAAGCGGGCAATGACGACGAGGATGCCGCCGCCCCGGGCCAGGGCGGTGCCGAGGCGTTCCTGCGCGGAGGTGAGGCGGCGGGAGCGGGCGATGGCCCGGTCCAGGCGCTCGCCGCCGCGCCAGGCCAGCCGGTACGCGACGAGGTCGCCCAGCACCGAGGCGGTGGCCGCGCACAGGATCAGGGCGAGGAGGGAGGGGACCTCGGGCACCTGCTCGGCGGCGCGCGTGGTGGAGGCCGCGCCTGCGACGGTCGTCGAACCGGCGGCTGCCGTGGCAGCGGCGATCACCAGGACTCCGCTGGGCAGCACGGGCAGAAAGACGTCCAGGAGCACCGAGACGGCGACCACGGCGTAGATCCATGGGCTGCCGGTCAGCGCACCCACACTCTCAAGCACCTACTACTCCCCGATCGGAACAACGCCGCGACGTCGCAGGGGAGCGGCAGGAGCGGCAGGGCCAGCTGTACAGCGTACGCCTGAGGCTCATCCGGTGATCTACAAATATGGACGATGTTGGAAAGGTCACGTACACCCAGAAATGGGAAGATCGGGTTCCGGGTGTACGTGAGGAACGGCCCGCGAGCGGGGCGGTCCCGTGCGGATCGGGCCGTGACGGCCGTCAGCAGGGCCGCCACTTCGGCCGTCAGACCGTTACGGCCGGTACCTGCTCGCGTGCGCGGTCCTGACCGTCGCTCTTTGCGCCGCCCCGGCTGAACAGCCGGTCCAGGGCCAGCGCGCCGGGGCCGGTGAAGACCAGCAGGAGGAACGCCCAGCAGAAGACGGCCGAGGGCTCGCCGCCGTTCTGCAGCGGGAAGAGCGCCTCGGGCTGGTGAACCTTGAAGTACGCGTACGCCATGGAGCCGGAGGAGATCAGGGCGGCGGTGCGGGTGCCCAGGCCGAGCACCACCAGGCTGCCGCCGACGAGCTGGATGACCGCCGCGTACCAGCCGGGCCAGGTTCCGGCGGGTATGGAACCGCCGCCCATCGCGCCGCCGAGGACGCCGAAGAGGGAAGCGGCGCCGTGGCAGGCGAAGAGCAGGCCTACGACGATCCGGAACAGGCCGAGAGCGTAGGGCTGAGCCTGGTTCAGACGTGTGTGCATGGGGGGAGGGCTCCTTCGGTCTGGTGGGGACGTGAACCGATTGAGTGCCCAAGATTAGGGAAACCTCACCAATGCTTGCAAGTTCAACATTTGGTTGACTGGCTGAAAGTTGTCCCATGGTTGTCGGTCAGGGGGTGGTTCAGCACCGTCTCCAGCTGCGCACCTTTCTCAGTTGCCTTGGCCTGAACCAATGTCGGCGCAGCTTTCCGGCCATGCAGGGTGAGTGTCATGAGCTGATTGCCGAACCACGGCCCGCCGGTCATGCGCCAGTGGACCGGAGGTGTGCCCGTCCGCCGCCCGTGCCGCGCCGGCAGCCGGCCGAGCCGCCGCCCCGCCCGGCTCCAGCCGAAGTGGAAGCCGGCCCTGAGCGGGCCGGGGATCGAGTTGTGCACAGGGGAGCAGGTCAGCTGAAGGACGCGTGCCCCGGGGCGCCGCCGGGCACCCCGGCCGGCCACGCGGGCTCCGTGATGTACGCGTGGTGCACATCACCCGACAGCACGCATACCGACGCCGGGCGTCCGGCCCCCGGCCCGCCTGCCGGATCAGCTCGGTCAGCTCCCGGAAGGAGTCGGGGAAGGCCGCCCGATGTTCCAGGTCGGAGCGTTGGCGCAGCTTCTCCCCGAAGCGCGCCCAGCGCCCCTCGGGCCCGCCGCGCTCGCCACGGCACAGCGCGGCGTTCCACTGCTCCGCGTCGTGGACGAGCGGCGGCGGGAGCCACGGCAGCGAAGTGCCGATCAGGAGATGGTCGTACGAACCGGGGTCGGCAAGGCCCTCCTCGCGCACCCGGTGCGCCTCTTCGGTGCCGGGCGTCGACCGCCGCTGCTCGTCGAGCTCGCGGGCCGCGCGGGTGTCCATCATCAGCAGCCGTACTCGGCCGAAAACACGCCGGTGGCTCCAGCGTGTACGGGGCGGTTCGGCGTCCGTCCCGGCGGCGAAGCGGCGCAGCGTCTCGGTGCCGTCCGGGGTGGCGCGGACCGCGGCGCAGAGCGGGGCGGCGGTCGGTTCGGCGGGGGAGAGATTGCCGAGATGCCGATACACCCAGTACGACATCAGCCCGCTGAGCCCGACGCGCCGTCCACGCAACGGACTTCGGTCGTGCGCGGCCGGTCCGCCTCGACCCGGACGGTAGCGGTCGCGGCGGTCTCCCGGTCGACGTACCGCAGCAGTGGTCCCAGCCGGAGCCCGGCCATGGTGTGCCCCCCTCGCGTCGTCCCGGTGTACGGGTACGGAGCCGTGCGGCGTGCACGGCTCCGTACGGTACGGAACGACGGGGGAGGGCGGGCCGGTTCCGCTCAGCGGCCCCGCCTCCTGGGCGAGCCGGACGCGGTTGCCCGGCGCGGTCCTCGCTGTGTGGTGCAGCGGTCGTTCAGCAGCCGTTCAGGACGGACTGCAGGGCGCTCTTCTCGGCCGAGTCGACGCTCAGGTTGTAGTAGTGCTTCACATGCACCCAGGCGCGCACGTACGTGCACCGGTACGCGGTGCGCGAGGGCAGCCAACTGGCCGGGTCCTGGTCACCCTTGGACTGGTTGACATTGTCGGTGACCGCGATCAGCTGCGGGCGCGTCAGGTCGTTGGCGTACGCCTGCCGTTGGGCGGTCGTCCAGCTGCTGGCGCCCGATCGCCAGGCCTCGGCGAGCGGGACCATGTGGTCGATGTCCAGATCGGAGGCGGCGGTCCAGGTGGCGCCGTCGTACTCCGAGTACCAACTTCCGCTGACGGCTGCGCAGCTGGAGTCCTGCGTCACATTCGTGCCGTCCCGCTTGAGGACGACCTCACGGGTGTTGCACGTGCCCGACTGGGTGATCCAGTGCGGGAACTTGTCGCGGCTGTAGCCGGTCGACGAGCCCTCCGCGGCGACTGTCAGTTCGCTCAGATAGGTACGGGCGGTCGATGCGGAGACCGGGGTGGGCATGGCCGCCTGGGCGGTGGGGGCGGTGAGCAGTCCGGTGGTTGCGGCGAGGGCGGCGGATGCGGCGACGACAGCGATGCGACGCGCGTAGACACCTGACATGCGAACTCCCTTGATGTGGGGGGACCTTGGACGGGTGACCCGTGGGGCCCGGCCATCGTGGCGGCGCCAGGTTTCCGTGGGGTGGGCGCCAGGTAACAGAGTGGCGACATGGGCACGTCACAATCAAGAGTTCTGACGAACAGGGCTGAGGCATGGGGCGTACGTCCGCATCTGCGCGGGCGCACGTACTGACGCACCGGCAATTCGGTGGTGCGGCAGGCCGATTTGCGCAGGGACTCCGAGCCTGGCCGGTCGTAGGGTTACGGCGTGCTGCTACGGGTCAACATCACGCTCGGGGTCGTCCTGGCCCTGCTGCTCGCGGCGGCGGCCTCCGTCGCCGCCCTGGCCTCGCTCGGCCGGTCGCGCGAGATCCTGCTGGCCGGGCTGCGGGCCGCGGTCCAACTCGGCGCGGTTTCCCTGCTCATCGGCTGGGTGGTCCGTTCGCTGCCGCCGCTGCTCGCGTTCGTGGCGCTGATGTACGCCGTGGCGGTACGGACCGCGGGCCGCCGGATCACCCGCAATCGCACCTGGTGGTGGGCGTTTCTGCCGATCGGGGCGGGGGTCGCGCCGGTGGTCGCCCTGCTGCTGCTCACCGGACTCGTCCCGGTCCGGGGCATCGCGCTGATCCCGGTGACCGGCATCCTCATCGGGGGTGCGCTGACCGCGACCGTGCTCGGCGGGCGACGCGCGCTGGACGAGTTGACGACCCGGCGCGGGGAGGTGGAGGCGGGCATGGCGCTCGGGCTGCTCGACCGTGACGCGAGGCTGGAGATCGCCCGGCCCGCGGCGGCGGACGCGCTGCTGCCGGGGCTCGACCAGACGCGGACGGTGGGGCTCGTCACCTTGCCGGGCGCCTTTGTGGGCATGCTGCTGGGCGGCGCCTCGCCGGTCCAGGCGGGGGCCGTGCAGCTGTTCGTACTGGTGGCGCTCATGGCCGTACAGGCGGTGGCCGTCGCGACCGTGCTCGAACTGGTGGCACGGGGACGGCTGCACCGGGACTGAGGACTGCCGGAGGCCGGCTGTCGCGGACCGAGGCCCGCCGGGGGCCGGCTATCGCGTGCTGATGTGCAGCCGGATCGAACCGTCGGCCGCCGCTTCCACCTGGAGCTGAGTCAGGTCCTCGACATGCGCGTCGGGCGAAAGTGCCGCGGCCCGCGGGCCGACGCCCACGACGCGCATGCCCGCCGCCCGGCCCGCTGCGATGCCCGCCTCCGAGTCCTCGAAGACGACACAGTCCGCCGGGGCGAAGCCCAGCTCGGCCGCGCCCTTGAGGAAGCCCTCGGGGTCCGGCTTGCTCGCGCCGACGCTCTCGGCGGTGACGCGAGTGACCGGCATCCGGAGTCCGGACGCGGCCATCCGGGTCCGGGCCAGCGCCTCGTCGGCCGAGGTGACCAGGGCGTGCGGGAGCCCGGCGATCGCGTCCATGAAGGCGGGTGCGCCGGCGATCGGGACGACGCCGTCGGTGTCGGCGGTCTCCTCGGCGAGCATCACCCGGTTGTCCGCGTAGTTCTGCTCCATCGGACGGTCCGGGAGGAGCACCGCCATGGTGGCGTATCCCTGCCGCCCGTGAACCACCTTGAGCGCGGCCTCCGGGTCGAGCCCCTCCCGCAGTGCCCAGCGCCGCCAGCAGCGCTCCACGACGGCGTCGGAGTTCACGAGGGTGCCGTCCATGTCCAGGAGCAATGCCTTGAAAACACCAATGGTCTCTGACCTGGGCAAGGGGGCCATCCTCTACGTGAGACAAGTTTGTTTCACCACGATACAAAGAGGAGTGTCGCTCTGGCCAATCCACAGACGTACCGGAGTCCCGGCCGCACTCGCGGCCATCGCCGACGCGATCGACGTACCACTCGCCGACCTGGTGTGACTTTGAGCGCTACACGGCGCGTCGCCTCTGGGGAGCCGCCCGTCAGGGGGCCGTGATGATTCGTAGTTGGCGGGTGCTTTGCCTGGCTGACGGTTCCTTTGATCGGCCTGTCAGCTTCGGATCGCAGTTCAGCCGGTGTGCCTCACACCGTGCTGCGAGCGTCCACGAGTCGCCGCTGCACGTCCGACACCAGGTGCTGAAGGCGTCTCGGCCGTATCTCCTCGCTTTCCATCCACTCGTCAAGGCGCGGACGTAGGTACCGCACCATGCCGGATCCGTGGCGGCGCAGTACTGAACGGCTGATCGAAATCTCTTCCTGAGCCTCTCTCCGGAGATCATCGGTCCAGCCCTGGCTTCGGTCGTCCTCTCCCAGAGGAGCCTTGAGGGCGGCCACCGCCTCATCGAGGATCGCAAGCAAGTCCATGCGGCGGCTCGAGCCGCGCCCATTGCGCATCGGTCAACGTCACATCCGACCCAACGAGGGAGGCAGCCCGGCCGTCATGCCTAGTCCCACCAGAACGACCAGGAAGTCCGCCCCACAAGGTCCGTCGCGTACTCGGGGAACGGCGTGGGCGGGTCATCGACGATGTTGTCCGCGGTCGACAACACGTGCTCCAAAGCGAGCAGGCTCGCGTGCTCTGCTTCAACGAGAGGTCTCGCGACCGAGACGTGCAGCTCGCTGCCGAACACCGCCACGACCTGGGCACCGAAGCGGTCCTCCCAGCTCCGAAGGAGTGCACACGGCAGAGGGAGTGGTGCCTCCGCGGACCACCCGATCAACGCCGGAGCATCGCTGCTGCGATGGGCAGGGACGAGAACGAGGCGGCACTCGTCCAGCCCGAACCGGCCCGCCTCGATGAGCCCGGCCAGCAGGCTTGACGCGGCCTCCTCGGGCGTGGGGCCTTCAGAGGCAAGGGGCATCTCCGTTGCCAGGCCCGGCCACTGTTCGAAAGGCGGCCCGGGGTCGTGCGGCCACGGCTCGATTCCCTCAGGTGCCGGGGCCGGCGTCGGGTCCGTCCAGAGCGGCAGCCTCCTGCGGCGGTACTCGGCGAAGCCCGCGGCCAGCACCTCGTCCAGGCGGACGGCGTCGGTGTGGTCCAGGCTGAGCGGTCTTCCCATGGCGGTGGGCCAGCACAGGAGTGGAACCAGGCCATGTGCTCGTTGCTCGCTCAGCAGGCGGGGCCACAGCCTTTCGACGTCTTGAGGGAATTCGTCTGAGAGCCTGTCGGGTGGCTGATCATGCGTGGTGCGTGACGGTCGTGATCTGCCTTCCGGGCATGACGACGGCCCCGGAATGATCACGTGGTGTGTGCCAGTGCGACAACTCCGAGGCCGTCAGCGGCCCATGCTATCCGTCCAGCTTGACCGATGAGATGTGGGAGATCATCCAGCCGCTCCTTCCCGCACGTGACCTGCGCAAAGGTGGCGGGATGCGCAAGTACGGGGACCGGTTGGTGCTCGACTCGGTGTTCTACGTGCTGCGGTCGGGCTGCCGGTGGCGGATGCTTCCGCGCGATCTGATGCCCTGGGACGCGGCACACCGCTGGTTCACCAAGTGGCGCCGGGACGGCACCTGGGACCGCGTCCACGACGAGCTCCGCCGCCAGGTCCGGGTCGGGGCCGGACGCGATCCCGAGCCGTCGGCCGCCGTGATCGACGCCCAGTCGATCAAGACCAGCGAGGGCGGCGAGGCGCGTGGGTTCGATGCGGGCAAGCGAACGACAGGGCGGAAGAGACACGTGATCGTGGACACGATGGGCCTGCTGCTGCTGTTCGTCGCGGTCACCTCCGCTTCCGTGCAGGACCGGGCCGGAGGCCGCATCGTCCTGGCCCGGCTCGCCGCCGGCTTCCGCACGGTCAGTCTGGTGTGGGCCGACGGCGGATACGCCAACTCCGTTGATTCCACGCTGCTTTCGTGGGCTCGCGACGCGTTGAACATCGTTGTCGAGATCGTGAAGCGGACCGACGACGTCAAGGGCTTCAAGGTCCTGCCCCGCCGCTGGGTGGTGGAGCGAGTGCGCCGTGAGGCGCTTGTTGATCGAGTGGAGGTGAAAGACCTGCACCAATCCGCTGTCGCAGCAGCGAGATTGAAGCTGAGGGCAGCCTGATCCGGGAGGTGCCGGGGAGGGCGGGAAGCAGCCCTGACAAAGCCGGGGCGGGGCCAGTACTGCCAGATGGCCGTGTGCCCGGCGAGCACGACGGAGAGGTGTACGCGAGAAACCGGTGTGAGAAGCCTCGTAACGAATCCCACCAGCTCGAATCTGGCGGATCTGGGCTGGGAGCGGTGCGCGCTCGCCTTTCTGTTCGGGCGGGCGACTTGTGCGGTGGTCTCGTTCGCTGCCGCGCAAGGCCACGGTGAAGGTCTGCGGCGTAACCGTGGCGATGCCGCCGGGGCATAGCCGGGCGCCTACTCCGACAAGCGATCACAAGTGAACACGGGAACCGTCCCGGTCCTGCCACGGGCCGCGCATCCGGCGCGGAGATCCGGGCTGGGTCCACCGTCGTCCGAACGGGCCGGGGCGGGGCGGAGCCGCCGTAGTAGTCCGAGCGCGGGAAAGCCGCGTACATGGCGAAGGGCGGCAGCGGGTTACGAGTAGAAAGGGGACTGCAATGCCCGAAGACGCCGGGGTGGAGACTTCGGCCGGGCAGTGCGATGCGCCTTTGGTGCGTCCGCTGCGGGTACGGGAGATGCAGACCAAGCTGCACCGCTGGGCGGTGGCCGATCCCGGCTACCGCTTCGATGATCTGTACCACCTGGTATGCGACCGCAGGTTCCTCGCGATGGCGTGGGACCGGGTCGCCGGAAATACCGGCGCCCGCACCGCCGGCGTGGATCGGGCCACAGCCCGCTCCATCGCCGAGCAGGTGGGCGTGGATGTGTTCTTGGACCAGTTGCGCGAGCAGCTGCGGCAACGGACGTTTCGACCACTGCCGGTACGCGAACGGATGATCCCTAAACACGGTGGGAAGCTGAGGAGTCTCGGCATTCCGATCGTGGCCGACCGCGTGGTCCAGGCTGCACTGAAACTGGTGCTGGAACCCATCTTCGAGGCCGCCTTCATGCCGGTCTCCTACGGATTCCGGCCCAACCGGAGGGCGCACGACGCAATCGCTGAGATCCACTTCTGGGGCACCCAAGGCTATCGCCAGGTCCTGGACGCGGACATCGAGGCGTGCTTCGACTCGATCGACCACACGATCCTGATGGACCGGGTGCGTGACCGGGTCAAGGACAAGCGCGTGCTCGCCCTGGTCAAGGCGTTCCTGAAGGCCGGAATCCTGCGGGAGACCGGGA